>CAZQAG010000012.1:0-53784 GCA_964591295.1 uncultured Gaiellales bacterium | reverse complement strand
GACGACGAGCGGGCCATGGTCCGCCTCGACATGTCCGAGTATCAGGAGAAGCACACGGTGTCGCGCCTCGTCGGCGCCCCGCCCGGCTACGTCGGCTTCGAGGAGGGCGGCCAGCTGACCGAGGCCGTACGCCGCCGCCCGTATTCGGTCGTCCTGCTCGACGAGATCGAGAAGGCGCACCCGGAGGTGTTCAACATCCTGCTCGGAGTGCTCGACGACGGGCGCCTGACCGACGGGCAGGGCCGCACAGTCGACTTCCGCAACACCGTCCTGATCATGACCTCGAACGTGCGCTCGGAAGAGGCGATGCGCGAGACCTTCCGGCCCGAGTTCCTGAACCGGATCGACGAGATCGTCGAGTTCGCGCCGCTGACGCGTGAGCAGATCGGCGAGATCGTGGAGCTGCAGCTCGAGCGGCTGCGAGTGCGGCTGGCCGAGCGCGGGCTTCAGCTCGAGCTGACGGGCGCCGCGAAGGAGCACCTCGCCGAGGCGGGCTGGGACCCGACCTACGGAGCGAGGCCACTGAAGCGCGCGATCCAGCGGCTGGTCGAGAACCCGCTCGCGCTGAGACTCCTCGAAGGTGAGTTCACCGAGGGCGACACAGTGCGCGCCGACGTCGAGGACGGCAAGCTCGTGTTCGAGAAGGCAAAGGCCGCGGAGCCCGCGGCGGCCTAGTCCTTCTTGGCCACCTTGCGCGTCATCCAAGCAGTCCCGAGGATGTCGAGATGTCGCGACGAGAGGAAGCCGCGATCGATCGCGAAACTCGTTGATGGCACCATTCGAATGCTGATGACCATCGATTCGAAGCTCGATCTCTTGCTTGGTGAGGAGGAAGGCGATGCCTGGGAAGATGAGTCCTGAGGAGCGGCGGGCCTTGAGGGCTGAGTGGGCTCGAAACCGGGTTGAGTTCGAAGCCATGTACGAGCGGTTGAAAGCACGCTGGCGAGCGGAGGACGAGCGCCGCGAGCGGCGACGCCGCCTTCTACGCCTTCCGCTTCGCTTGATCGGCCGCGCCTAGCCTCCTGGACTCTGCCGACGCCAGGCGGCCGCTGTGAGAGGCGGGGGTGCCGGGATCGCCGGCACTCCCGTACAGCTCGACTGCTCGAGAGTCGTGAACGACGGGCCCCCGAGCGACGTCACGAGCGTCGCGCCGCCGAGTGCCTCGCCGAGCGGGCCGAGGTAGGCAAGCCCCGCCGACGCCGGGGAGGAGGATACGGTCCGACTGTGTCCACAGCTGCATCCGAGTTCTCGCCCGCCCACCGCACGGTTGGCCAACTCGTGGCCGAGACGATCCGGCTCTACCGGGGCCGGTTCTTTCCGTCGCTCGTGCTCGGCATCGTCGTGGCGGCTTTCAACCAGCTCGCGATCGGCCACGGGACCGAGATGCAGGGCGCGCTGCTCATCATCGCCGCTCCGTTCTTCACGCTGGCCTACATCGGCGCTTGCGCGCTGGCTTCCGAGACGCGTCCGACGCGCCGGACGTTCCTGACCGCTTTCGCGGTCGGCGTCATCGTCTTCTTGCCGGTTGGCATGCTCGTCTGGATCTTCATCCTGCCTGCGCTGGCCTGGCTCGCCTTCACGGGGCTCGCGGTTCCCGCGGCGCTCCTGGAGCGCCGAGGCATCCGGGATGCGTTGCGAGAAGCCCGCCGCCTCGCGGGTGCGGACTACATGCACGCGCTCGGGTCGCTGGCGACGCTCGTCATCGTCTACTTCGTCAGCCGTAGCGCGCTGCTCTTCCTCCTGCACGGGCAGGCGGAAAACACGCTGCGGACAGCGTCCTTCCTTGCCGACCTCGTGCTCTCGCCGCTCCTCTTCCTCGGCTCCGCACTCCTGTATTTCGACCAGGAGGCCCGGTTAGAGTCGGGCTCCCCACGACGAAGGAGGCGCGATGCCCGTCTACATCATGCTGACAAGTCTGACCGCGCAGGGCGTCCAGACGCTGAAATCGAACCCGGACCGGTTGCGCGAGGTGAATCGTGACGTCGAGGAGCTCGGCGCGAAGGTGCTCCACCAGTGGGCAACGCTCGGGCCGTTCGATTTCGTGAACGTCGTCGAGGCGCCTGACTCGGCGACGATCGCACGCGTCTCGATCGCGCTCGGCGCCCGGGGGAGCGCGAAGCTTCAGACGCTTACTGCGCTCTCCATCGAGGAGCTCCTCACGGCGATCGGCTAGCCATGTCCAATCAGAACATGTGCGGTGCCTGGCACCGGACAGGTCTTGAGCGGTCTAGGGACTTCGGCGCGATTGGCTCGGGCTCAATCGGGCGCTGCTCCTTTCGAGACATGCCCGGTGCCAGGCACCGGACATGGCCCTGAGGCGGCAATTGGACATGGCTGGTCAGCTCCTGTAGGCGACGGCTACCTCGGCGGCGAGCTTGGCGTTCGCGAGGACGAGCTCGCGGTTCACGCGCAGCGTACGGCCACCGCTTGCTTCGTGCAGGAACGAGAGGACGAACGGCGTGACCGCCGGCCCGGTGAGGCCCTGGTCCTCGGCGGCCGCGAGCGCCTGCTCGATCAGCGGCTCCACGTCGTCGAGGCCGTCGTCCGGCGGCCTCGCAAGGACGAGCGCCGAGTGGCGCCCGAGCTGCCAGTGCGCCCGGGCGACCTGAGCCGCCTCCTCGGCGCTCTCGACCCGCGCTGGGACAGGCGGGCCGCCGCGAGCCGTGTAGAAGAGCGGTAGCTCGTCCGTGCGGAAGCCGAGCACCGGCACGCCGAGCGTCTCCAGCAGCTCGGCGGTCGCCGGCACGTCGAGAAGCGACTTCACTCCCGAGCAGACGACGAGCGCCTCCGTCCTCGCCAGTTCCCCGAGGTCGGCGGAGACATCCAGCCGTTCCCCGCGATGGACGCCGCCGATTCCCCCGGTTGCCATGAACCCGATCCCGGCTACGCGGCAGGCGGCAAGAGTCCCGCCCACGGTGGTCGCCCCGACGGCACCCTGGACGGCGCAGGCCGCAAGGTCGCGCGGCCCGACCTTGCGCGCCTCGCTGGTGAAGCGCTCCAGCTCGCCAGGGGCCAGGCCGACCCGGACGGCGCCGTCGAGGACGCCGACGGTCGCGGGCGTTGCGCCGGCCTCTCGAATTCGGCTGTCGGCTTCCAGCCCTACCGCGATTCCCTCGCCGGGCGGAAAGCCGTGCGCGACGAGGGTCGTCTCGAGCGCGACCACGGGAGCCCGGCGCCCGAGGGCATCCGCGACCTCGCGGGCAATCTGGATCACGGCATCGCTCCGAGCTGGGCGACACAGCGGGCAGCCGCCTGCGCTGCGAGCTCCGGGCCGCCGACGAGGTAGCCGGCCGCAAGCGCGTCGCCCGCGCCCGTCGTGTCGACGACCTCCGTGTCGATCGCCTCGTATACCTGATCGCCCACGGCGAATCCCTCCGCGCCGCGCTTGAGGACGAGCGTGCCCGGAGTCTCCCCGCCGACCGCGGCGAGCTCCCCTTCGTTCCCGAACACCAGCTCCGGCCGCAGCAGCTCGAGGCGGTTCAGCAGGCGCTCCGGTCCATACGCGGTGATCCCGGACGCCGTAGCGAGATCCACGCTGATGCGGCCTCCCTGCGCCTGGACGGCGCCGGCAGCCTTCGCGGCGGCCTCCTCGATCGGCGCGCGCAAGAGCGAGTAGCCCGAGAGGAAGAGCCACTCGCACCCTCCGAACCAGCGCACGTCGAGATCTTCTGCGCGCAGGCCGGGAGCGACCCCCCGGTCGGAGAGCATCGTCCGCGCTCCGTCCGGCGTGACCAGCGAGACGACGACGCCGTTTGCACCATCCTCGATTGGCCCGTGCAACTCGACGCCACGGGCCGCGAGCTCGTTGGCGGCCAGCTCGCCGACGACGTCGGATCCGCGCTTGCCGACGAAATGCGCCTCCGCTCCGAACGCGGCGGCCCAGGCGGCGACGTTCGCGGCCTGCCCGCCGGCCCCGACCCGCGTCTCGGCGTTCCCTTCCTCTTCGGGCTTCGCGGAGCCGCTTGTCCGGACGATCACGTCGAGCAGTAGGTCGCCGAGGGTGCAGATGCGCACGCCTAGGATCGTTTCATGCCACGCCGCCGTCTCGAACAGGCGCTCGTCCTTACGCCCGCGGCGCTGGCGTTCGGGCTGTTCGCATTTCGCCTTGCACGCGACGTCCACGAGAAGCCGCTCGTCGAGGACGAGGCCGTGGCCGGGTTGATCGGGGCTCGTCCGCTCGCAGAGCTGCTCGGGACCGTGGTCTGGGATCGCGGTGGCGCACCGCTGCACTTCCTGCTCGCGCATGTCGTGCTCGCGTTCGACTCGTCGGCCGACGCTCTGCGTTGGCTCTCGGTGGTGCTTGCGCTCGGCGCGGCCCTGACTTGCTTCGAGCTCGGGCGCCGTCTCGGCGGTCCGGTCGCAGGCGCCGGGGCCGCGATCGCCGGCGCGACTTCAGGATTGCTCACGATTTACGGCACCGTCGGCCGGATGTATGCCCTCCTTGCGTTCGCGGGCGGTCTCGCGGCGGTCCTCTTCGTACGGGCCCTCGAACGACGCACCGGAGGTGCCGCGTTCGCCGCCGCGCTCGCAGCCTGGCTGCTCCCGGCCGCGCATCCATACGGGGGCATTGCGGTACTGGCCGAGGCGGCGATCGCGCTCTTCTTCTGGCGAGGGCGGCCGCTGAAGCCCGCGCTGCCTGTGCTCGCGGTCGGCGTGGCCATGCTTCCGTTCGCCTTCGTCGACCTGCGCCTTGCGTCCCGGTTCGACGTCGGCGGGCAGGGCAGCTCGCTCGCCGGGCCGGGAGAGACGTGGCACCAGCTCGAGCTCGTAGTGCGCGGCTCGGCCGGCGGATCGGGGCTCGCACTCGTCCTCTTCCTAGCCCTCGCTGCCGTCGGGCTCAATGCGCTCGTCCGCGAGCGTCCGCCCGTCGCCGTGCTCCTGGGCCTCTGGCTGTTCGCGCCGCCGCTTCTCTTCCTGACGGTGCAGAGCAGTTCGTCTCCCGACCTCTCGCCGCGGCATCTGATCTATGCGCTGCCGCTGTGGGCAGCCACGGCCGGCCTCGGCGCGGCCCGTCTGCTCGGCCGGGCCAGGGCTCCGGTTCAGGCCGCCGCGCTGGGGTTGCTCGCGCTGGCGGCGGCGTTCGCGTCGACGGGAGTCCACGATCCGCGGGACCTCACGTTCCCGGCCGGTATGGGGGCAGAGCAGGAGCTCGCTGCGCCGGCGGCCCGACTGCGCGCCCAGATCCGTCCGGGCGATGTGCTGTTTCCGTTCTCTGCCCTGCACCTCGCCGCTCTGCCGGCGGCCGGGGAGGCGACCGCGCTTCCCCGCGCGCAGCCTGGGCTCCTCGCCAGCGCGATCCGCCGGGTAGAGGTCCCGGCAGGCACCGTCTTCGTCGCTGTCCCCCTCGCGGACACGCAGGTACGGCTCGACCTGCTGAACCCGCAAGCGGAGCGGATCGGTGGCTGGCTCATCCTTCGCCGCCCGGGCCCGATCGGCGACCGGCCGGCGATCGCCGCCGCCATCTCAACTCTCCTACGCGAGGCCCGAACCGCGACCGTGGCGCCGTACGACCCCGCGCTCGCCGGCTACTACAAGCTGGGAATCGACGTCGCCGAGGGCGCCGAGCGACGACTACGCTTGGACCGTGCACGATGACGAGCAGAGGCGGAGCCGGATGCGCTCGTTCGTGCTCGGCGGCCTTCTCGGCGCCTCGGCGGCCGTCCTCGCGACCGTGCGTCGGCGGCGCGGAATGACTCGGCGGGCTGCCGCGCCGGCCGGTCTCGCCGCCTTCGAGGACGCGCCCTGCTACCGGGAGACCGTCGAGAAAGAGCGGCGCGAGGGCTAGCCGAGCCGATCCTGCGCGATCAGGATCGTGCGCAGGTTGCCACCGGCGTCGACGATGCCGAGCTGCGTGCCGAGGCTCATCGCGCCGGCCGCGAACGTGAGATAGCGAGCCGGAGTCCGGGTGGGCTCCCGCGTTCTGAGCACGAGGTAGGGGCCGAAGACCTGCCCCTCGAAGGCCCGCGTTGGCTCCGGGAGCCGTAGATCGATCGTCGAGCGCGGAGGGCGGTTGTTGTTGTCGCCCGCGTCGAGCACCCAGACGCCCCGGCCCAGCGATCCCGCCGAGCGGAGCTCTGAGAGCGCGAGCTTCGCGTCCGCGCGCGGGACCACGGTCTCCGGAAAGCTGCGGTCCCGCTCCCAGGCGCCCAGGAAGACCGGGTCGTAGCCGAAGAGGAGGTCGTCCGGCCGTGCACTCGTCGCGAGCCAAGCGGACGCCGCCTGCCGCGCTTCGATCCGGCCTCGAGGCTCGCCTTCAAAGAGCGCTGGTGTCCGGTGCCAGGCCCAGCCGACCTCGGCGACGAGGAGCAGGACGAGAGCGGCGGCGATCAACAGCCGCCGGCGGAAGAGGGCGACGAGCCCGGCGGCGAGCGCGGTGCTGAAGAAAGGAAGAGCGAAGATCAGGTGCCGCGACTCGGGCGACGCCGCATCCCCGAAGCGGGCCACCCCGAGCAAGAGCGCGGGCAGGACGAAGACGCACGCGACGAGGAACCGGGCCGGCAGCCGCCACCAGCCGAGCGCCGCAAGAGCCAGGATCGGGACGAGCGCGGCAAGGAATCCGGACGACGCATCGCCCGCGGCGTCGGCCAGGTAGCCGAGCACCGGCAGGCGGTCCCCGCCCTCGGCGCCGGCGTCGAGACGGTCCGCAAGCACCCGGTCGGTGAGCCAGAACGGCGTCGCAGCGAGCGCGACCACCGCCAGTGCGGAACACGCACTCTTCGTTCTCGCGCGCGCGAGAACGAAGACGGCCTGAGACGCGAAGACGAGAGCCCCGTACGGATGGCTCGCGATTGCGGCAAGCACAGCGAGCGCCCACAGTGCCCATCGGCCGCGGTCGCCGCGCTCCACCGCGACGAGAAGCGCAAGGTACGAGAGCGCGCTCGTGAGCAGGAAGAGGCTGTACATGCGCCCGAAAACGCCGTGGAAGAGCATGAGCCAACTGGCCGAGGCGAGCGCGGTGGCCACGAGCGCGACCTGCCGGCCGGCGAGGCGCACCGCGAGCATCGCCAGCACCGGGACGCTCGCCACGGCGGCCAGCGCCGAGACCAGGCGCAGCGCCGTCAGGCCGCCGCCGAGGTGAGCGACGACCCACGCGAAGAGGAAGTGGAGCGGCGCGCCGCCGCGCTCGGCGTGGACGGTGTGCAGGAGCCCGCCGAGCGAGTCCCGGCCGACGAAGAGGGCGAGCGTCTCGTCCTCGTGGGGCGGCCAGGTTCGCAGGCAGATGAGGAAGAACGCCGCGAGCCCGAAGGCGCACGCCGCTACTCCGAGCGGGAACCAACGAGTCGCTGCCGTGGACGCCAAAATGGGCGGAATCCCGCACTGGGAGCGGGGTCCGGGAAACTAACACCTCCTGGGGCGTTGCTAGCCTTCGGCTGAGTGCCGATCTACGAGTACAAGTGTCCGAAGGGACACGTCTTCGAGCTGTTCCAGAAGATGTCGGACTCGCCGCCGGAGGTGTGCGAGGTCTGCGGCGAAGGCCCTTTGCAACGCGTGCTCTACCCGGTGGCGGTGCACTTCAAGGGCTCGGGCTTCTACTCGACGGACTACGGCAAGGGAGGCACGGCGCGCAAGCCGTCCAAAGACGGCGAGAAGCCGGGCGACTCAGGCTCCGAGAAGGCAGATAAGGGCGACAAGAAGGAAAAGAACGTCAAGAAGGTCGCCGAAAGCTGAGAAGGAAGGGCGGACGGCGCTGGGCCGCCCGCCCTCGAACAGCCCTTACCTCAGGGAGACGTCGTCGATCCGGAAGCTCGTCGGAAGGCTGACGTCGGTCGTTGCGCGGAACTGGACGCGTACCGTCTGTCCACGCCAGCTCGCGAGGCTGAATGACTTCTGGGAGTAGCTGCCCGGAGGCCCGGAGTTGGCGTTCGTGTACGTGGCCAGCGTTCCGAGCAGCGTTCCCGCCGTATTCCTCACCTCGGCGTAGAGGTAGTCATACGGGGTACAGCAGGCCTCGCTCGTCGTGACGTTGAGCCAGAAGCTGTAGTTCGCCGGATGGCTCGACGGGATGCTCACCGTCTGGTACTCGCGGCCGCTCGCGTAGTTGTAGGCCCCGAGGATGCTGTAACTGGTGCCCGAGTGGTGGTAGCCGCCGGTCGACCAGTACGCATTACCGAACAGCGACCACGGCGAGGCTGATCCTTCGAACCCGCCGTTGACGATCAGCTCACCGCCGGGCGGCGGAGGCGGCGGCGGCCCGGGTGGCGGAGGCGGCGGTGGCCCCGGTGGCGGAGGCGGGGGAGGCGGCGGCGGTGGCGGCCCGCCCCCAAAGAGCGAGTACAGCAGCCGGTTGGGAGAGCCCGTGCCGGGACTCGTGACCTTGTTCGGCGTCGAGTTGGCGATGAGTGCCTGTGTCACGATCGCGGGCGATGCGCCGGGGTTCGTCTGGAGGTAGAGAGCGATCGCGCCGGCAACGTGCGGCGAGGCCATCGAGGTTCCGCTGATGGTGTTCGTCGCGGTGTTGCTGGTGCTCCAGGCCGAGGTGATGCTCGAGCCGGGCGCGAAGATGTCCAGGCACGTCCCGTAGTTGGAGAACGAGGAGCGAGCGTCGCTGCTCGTTGTCGAACCGACGGTGTTTGCGGCCGCAGCACGGGCGGGGGAGTAGTTGCACGCGTTGGCGTTCGAATTGCCCGCTGCGACCGCGTAGCTGACACCGGCGTTGATCGAGTTGTTGACGGCGCTATCGAGCGCGGAGCTCGCTCCGCCGCCGAGGCTCATGTTCGCCACGGCGGGAGAGACGCGATTCGCCCTGACCCAGTCGACTCCCGCGATCACGCCCGAATTCGTCCCCGAGCCCTGACAGTTGAGGACACGCACCGGGTGGATCGTGACCTGCTTGGCCACACCGTACGTCGTGCCGCCGGTCGTGCCGGCGACATGGGTGCCATGGCCGTTGCAGTCGTTCGTGCCCTGCCCGTCGCCGACGAAATCGGCGCCGTTGCCCATCCTGCCGGTGAATTGCTGGTGGGTTCCGCGGACTCCGGTGTCGATGATGTACGCGTGAACGCCCTGTCCCGTCTGGTTGTAGTTGTAGGTGTTGTTGAGGGGCAGATCGCGTTGGTCGATCCGATCGAGCCCCCACGTCGCTGGAGTCTGCGTCGGAAAGGCGTGGACGACCTGGTCGGGCTCGACGTAGGCGACGCGCGGATTGCTGCCCAGCGCCTCGGCCCGATCCGACGGCAACCGAACGGCGAAGCCCTTCAGCGCGTGCTGGTAGACGAAGGTGACGTCGCCGTTGTGTGCCCGCGCAAGCTCCCGAGCGGCAGCCGCGACCAGCGGCCGCTGCGAGGGAGCCTCGGCCTCGGCACGAACGGCGTCGGCTTTGAAGACGACGATGTAGGAACCCGCGACGGGATCCTTGGCAGCGCGGACCTCACCTGCGGTCGAGGACGCGACCGCGGCGAGACACGCGCACAGCGCGAGAAGAAGCAGTCTCTTCATTCCTGGCCTCCTATGAAGGTTCTGACGACCGGGGAAGTAAACGCGATCGGGGCGCTCGTGTCTACGTCATTGGTCCCGGGCCACGGGCCCGGGACTCGCAAAAAGTGCTTCGCACTTTCTGCGACTAAGACACGCCTGGCGAGGAACAGCGGATCGACGGGCCTGCCCATGCCGCGACCGAATGGTCCCGGGCTCGCTAGAGGCCCGGGACAGGGTCGTGAGCCCTCGCCTTCGAGACTTTGCAACAGACTGTTGCTAAGTCTCAGGAGGCGCGGGTCAGAAGGACGCCGCCGGCCACGAACGTGACCAGCGCGGGTACCGCGGCGACCCCGAACGAAAGCGACGCCAGGACGCTTTCGCCCACCACGAACAGCCCAAGTGACTTGGTCCCGGGCCACGGGCCCGGGACTCGCAAAAAGTGCTTCGCACTTTGTGCGACTAAGACACGCCTGGCGAGGAACAGCGGATCGACGAGCCCGCCCATGCCGCGACCGAATGGTCCCGGGCTCGCTAGAGGCCCGGGTCAGGGTCGTGAGCCCTCGCCTTCGAGACTTTGCAACAGACTGTTGCTAAGTCTGAGGAGGCGCGGGTCAGAAGGACGCCGCCGGCACGAACGTGACCGGCGCGGGTACCGCGGCCCCCCTCAGCTTTTAGGAGCGACAGCCGGAGCCGTACGCCGAGCCCGGCAAGGGCGGCTGCGGGGCCGAGCGGCCGAGAAACGTGGCGATCGTGCGCCGAGCCTCTTCGTCCGTGACGAGGTAGCCGAAACCGGAGGGTGTGCCGCCGAGCCGACAACGGCGCTCGTTGCCGCTCCGCTTCTTCACGAGCGCGAACTGAATCAACTCGCCCGCGGAGAGGTCCGTCGTGAGCGGGCTCATGACGTCATCGCCGATGAAGGGAAGCTTGACGAGCACCCCGGGGCTCGTGAGCCTCGAGAGCAATGCCTGGATCACAGCCTGCTGGCGCTCCGTGCGGGTGATGTCGCTCTCGGCGGGGTTCAGCTTGTTCTCCCGGATCCGCGAGTAGACCCGGGCCCGCACCCCGTTCATGTGCTGCCGGCCCTTCGCGAATCGCCAACCCTGCCACCGGTCGCAGCGTTCCTGGGTCTTGTAGGGGCAGTCGAACTTGTTCGACAGGACCGGGCCGGGAACGTCGATGTCCACGCCCCCGACCTTGTCGATCACCTTCGTGAAGGCGTCGAAGTCCACGATCACGACGTGGTTGACCTCGATCCCCGTGAACGAGCGCACCGTCCGGATGGCCAGTGAGGCGCCCCCGATCTGGAAGGCCGAGTTGATCTTCTCGAAGCCGTAGCCGGGGACCTCCACACGCAAGTCGCGCGGGATCGAGAGGTAGTTCAGGCGACCCTTCCCGGGGTCGGTGCGCAGGAGCATGATCGAGTCGGCGCGCCGGAACCCCGTCCGCTCCCTGATCCGTGACGAGTGGTCGGTGCCCAGGAGCAGGATCACGGATGGGTGCGAGAGCATGAGGCCGCTCTGGGGCACGAGGGCAGCCTTGGCCGACGACGACAGACGCTCATTCGCGGCCTTCGCGCCGGTGCGGAGCGCGAGATAGCTGGTGACGCCCCAGACGAGCAGGAGGACGAAGAGCAGGATGACGCCGACGAGGATGCGGCGGCGCCAGTTGGCCCTCCCTTTCGCCTTTACAGCCTTCGGCCCCGGGCCCTTGAAGCGGAAGGGTTTCCGGTCGGTTCGGGCCGGAGCGCGCTCGGGTTTGGGCAGCGTCGGCACCCGGCCCTTCACGCGCCCGCCACGGTAGACGCGGTAGGGCTTTTCTCCCTGGGCCATTCGGCGGCGTATCGTAGCCACGTGGCTGCCGAGCGGACGATCGGTGTCGACGTGGGCGGGACGAAGATCGCGGCCGGTGTCGTCGATCGCGAGGGCCGGATCGCGCGCCGGCTCGAGCTACCGACTCCGGTCGCCTCGCAGGAAGAGTTCCTCGCAGGCCTCGACGGAGCCATCGAAGAGCTGGTGGGCGACGACGTCTCCGCGCTCGGGTTCGGGGTCCCCTCGACGGTCGACCAACGCTCCGGGCGCGTCGTGTCGTCGGTCAACATCCCGCTCGCGGACGTCAGCATTCGCGAGCGCATGAGCGAGCGCTTCTCGCTTCCGGTCGGGATCGACAACGACGCGAATGCCGCGACGATCGCGGAGTGGAGGATCGGGGCCGGGAGGGGCGCCAGCGACATGGTCATGCTGACGCTCGGAACGGGAATCGGCGGTGGCCTCATCCTCGGCGGCAAGCCCTACCGCGGTTCCGTCGGCGCGGGCGCGGAGCTCGGCCACATGGTCATCGACTACGGGGGCGAGCCCTGCGGGCGCGGGTGTGACGGACACGGTCATTTCGAGCAGTACGCGTCAGGGCGCGCGGCCGACCGGGTGGCGGAGGAGATCCTCGGCGAGGGCTCGAAGGCGCGCGACCTCGTTGGGGCGGCGCGCGAGGGGAATGACGCGGCGTTGGACGCGATGCACGAGATCGGGCGCCGGCTCGGCGCCGGGATCGGCAGCCTCGTCAACATCTTCGACCCCGAGCTCGTCGTCATCGGCGGCGGCTTCTCGAGCGCGCTCGACCTGCTGCTCGACTCTGCACGCGAGGTCGTCGCGCAGGAGGCGCTCCGGCCCGGCAGAGACCTTGTTCGCATCGTCCCGGCCGAGCTCGGGCCCGACGCGGGGCTCGTCGGAGCCGGCTTCGTCGCGTTCGAGGCCCTCGAATAGTGTCGCTCGCAGTCTGCGCGACGCCGATCGGGAACCTCGAGGACGTCACGCTCCGGCTCCTGCGTGAGCTCGCCGAGGCCGACGTCGTTCTCTGCGAGGACACGCGGCGGACGCGGATCCTGCTCGATCGCCACGGGATCGAAGCGCGCCTGGTCAGCTACCACGAGCACAACGAGGCCGAACGGACGACCCAGATGCTGCCGCGGCTCGAGGCCGGCGAGAAAGTCGCGCTGACGAGCGACGCGGGCCTGCCGGGTGTGAGCGATCCCGGCGCGCGGCTCATCTCCGCGGCGCTCGAGGCGGGCGTACAGGTGACCGTCCTGCCCGGGCCCTCCGCGGTCGAGACCGCGCTCGTCGCGAGCGGGCTTGTTGGCGAGCGGTTCCAGTTCGTCGGGTACCTGCCGCGCGGCGAGAAGGCGCGGACGGCTCTCTGGGAGGAGCTCTCGCGCTGGCCGCATCCGGTCGTCGCGTTCGAGTCGCCGCGCCGGTTGCCCGCGACCCTCGCGTCGCTAGCCGAGGCGATGCCGGAGCGGCAGGTTGCGGTCTGTCGAGAGCTGACGAAGCGCTTCGAGGAGGTGATCCGCGGAACCGCCGCGGAGGTTGCCGCCCAGGTCACCGAGGCACCGAAGGGCGAGATCACGCTCGTCCTCGGCGCGGCCGCGGTCGTCCCGGGTGACGAGGAGGACGCGCGCGTGGCGGTTGCGAAGCTGGTCGAGGCTGGGGCAGGGCGGAGGCAGGCAGCCGACGTCGTCGGTGAGTTGACCGGCCTGTCTCGAAACCGCCTCTACAAAGCCTCGCTGTAAGCAGATTTGACAACAGCCGATCGGCTCGATACTCTTGCCCCGTGGTTTGCAGATATGGCAACACGATCGTCGTCCTGGGGGCAGTGCTGCTCTTCGCGCTCGCTCACGCTTCGCGCGCGGCCGCGTGGGCATGGCCGGTCGACGGGCCGGTGCTCGGGCCCTTCGTCGCCGAGGGCGACCCGTACGCAAGCGGCCAGCATCGCGGCATCGACATCGGCGCGCCCTCGGGAGTCGAGGTGCGCGCGCCGACGACCGGGGTCGTTTCGTTTGCCGGCCAACTGCCGCGCGAAGGGCGCTGTCTGACGATCCGCACCGAGGACGGTTACTCCGTCACTCTCGTTCACCTGGGGTCGATCGGACTTCCTGTCGGCACCGCGGTCGCGGAAGGCGAGGTCGTCGGCACGATCGGCCCGAGTGGCGAGGCCGAATGGCCGGAGCCGTACGTCCATTTCGGCGTGCGGCTGACCGCCGACCCGAACGGGTACGTCGACCCGCTCTCGCTGCTCCCCGTCCGTCAGGGCGTCTCCGAGCCGCCTCCGGAGAGCCAGCCTCAGCCCCTCGCCGCGCCTCCGGCGTCGGGTCCTGCGCCGTTGACCGTCTCGAAGCGAGCTCCGTCCGCCGCTCGTCCGCGGTCGCCCCGAACACGGCCGCGGCCGCCTGCGGCGAGCTCGCGGCAGCGCCTGATGCAAAGCGTCGAGCCCGAGCGCCGTCCCGTGGCTCCGCGTACTCGCGTGCGGCACGGAGCTGATTCGTCGGCACCGTCAGTCCCCGCGCCAAGCTCGCGCGTTCGTGTGACGACGCCTGCCAGGCAGGCCGTGCCGCGTGCACAACCAGAGCCGAGCGCTCGCCCGGCTCGCGCTCCGGTCGTCGGCAAGCGGGAGGGTTCCCAGCGCGCCGAAGGTGACGGCGGGCCCCTGGGTACCGCGCTGCTCACCACCTTGGGCGGCCTCGGGCTCGCGCTGATCGGAATCGGCACCGCCCGCCTCCGGCGTGCGCCACGTATGCCTGCGCCGGCCGGGGCCGCCCGGCAGACCCTCCGTAAGATGTCCGAACCGCAGCCCGGCCCGGAGGAAAGCCTCGCCGAACCGCCCACCACAGCGAATCCTGATCGCAGTCGCGTGGCCCTATGCAGCGGGCCCGCGCCATCTCGGCCATGTCGCCGGCTTCGGCGTGCCCTCCGACATCACCGCCCGGTATCACCGGCTGCGAGGCGACCAAGTGCTGATGGTCAGCGGCACCGACGAGCACGGGACGCCCGTGATGGTCGCCGCCGACCGCGACGGAGTCTCGCCGCGTGAGGCTGCCGACCGCTATAGCCGGATCATCCGCGAGGATCTCCGGAACCTCGGCCTGTCCTACGACCTGTTCACGCGGACGACGACACGCAACCACTACCGCGTCGTGCAGGACCTCTTCAAGACCCTCTACGAGAACGGGCACATCGTCGAGAAGACGACCCTGGGGGCGTTCTCCGCCGCAACGGGCCACACCTTGCCCGACCGTTACATCGAAGGGACCTGTCCGATCTGCGGCTTCGAGTCGGCTCGGGGCGATCAGTGCGACAACTGCGGCAACCAGCTCGACCCGATCGACCTGAAGAACCCGAGGTCGAAGATTGACGGTACGCCGCCCGTCTTCCGGGAGACTCAGCACCTCTTCCTGGACCTGCCGGCGTTCGCCGAGCGGCTGACGGAGTGGATCGCGGGCCAGCCCCAATGGCGCACGAACGTCAGGAATTTCTCCCTCGGGCTGCTCAAGGAGGTAAAGCCCCGCCCGATCACGCGCGACCTCGACTGGGGCGTGCCGATTCCCGTGCCACCTGAGTACGCGGAGCGCGACGACAAGCGGATCTACGTCTGGTTCGACGCGGTGATCGGTTACCTGTCGGCAGCCGTCGAATGGGCGGCAAACCGAGGCACTCCAGACGCCTGGCGCGAATGGTGGCAGGTCCCAGAAGCCAAGCATTCGTACTTCATGGGCAAGGACAACATCGTCTTCCACACCGTCATCTGGCCGAGCATCCTGCTCGGCTACGGCGAGGGCGGAGACGTCGGCGCGGGCAAGGGGCCGCTGAACCTCCCGACCGACGTCGTCGCCAGCGAGTTCCTGACCATGGAGGGCAAGCAGTTCAGCGTCAGTAGGGGCGTGGCGATCGACGTCGGCGACTTTCTCAGCCGGTACGACCCCGATCCGCTCCGCTACTTCCTCACCGCCGCCGGGCCCGAGACACAGGACACCGACTTCACGTGGTCAGAGTTCGCGCGCCGGAACAACGACGAGCTCGTTGCGAACTGGGGCAACCTCGTCAACCGGACGCTCACGTCGGTGAACCGGGGCTTCGGGACCGTCCCGGAGCCGGGCGAGCTGGCGGTCAAAGATCGCCGCTTGCTCGAAGAGATCGAGTCCGGGTTCGAAACAGTAGGCGTGGCGATCGAGGCCGCCCGCTTCAAGGCTGCCCTCGCCGAGGCAATGCGGCTCGCCTCGCTCGTCAACCAATACACGAGTGAGCAGGCGCCCTGGGCGCTGATCGAAACCGACCGCGAGCGGGCAGGCACCGTCCTCTACGTGAGCCTGCAGGCGATCGACAGCCTGAAGACGATGTTCACGCCGTTCCTCCCGTTCTCGTCCCAGGTCCTGCACGAGCTGCTCGGATACGAGGGAACGATCGCCGGACCGCTCGAGCTCCGCGAGGTCGGCGAGGAAGGTGACAAGCATGAGGTGCTGACCGGCGATTACGCGAGCTGGGAGGGAACTTGGGCGCCGAGCGAGTTGCCTGCCCGCCGCGAGTTGCCGAAGCCCAAACCGCTCTTCAAGAAGCTCGACCCGGAGAAAGTGGTCGCGGAGGAGCTGGCCCGAATGGAGGAGCGGGCCGCGGCTTGATCGACACCCACGCGCACCTCGACGCGTGCGCGGACCGTCCATCGGCCCTCATCCGCCGGGCGCGCGCCGTCGGCATCGACCGGATTGTCACGGTCGGCACCGGGATCGACTCGTGCCGCGCGGCGCTCGAGCTCGCGGAGCGGCACGAAGAGGTCTTTGCCGCCCTCGGCATCGACCCGCATCAGGCAAACGACCACGAGGCCTCGCGGATCGGCGAGCTGCGCGAGCTGCTCGACCACGAACGTGTCGTCGCCGTGGGGGAGACCGGGCTCGACTACTACCGGGACAGCACGTCGCGCGACCGGCAGCGGAAGCTGTTCGAGGCCCAACTCGAGCTCGCTTCCGACCTCGGCAAGCCGGTCGTGATCCACACTCGCGAAGCCGACCGGGACACAGCCGATGCACTCGCGAGCTTCGGCGGCACCGTTGTCATGCACTGCTTCTCATCTCCCGGCCTCCTCGCGACCGCGGTGGAGCGCGGCTACTACGTCTCGTTTGCCGGCAACGTCACGTACCCGAAGGCGAACGACCTGCGGGCATCGGCGGCGCAGGTCCCGGCCGAGCGGATCCTTGCCGAGACGGACAGCCCCTACCTCGCTCCCCAGGCCCGGCGGGGCCGTCCCAACGAGCCCGCGAACGTCCTGCTGACCGTCGCCGCACTCGCGGATGCGCGCGGCGAGGACGCCGACGAGCTCGGAGCCCGAATCGACTCGAACGCCGCAGCCGCGTTCTCGCTCCCGTGAAGCTTCCCGTCTCGCCAAACCGGGATCTCGGCCAGCACTTCCTGGTGGACGAGAACATCCTCGGCGTGATCGGCCGGCTCGCGGAGCTCGACGAGGGCGATGTCGTCCTCGAGATCGGTCCGGGGCTCGGCGTCCTGACGGACTACCTCGCCGAGCGGGTCGCCCGCGTCCACGCCGTCGAGCTCGACCGCGCCCTCGAACCACATCTCGCCGAGCGGCTCGCGGGTCGCACGAACGTCGATCTCCATTTCGGCGATGCGCTTCGCTTCGACCTCGGCGCGCTCGAGCCGCCGCCGGGCAAGCTCGTCGCGAACCTCCCGTACAACATCGCAACGCCGCTCGTCGTCGAGAGCCTCGACGGGCTGCCGAGCGTCTCCTCCTGGACGGTGATGGTCCAGCGCGAGGTCGCCGACCGGTTCTTCGCAGCGCCGAGCACGAAGGCATATGGCGCCGTCTCCGTGCTCGTCCAGCTCGTGACCGAGCGAACCGGTTTCCATCCGATTTCACGCACGGTCTTCCGGCCGCAACCGAACGTCGATTCGGCACTCGTCGCCTTCCGCCGGACCGGGCTGCCGGAGTCATACGCGGAGGTCAAGCAGGTAGTCGAAGCCGCCTTCGCGCACCGCCGCAAGACGCTCCCGAACTCCCTCGAGCTGTCGGGGGTCGCCCTTCGACCGCGTGCGATAGAGGCGCTGGCCGCGATCGACCGGCTGGCGGACATCCGCGCCGAGGCGCTCGAGCCACGCGAGTTCGTCGCCCTGACCGAGGCGCTCGTGTGAGAGAGGCGCCGGCTCCGGCCAAGATCAACCTCGCTCTGGTCGTAGGCCCGCGGCGCTCGCCCGGCGCGCATCAGGTTGCGACCGTTCTCCAGCGGATCGATCTTGCCGACCAGGTTGCCCTGGAGCCGGCCCGGCGTCTAGACGTCCGCGGCTTCCCGGGGGACACCATCGTCCGGAAAGCGTTAGACGCGATGGCCAATCGAGCAGGCGTCGAACCGAACTGGGCAGTTCGCATCGAAAAGAGCATCCCCATCGCGGCTGGCCTCGGCGGCGGAAGTTCCGACGCCGCGACAGCGCTTCGGCTGGCGAACGAGACGCTCGAGCATCCGCTACGTCGGACCGTGCTGCACAAGCTGGCGCTCGCGCTCGGCACCGACATTCCGTTCTTCCTTAGAGAGGGACCGCAGCTTGGTCTGGGGAGTGGCGCCGCCCTTTCGCCTCTCGCGTTACCACAGGACTATTCGGTCCTGCTCGTCCTTCCAGCAGGCGCGAAGAAGGTCTCGACGAAAGCCGTCTACGATGCGTTTGACCGGCGGTCCGGCGATCGGGGCTTTGCGGAGCGGCGCGCGACGCTGCTCACGTCGCTTGCCGAGGTAGCGACGTCGCTCGACCTGGCGAAGCTGCCACCGAACGACCTTGCCTCCTCGCCGCTTGCCGAGGAGCTACGTGCCCTCAGCGCCTTTCGCGCTGACGTCTCCGGAGCTGGCCCTATCGTCTACGGGCTCTTCGCCGCGCAGGAGGACGCCGAGGCTGCGCGTCGAGCGCTTGCGCCGCGGGGCCAGACCTGGCTGACGACCCCTGCTTGGTACGGTTGAGCCATGCTCGAGCGCGGCACTCTCGTCGTCGAGCACGGGACGAGCAGGACCGGGCGGTGGCTTCGCGAGCGCCGGCTTCGGATTGCGCTCTGGACCGCGGTCACCGAAGGCATCCTGATCGTCCTCCACGTGATCTCGGTGCCGATCGCGATCGTCGTCGCGCTCGCCGTCGTCGTTCTCTACTTCAGCGCGGGCAACCGGCTCACATCGGACACCGCGAGCCAGATTGCCTGGATCGCCGCGGTCTCCCAGGCGCTCGTCATGCTCGTCCCGATCTTCCTCGTCATCCTCTGGTCGGTCGCGTTGATCGTCGTCGTGATCCTCGCCCTCGTCGCGCTCGTAGTCCTTTTCTCCGGCCGGCGCTGAGGGCGTGGCAAACTGAGCCCATTGGGGCGTAGCCAAGTGGTAAGGCAACGGGTTTTGGTCCCGTGATCCCTGGTTCGAATCCAGGCGCCCCAGCAAGTCTCGACTGATGACCGCCAGCAACCCCGCAGCTGTCGTGCTCGCCGGCGGCCTCGGCACGCGCATGCGCTCGGCTACGCCGAAGCACTTTCACCCGTTGCTCGGGCGCCGGATGGTGGATTGGGTGATCGAGGCCGCGAGGGCGGTCGGCGCCGATCCGCTCGTGGTCGTGACGTCGCCTGAGGGCGCAGGCGCATTCGACGGGATCGAGGTCGCCGTCCAAGCCGAGCCGCGAGGCACGGGGGACGCTCTGGCCGCCGCCCGCGGGGCACTCGCAGGAGTCGAGGGCGACCTGTTCGTCCTGATCGGAGACGCGCCGACCCTCAGCCCCGAGCTCCTTCGCGACCTCCTGGACGCGCACCACCGGGAGGGGGCCGCCGCGACGATCCTCTCCTTCCGTCCGGCCGACCCCCGCGAATACGGCCGCGTGATTCGGGACGAGGATGGTGCGGTGCGGGAGATCGTCGAGGCGGGCGACGCGACGCCGGAGCAGCTCGCCGTGGACGAGGTCAACTCGGCGATCTATGTCTTTGCGGCCGACCGCGTCTGGCCGGCGCTCGACCAGCTCGACGCGAGGAACCGGCAGGGCGAGCTGTACCTCACCGATGCCGTGCGCCATCTGGTTGAGAATGGCGAGCGTGTCGCCGCTCACGTCGCCGCCGATCCCGACGAGGCCGAGGGCGTGAACACGCGCGCCGAGCTCGCGGAGGCTGCGGCAGCGCTCCGCGATCGGATCAACGAAGCGCACATGCTCGCGGGGGTGACGATCGTCGATCCGAAGACGACGTGGATCGAGGCCGGCGTCGAGCTGGAGCCCGACGTGACCATCCATCCGTTCACAGTTTTGAGCGGCAAGACGCGAATGGCCTCGGGTGCAGTGGTGGGGCCTCACGCGGTCGTCGTCGACGCGGTCGTCGGCGCGGAAGCGACGGTCGGGCCGTTCTGTTACCTTCGCCCCGGAACGGTTCTCGAAGCGCGCGCGAAGGCCGGGACATTCGTGGAGATCAAGAACTCGCACATCGGCGAAGGTGCGAAGGTGCCGCACCTGTCGTACATCGGCGACGCCGATGTCGGCGAGGGCACGAACATCGGCGCCGGCGCGATCACGGCCAACTACCGGCCGGAGCTCGGCCCGGGCAAGTTCCGGACCGAGATCGGACGCAACGTCCACACCGGCAGCGACAATGTGTTCGTTGCTCCGGTCACGGTTGGCGACAATGCTTGGATTGCCGCGGGCTCGGTCGTCACGAAGAACGTCCCGCCCGGGGCGCTCGCGATCGCCCGAAGCAAGCAGGTCAACAAGGAAGGATTCGATGGGCGAAACCGGCACGACTGAGCTGGCCCAGCTGCCGGGGATGGAGGCCGAAGGCGCTTCGACCGGCGCCGTGCCGCGCCCCGAGCATTTCATCGAGCGGGGGCCGTGGAAGCGGCTGATGCTCTTCTCCGGCCGCTCGCATCAGGAGCTGGCGCACAAGATGGCCGAACAGCTCGGGATCGAGCTCGGCGAGGTCGAGCTCGAGACGTTCGCGAACGGAGAGACGTACTGCCGCTTCGTCGACTCGATCCGGGGCGCCGACGCCTTCATCGTCCAGACCGGCTCCGAGCCCGTCGACCGCAACATCATGGAACTGCTGTTCATGATCCAGGCTGCCAGGCTCGCCTCGGCGAAGCGCATCACCGCTGTCATTCCTCTCTTCCCGTACGCGCGCCAAGACCGCAAGGCCAAGCCGCGTGAGCCGATCTCCGCCCGCCTGGTCGCCGACGCAATCCAGCTAGCCGGCGCCGACCGCGTGCTGACGATGGACTTGCACGCGGGACAAATCCAGGGCTTCTTCACCATTCCGGTCGACCACATGACTGCTCTGCCGCTGTTCGCGCGCTACTTCCGCGATCTCGGTCTCGCCGGCGAGAACGTCGTTTCCGTGTCGCCGGACGCGGGGCGGGCGAAGATGGCTGTCCGCTTCGCCGAGATGATCGAGGCCGACTTCGCGATCATGCACAAGACTCGCCCAGCGCACGACACGGCCGCGGTTACCGAGATCGCGGGGCGAGTCCGCGGGAAAACCGCGATCCTCGGGGACGACGTGATCATGACCGGCGGCACCCTGCTCGCGAACGTCGCCGCCCTCAAGGAGCACGGAGTCGACGACGTCTACGTGTTCGCGACGCATGGCGTGTTCTCCGGTGGCGCGCTGGAGCGCTTTGCGGACTCCGGCATCACGGGGATCGTCGTCACCGACACGGTGCCGATCGATCCGCTGAAGCGGCCGCCGAACATGACGGTGCTGCCGATCTCAGGCCTGCTCGCAGAGACGATCATGAACGTCTTCGAAGACGACTCCGTCTCCGCGATCTTCGGCGGCGAGAACCAGTTGTTCTAATCATCCCCTGTTTCCGCATCCCGGAATAGGGGATGATCTCCCCATGTTCCGACCGAGTTTCATCGGGCTCGTCTACATCGTCGTCGGCGTCGCCGTCGCCGCGCAGAAGAGCTACTTCAAGGACCTCGACACGATCCGGCGGATTGCCTCGGCGGTCCTCGCGATCGTCCTCTGGCCGCTCCTGCTGCTCGGGATCGACCTGCACATCAGGAAGTAGCACCAGTCTCTAGCTAGACTTCGCCGCCGAAATGGCCGGTGAACGAGTCAAGCTCGAGGTGAAGGAGCGCGAGGGGCGCGGCTCCGCCGACTCGCGGCGCCTGCGTAACGAGGGTCTTGTTCCGGGCGTGCTCTACGGGCGAGGGAAGCCGCCCCATCCGTTCGTCGTGCACGAGCGCGAGCTCAGGCGCGCGCTTTCCGGCGACTCCGGCCTGCACGCGATTCTCGACGTCGTCCTCGACGGGCAGGGGAGCACGCACCCGGCCGTGCTCAAGGACTACCAGCAGGAAGTGCCGAGCGGCAAGCTTGCGCACATCGATCTGCACGAGGTTCGCCTCGACCAGCCCATTCAGACGCAGGTCGCAGTCGAGTTGATCGGCGAGCCCGCCGGCGTGAAGGAGGGCGGTGTCCTCTCGCAGGTGAACCGCGATCTCAACGTCGAGGCGCTGCCGATGGAGATCCCTGACCATCTCGAGCTCGATGTCAGCGGCATGGCGATCGGCGACACGCTTCGCCTCGCCGACCTGCCTACCCAGGAAGGCGTCACCTACCTGGACGATCCCGAGGAAACCGTGCTCGCAACGGTGACCATGCCGACCGTTTTCGTCGAGCCCGAGCCGGAAGAGGTCGAGGGCGAGGAGCTCGAAGAGGGCGAGCTGCCCGAGGGCGAGGAGGGTCCGGAGGGCGAGGCCGCCGAGGACGGCGAAGCGCCTGCCGAGGGCGAGGCCGCGGAGGGTGGCGGCGGCGAGCAGCAGCAGCAGTCCGACCAGTAGTGCGCCTCTTCCGTCGGGGCGAGCACGCCTCGACACTCGATCTACTCGTGGCCGGCCTGGGCAACCCAGGTCGGGAGTACGAGCGCACGCGCCACAACATCGGCTGGCGCGTGGCCGACGAGCTCGCGAGACGGCACGACGGCTCGTTCCGCTCCAAGTTCTCGGGGCAACTCGCGGAGGTCCGCGACGGCGAGCGGAGGCTCGCTCTGCTCAAGCCGGAGACCTACATGAACGTGTCCGGCCAGTCGGTCGGCGCCGCAGCGCGCTTCTTCAAGGTTCGCCCAGAAGCCCTGCTCGTCGTCCACGACGATGTCGACCTCGAGTCCGGTCGATTCCAGGTGCGCCTGGGTGGCGGGCTCGCCGGCCACAACGGCCTGCGCTCGATCGCGTCGACGCTTGGCTCGCAGGAGTTCCTGCGGCTCCGTATCGGCGTCGGCCGGCCGGGTCGGGGCGACAGGCGTCCGGTCGCCGACTACGTCCTGTCCGAGTTCGAGCCGGAGGTCGACGTCGAGGCTCTCATCTCGAAAGCGGCTGACGCAGTCGAGACGATCGCCCGAGAAGGCCTCGAAGCCGCCCAACAGCGCTTCAACTGACTCGAACTCGACCCAAACGCGTCACAACTGGCCGGCTACCCTGACCCCCTGAGGGTGGGTGGGGGCTAGGGATGGGCGAGGCGCCGCTACGACACGGAGCGCCGCCAGGACACGGGCGCCGCCACGACGGTGTGCCCCCGGGGCCCCTGAGTACCAGCAGCCCGCGGCTACGATTGGCCCGCGGGACGCGCGTCCCGTCGCTCGTCATGGACCGACCCGTCCTCCACCCCTTTGTTCGCGAGCTCGCCGACAGCGAACGCTTCCGCGCGTTCGTCGAGGAGCTGCCCGACACACGTGCCCGCGTCTCCGAGCCCGCCCTGCCGCTGCTCCTAGCGGCGATCTACGAGGAGCTCGCGCGCCCGCTCGTCGTGCTCACGCCGGAGGATGCGGACGCGCGTGACGCGGCGGACGCGGCCGGCTGGTTCCTCGGGGACGAGCGTGTCGCGCTGCTGCCGAGCCGCGGCGTGAGCTGGGGCTCGGGGCTCGAGCCGCCGCCTCATCTGGTCGGTGAGCGGGCCCGGGCGCTCGACGTGCTCGCGGCGGGAGGGCTCGTAAGCGCGTCCGCCGCGGCGCTCGCGGAAGGGATGCCACCGCCCGACGCGCGCCCTGAGCCAATCCGCATCACGCCGGGCGAGGAGCCCGGGATCGACGCGCTCGCCGAGCAGCTCGCGCTGGCCGGCTACGAGCGGGTCGAGCAGGCGCAGGAGCGCGGCCAGTTCGCGCTACGCGGCGGCATCGTCGACGTTTACCCGACGACCGGCCGTGAGCCGTTGCGGATCGAGCTCTTCGGAGACGAGATCGAGAGCATCCGTGCCTTCTCGCCGTTCACGCAGCGCACGTTGCACCCCGTCGACACGGCGACGATCTACCCGGCCTCCGAGCGCCGGCTCGATCTCGTGGAGCCGCGACTCGTCGGCGAAGAGGGCGGGGCCCCACCCCTCCCGCAGGATCTCATCGTGCCGATTCCTGCCGGGCCGGACTTCGTCTGGCAGCCCGACGAAGTGCGCAAGGTCTGGGAGGAGGAGCAGCTCGAAGCCGTGCCACTCGATCGCGCGGTCGAGCTCGAGCCGCTACCCGCCGGCCAGCCATTCGCCTTCGAGGCCCAGCGGCCCGCGATCGCAGCACGCGGGCTCGCCGAGGCCGAGAACGAGCTCCGCGCACTCGTCCGCGGCGGGCTGCGCACGGCAGTCGCCTTCCCGCACCAGGGAGAGGCGCTTCGAACTCAGAACCTCCTGCGCCGCGTCGAAGCGCGTCTGCTCGAGCCCGGGGAGGAGCTGCCCGACGAGGCCGAGCTCCTGTTCGCGGTCAGCCCGGCGCGGCGCGGCTTCGTCTGGCGCGAGCTCGGGCTCGCCCTCCTGCCGGACACGCAGGTCTTTCGCCGGCGCGCGCGAGGACGCGCAGCCCCCGCGGGCCGGGCCCTTCAGTCGTTCGCCGAGCTCCGGACCGGCGACTACGTCGTCCACGAGGATCACGGCGTCGGCAAGCTGCTCGGCTTCGAGACGAGGGAGATCGCCGGCATCACGCGCGACTACCTCCAGGTCGCCTTCCGCGGCGAGGACCGCCTGTACGTCCCGCACGAGCAAGTCGGCAAGGTCTCGCGCTACATCGGCGCCGACGGAAGCGCACCGGCCCTCTCCAAGCTCGGGGGCAAGGCGTGGCACCTGCTCAAGACACGAGCCCGCGCAGCGATCCGCGAGCTTGCCGGCGAGCTGATCAAGCTCTACGCGCAGCGGCAGAACGCGCCGGGCATCTCCTACGACCTCTCGCAGGACTGGCTTGAGCGCCTCGAGGCCTCGTTCCCGTACCAGGAGACACCTGACCAGCGCGCAGCGATCGAGGCCGTGAAGGAAGACCTCGAGGCACCGCGTCCGATGGACCGCCTCGTTTGCGGCGACGTCGGCTTCGGCAAGACGGAGGTCGCGGTGCGGGCCGCCTTCGCCGCCGCGCTGAACGGCAAGCAGACGTTGATGCTGGTCCCGACGACGGTGCTCGCCCAGCAGCACTGGAACACGTTCCGCGAGCGCTACCGGGACTTTCCCGTTCGGGTTGAGATGGTCTCCCGCTTCCGCAAGCCCGCGGACGTGAAGCAGGTGCTCGCTGAGTTCGCCGAAGGGAAGGTGGACGTGCTGATCGGGACGCACCGCGTCCTCTCCCGAGACGTGATCCCGAAAGAGCTCGGGCTCGTCATTGTCGACGAGGAGCAGCGCTTCGGCGTCGCGCAGAAGGAGCTCCTCCGCTTGCTGCGGCTCGAGGTGGACGTGCTCGCGCTGACGGCCACTCCGATCCCGCGCACGCTGCACATGTCGCTCTCCGGGCTGCGCGACATCTCCGTGATCGAGACGCCGCCCGAGGGCCGCCGCCCGATCAGGACGCACGTAGGCGAGTACGACGAGGAGCTCATCAAGACCGCCCTCGAGCGCGAGGTCGCCCGCGGCGGCCAGGCGTTCTACCTCCACAACCGCGTCGAGACGATCGACGAGGCGGCCGACCGTCTCCGCCAGCTCGCGCCCGGCCTCCGCTACATCGTGGGCCACGGCCAGATGAAGGAGCGGGAGCTCGAGGAGCACATGCTCTCGTTCCTCCGGGGCGACGCGGACGTGCTCGTCTCGACGACGATCATCGAGTCGGGCCTCGACATCCCCCAGGCGAACACGCTCGTCGTCGAACGGGCGGATGCGCTCGGCCTCGCCCAGCTCTACCAGATCCGCGGCCGCGTCGGCCGCTCGGATCTCCTCGCGCACGCGTACCTCTTCTATCCCGACGCGTCCGAGCTGACTCCGGAGGCTCGCGCCCGCCTCGCGACCCTGGCCGACCACACCGAGCTCGGCGCCGGCTTCGCGATCGCCATGCGCGACCTCGAGATCCGAGGCGCGGGTGAGCTGCTGGGCGCGGAGCAGCACGGCCACCTGGCCGCGCTCGGCTTCGAGCTCTACGTCGAGCTGCTGGGCGAGGCCGTCGCGGAGCTAGCGGGCGAGCGGAGGATCGCTCCCCGGCCGGTCCGCGTCGATGCGAGGATCGACGCCTACGTGCCGGCCGACTACATCCCGGCGGAGGCGCAGAAGATCGATCTCCACCGACGACTCGTGCTCACCGATTCGGAGGACGAGCTGGCAGAGCTCGAGGCGGCGACGGTCGACCGCTACGGGCCGCTGCCCGAGCCCGTCGGGAACCTGTTTGCGATCCAGGCCGCGAAGCTGAAGCTCGCGCTCCTCGGCGCCGACTATCTCGTCTTCAAAGGCGGCCGCTCGACCGTCGGCCCACTCGTCCTGGGCTCCGAGGAGCTGCGCGCGTTACGCGACCGGGTAGACACGGCGATCTACGCAACCGCTCGAAATGAAGTTTCGGTTAAGCACGAAGAGTTCCCGGAAGCGCTGCAGTTGGTCGATGCTATACTCGAAACGCGCCGAGCAGCGTAAGTAAATTCGCTGCAAATGGCGCACTTTTCATGACAAAGCTCCGTTTCCTCGCAGTCTCCCTCGTTGCCCTGGTCGGGGTCGCATTCGCGGCCGGCTGCGGTAACGAGAGGAAAAGCGTCGGTGCGAACGACGTTGCCGTCGTCGGCAATTGCGTGATCTCGAAGGAGCAGTTCAATCGCCTCCTCGCGCAGGCGAGATCGAGCTACAAGACCAACAAGCAGCCTTTCCCGGAGCCGGGCACCGAGCAGTACACCGCGCTCCGGAAGCAGGCGATGCAATTCCTCGTCCAGCGCTGCGAGTTCAACCAGAAGGCGGACGAGCTCGGCGTCAAGATCACCGACGCGGACGTCGAGAAGCAGCTCGGGACGATCAAGGCGCAGTACTTCGGCAAGGACGGGAAGTGCAACGCGACGTGCGAGAAGAAGTACCAGGCTCAGATCAAGAAGCAGGGCCTGACCGAGCGCCAGGTGCGCGACGACGTCCGCGCGAGTGTCGTCCAGAACAAGCTCTACACCAAGGTCACCGACGGCGTGACGGTCTCAGACGAGGACATCGAGGAGTACTACAAGAAGAACAAGCAGCAGTACGTCCTCCCCGAGAGCCGCGACGTGCGGCACATCCTCGTCAAGAAGAAGGCGCTTGCCGACCAGCTCTACGAGCAGGTCACCGGTGGCGGCAGTTTCGCGGCGCTCGCCAAGAAGCATTCCGAGGATCCGGGCTCGAAGGCGACGGGCGGCAAGATGACGGTCTCGAAGGGCCGGCAGGTGCCCGAGTTCGACAAGGCGGCCTTCTCGCTCGCCGTGAACGAGATCTCCAATCCGATCAAGACGCAGTACGGCTGGCACATCATCCAGGCCCTGACGCCGATGAAGAAGTCCAGCAAGACGCCGCTGTCCGAGGTTCGCGCGCAGATCCGCCAGCAGCTCCTCCAGCAGAAGAAGCAGGAGGAGATGAAGAAGTGGGTCGACGACACCTCGAACGAGTTCGAGGACTCGACGGCTTACCAGGTCGGCTACGCACCACCAGCGGAGACGACCACCGGCCCCGCTCCGACCCCCTAGGAGGGTTTGGCGAAATACATGCTGAGCCCCCGGGCCGCGCTGCTCGCCCCGAGGCCGGGTCCTCAGTCGCGCCCAGGCTTACGAGCCTGGGCGCTCCCTGCGTCCGCGGCCTCGGAGCGACCATCGCACCCCGGAGACGAGCAGCATTCCGCCAAACCCTCCTAGTCGCAACTTGTCGCTCGCGGAAGCGCTCCTCGGGCTCCAGGAGCTGACCGAGCGCCTACGTAAGGACTGCCCCTGGGATCGGGAACAGACGGTGCGCACGATCGTGCCGCACACAGTCGAAGAGGCGTACGAGGTCGCAGACGCTGCGCTCGCGGACCGTCCCGAGAAGCTCCTCGACGAGCTCGGCGACCTTCTCTTCCAGGTCTACTTTCTCGCGTTGCTTCTCCAGGAGCAGAGCCACGGAGACCTGGAGGGAGTGGCGCGTGGAATCCATGCCAAGCTCGTCGCGCGGCATCCACACGTTTTCGGCGACGCCGAGGCGAGGACGGCGGGCCGCGTCCGCGAGCGATGGGAGCAGCTCAAGAGCGAGCAGGAGGGGCGGGAAGGAATCTTTCACGATGTCCCTGAGACGCTTCCGGCACTGCTGCAGGCGCGAAAGGTTCAGCGGCGGGCGGTTGCCGTCGGGTTCGAGTATCCCAGCGTCGCGGGTGCTCTCGAGGATCTTCGGAGCGAGCTGGCCGAGCTCGAGGCGGAGCTCGGCGGGCGCGAGGAACCCGCTCCTGAGCAGCCGCCGGATGAGCGAGTTGCGGACGAGCTCGGCGATCTGCTCTTCGCCACGGTCAATGTCGCGAGGCGGCTGAACGTCGATCCGGAGCTGGAGCTCCGGCGGGCGAGCGGGCGCTTCGTCGTGCGCGTCGAGCGAGCCGAGCAGCTGGCCGAGGGCGCGGGCGAGCGCTTCGCCGAGCTCGAGCTGGGCGAGCAGGACCGCTATTTCGACCAGGCGAAGGAGGAGTTGTGAGCAGCGAGATCGCAGCGGTGCGGGCGCGTCAGATCCTCGACTCGCGGGGGAACCCCACGGTCGAGGTCGACGTGGAGCTGGGGTCGGGTGCGGCCGGCCGGGCCGCGGTTCCGTCCGGTGCTTCCACGGGTCGCTTCGAGGCCGTCGAGCTCCGCGACGGCGATCCGCAGGACTACCTGGGCAAGGGCGTCGGGAAGGCGGTGCGAAACGTTCGCGAGGAGATCGGGCCTGCGCTCGTTGGCCTCGACGCCGCCGACCAGAGCGCGATCGACGCCGCGCTCGTCACGCTCGACGGAACCAAGAACAAGGCCCGCCTGGGCGCGAACGCCATCCTCGGAACGTCGCTCGCCACGGCCAAGGCGGCTGCAGCCGATGCGGGCGTCCCGCTCTACCGCTGGGTGGGCGGCGCCGAGGCGCACGTGCTGCCGGTGCCGATGCTGAACGTCGTCAACGGCGGCGCGCACGCGGCGAACTCGCTCGACCTCCAGGAGTTCATGATCGTCCCGGGCGGAGCGGAGACGTTCGCCGAGGGCCTGCGGATCGCGGTCGAGGTCTTCCACACGTTGAAGGCGCTCCTCGAGGAACGGGGCCTCGCGACCGCGGTCGGCGACGAAGGAGGCTTCGCGCCCGACTTCGGCTCGAGCGAGGAGGCGATCGATGCGATCCTCGAGGCCGCCGGGCGCGCGGGCCACCTCGAGCGGATCGCGATCGCGCTCGATCCCGCGATGAGCGAGCTCCTCGAAGGCGACCGGTACCGGTTCGAGGGAAGGGACGAGTCTTCCGAAGGACTGGCCGACTACTGGGCCGGGCTCGTCGAGCGCTACCCGATCGCGTCGATCGAGGACGGGGCCGGCGAGGACGATTGGACTGCCTGGAAGGGCCTAACCGAGCGGCTCGGCGACCGCGTGCAGCTCGTCGGCGACGACCTCTTCGTCACGAACGTCGAGCGGTTCGAGCGCGGCATCGAGGAGAAGGTCGCGAACGCGATCCTCGTCAAGGTGAACCAGATCGGGACGCTCACGGAGACGCTCGACGCGATCGCGCTCGCGCGGTCGAACGGCTACGGGGTCGTCATGTCGCACCGCTCCGGCGAGACCGAGGACACGACGATCGCCGACCTCGCCGTGGCAACGAACGCGGGACAGATCAAGACGGGCGCGCCGTCGCGCAGCGACCGCGTCGCAAAGTACAACCAGCTGCTGCGGATCGAGGAAGAGCTCGGGGACGAAGCGTCCTATCCAGGCTGGGAGGCGTTTCCGCGCACTGCACGAAAGTGAAGATCTGAGCGTCGCCCCGGTGCCCGGCTACGAGCCGGGCACCGGGGCAGGTCTTGCAAACATTTCCTTCTACAGGCCCGGACTTCTTGAACCCGCACCGCGTGCCATTACGGGCAGCCAGGGAAGCCGTGGTCGTTGATCCGGAAGCCGGCGTTGTCCGGCGCAACGAACGTCGCATAGAGAGTCGCTCCAGCGGTGCTCGAGGCCTGGCCCGGGTCATCGCCGCCCTCGACGAACACGGCACCGTTCGGAAGGCCCGGCCCGTACGTCTTCGAGCTGCAGTCTGAATGCGTGAAGGTCACCGCACCCGATGCCACAGTCACGATCACGATGCCCGGGTGGTGATGCCAGCCGCTGTAGCCGCCCGGAGCGATGTCGACCCTCGCGACCTGGACGTCGGTCGGATCTTTCGTCTGGAACTTGATCCGGTCGCTGTTCAGGTTGACCTTGTTGGCGAGGTCGCCTATGACCAGAGGTGTCGTCACGAATCCGGACCCGTCGTGCGATCCGAGAGCCACGGTCACGAACGTTCCGATCACCGCCACGCCGACGGTTGCGGCAATCCACTTCTTCTTTGAACCTAGGACACGCAAGATGTTCTCCTCTTCCTGAAGGGTCCGCCCGCGTTCTGCGGGCAGTCGTTCGATCATGGGCTTTTGTTACATCTGTGTCAATCGAGAGAGCGCGCTGAGGAGCGAGGAGCTTCTTGACTCCTAGCTGTAGTTCCTGAGCAGGATGAAGATTCACGGTAACGCTAGGACCTGGCCGCACTTCCGGCTGCTGACGCGGGCGAACGGCTACGGAGTAGTGATGTCGCACCGTTCCGGCGAGACCGAGAACACGACGATCGCCGACCTCGCCGTGGCGACGTCCTATCCGGGCTGGGACGCATTCCCGCGCACCGCGCGGAAGTGAAGGAAGAGCGGGTACCGCGACCAGCGCGGATGTTCTGGCGCGGAGACTTCGCGGAGCGCTTCGACGCTGAGCTCTGCGGCAAAAAAAGCGTCGAAGTAGTCCTGGAGTGTCCAGTGCACGCCCTCGAAGGTCATCCGTAGCCCCTCCCGCTCGATCTCGTCGCGGAGGCGGCGCCGGTCGAAGTAGTCCTCGGCCATGACGAGCCGCCCCTCCGGGTGCTCGCGGTCGAGCTCGTGCCCGGAGTTGATCGGATGGACGACGGCAGCGACCAGCCGTCCGCCGGGCTCGAGGACACGCGCCGCCTCGGCGACGGCCCCGTTCATGTCGTCGAATCCCATGAGTGACATGAACGCGATCGCCAGGTCGGCCGAACCGTCCTCGAAGGGCAGGTCCGCGGCATCGGCCTCGACGAACTCGAGCTCCGGGCTCTGGGCTCGTGCCGCTTCGATCATCGTCGGCGAGACGTCGACCCCGACGACATGGTGTCCGCGCTTCGTGAGATCTCGCGCCAGCCTCCCCTCGCCGCAGCCGATGTCGAGCGTGAGCCGACCGGGCGGCGGTACGAGGTCCAGGAACTGATCACGATGGTGACGCCAGTAGCTGTCGTGATCCGGCTCTCGAGCCCAGCGGACCCAGTCCGGCGCATGCTGCTCCCAGGCATCTCGGAGGCTCATCGGCCGAAGTCTGCCCGAGCCCCTCGCTAGGCTGAGGCCATCTCCGCTGAGACGCCTCGCCGGACGAAGATCGTCGCGACGATCGGCCCTGCCTCCTCGTCGCGCGAGACCCTGCTCGCGATTGCGGAAGCCGGGATGAACGCCGCGCGCCTGAACTTCTCGCACGGGACCCACGAGGAGCACGCGGAGCGGACGAAGCTCGTCCGCGAGATCGAGGAGGAGATCGGCCGCCCCATCGCAGTCATCGTCGACCTTCAGGGGCCGAAGGTGCGGATCGGCGATCTGCCAGAGCCGGTCACGCTCGCGCAGGGGGACGAGATCGTCGTCGCGCCCCAGGACACCGCACGCGGCGATGAGCTCCCGGTGAGCCCGACCGCCGTGTGCGAGGTGCTTCATGTCGGCCACGAGATTCTGATCGACGACGGGCTCATCAGGTTGCGCGTCGAGAGCGTCGATCGCGGCCGGGCGCGCTGCCTGGTCGTCGCCGGCGGGATCGTCGAGACGCACAAGGGCGTGAACGTGCCGGGTGTGCCGGTTCCGATCCCCTCGTTGACCCGGAAGGACATGGACGACCTCGATTTCGCGCTCGAACTGGGCGTCGACTTCGTCGCTCTGTCGTTCGTCCGCTCGGCCGCGGACGTGCGCGACCTGCGGGAACTGATCACGGCGTCCGGAGCGAACACGCACGTGATCGCCAAGATCGAGAAGGCCGAGGCCGTCGACGCGCTGGATGCGATCCTCGTCGAGACCGACGCAGTGATGGTCGCGCGGGGCGATCTCGGGGTCGAGATCGGTGCGGCGCTCGTGCCGCTCGTCCAGAAGCGCATCATCCTCGCGGCGCTCGACCGCGCGAAGCCGGTGATCACGGCGACGCAGATGCTCGAGTCGATGGTCCATCAGCTCGAGCCGACGCGGGCGGAGGCGAGCGACGTCGCCAACGCGATTCTCGACGGGAGCTCGGCACTGATGCTGTCCGGAGAAACCGCCCGCGGGGAGCACCCGGTCGAGGTGGTGGTCTATATGGACCGGATCGCGCGCGCCGTCGAGCCGAGCCTCGGGTACCGGCACCAGCTACCCGGAGCGAGCGAGGAGCCCACCGTCGGGCAGGCGATGTCGAACGCGGCCTGCGATCTCGCCGAGTCGCTCGGCGCGGAGGCGCTGCTCGTGCCGACGTTCACCGGCGGAACGGCTTCCGCGGTCGCTCGCCTGCGTCCACGCAGGCCGATCATCGGCATGTCGCACCACGACTATGCGCTGCGGCAGATGGCGATCGAGTGGGGGGTGACGCCGATGCCCATCCAGCAGGCCACCGACGTGGACGATCTATGGGCGCGCTCGGTCGAAGCGGCGCGCGCCAGCGGGCTCGTGCAGGAAGGCGATCTCGTCGTGATCACGGCGGGCACGGCAGTGAACCTCCCGGGCACGACGAACGTGATCAAGGTTGACGTGGCCTAACCGGCCGTGTCTTTTCGCTGTTCCGTCTTTAAGGCGCACCCAGCCTCCTCCCCACGGTGATCGTAGTGGCGAGAAGCGCGCGTCTCTGGCACGAAATGGCGCCGAGTTTCTACGCCCCAGCGAAGGACGCCGTGCCTCGCCCGCGAAGACACGGCTCGACATGGCGCGTCGCGGGTCCAAGAAGCGCTCTCGCCGCCGCCTGCCGCGCGGCCGGTTTCTTCTGCGCTGGCTCGCAGTCGGCATAGTCGGGTTCGTCGCGTTCCTCTACTCGCAGCCGCTTCGCAGCTACCTGTCCACGCGTGACGCAGTGGCTAGCCGGGCGCAGGAGGTACGCCTGCTCGGCGCCCAGAAGCAGCGGCTCCAGCGCCGGCTCGCAGACTCCGATACCCCCGAGGCGCTGACGCGGGAGGCACGCCGCCTCGGCTACGTGAAGCCCGGCGAGCGTCTCTTCATCGTCAAGGGCATCAACGCGTGGCGCCGCCAGCACGAGCAGGGCCCGCGCTAGCGCTCACACGTCTTCCGTCTACGATCGGCGACATGGACGACCACGAGCTCGTCGAGCGGCAGCTCGGCCGCCGCCCGCGCGCCTTCCGGCGCGTCGTGAAGCGCTGTCCGTTCGGCGCGCCCGCGGTCACCGAGCAGGCCGCCTACGACGAGTCGGGCGACCCTTTCCCTACGACCTATTACGTCACGTGCCCGCACCTCGTCGCCGCCATCTCGCGGCTCGAGGCGGCGGGCGGAGTCGAGCGCTGGAGCGAGACCGCCCAGGCTGAGCCCGCCCTCGCCGAGAGCCTCGCCCGAGCGACGGCCGAACAGCGCCGCGTCCGCGCCGAGCTTGCGGCCGGAGAATTGGGTCCCGACGAGGGAGCCTCGCTCGAGCTCGGCATCGGCGGGTCCCGGAACCCGGAGCAGCTCAAGTGCCTGCACGCCCACGCCGCGTTCGCGCTGGCGCGCCCGGGCTACGAGCTCGGCGAGAGGATCGTCGCGCAGATCGACCCACTCTGGCCCCGGACCTGTTGCATGAGCGGACGTGGCGTGGCCGTATCATCGGGCGCTCCGACATGAGCGCCGTAGCCGTCGAGCACGCTCGTCAGCAGTGGGAGGAGGGTCACCGCAGGCTCCAGTCCTACTCGGTCGATCGTGCCCTCTTCCTCCAGCTTCACGCCCAGGTGGGTACCGTCGTCGGCGAGCTGAACCGCCGCGTCGGTCAGACGTTCACGCTGGCCGAGCTCGCCGACGCCTATCAGCAGGCCGATCGCTGGCTCTACGAGGTCCTCGGCGCTGCGCCACACCTCGCGCTCGTCCAGGACGCAGCGTTCCACCTCTACGCCCGCGGCGCCGTCGACTACGCCCCATGAGGCCGCGTCCCCAGAGGGAGCGCCGCCGCCGGCTCGGAACCTGGGCGATTCGGGGCGCCGTGCTGCTGATCGTTTTCGCCGCCGGCCTGGCACTTGGGCAGGCGCTCGACGACTCCTCCGCGCCGGCCGGGACCCGCACGTCCGTCCGCACGCTCGTGCCCGGCACGCTGAGCTCCGAGACGGTCACGGTCACGATCACGACGGCTCCGTGAGTTTCAGATTGCGGGACTTTAGGAAGAAGCACTTTTAGGTAGGTTCTTTCAATGGCGAATGAGCGAGATGCAGCGGCGCGGATGCCCGTGCCGGCGAACGAGCCGGACTGGCTCACGCTCGGCCAGGCGGCGAAATACCTCGGAATGGCTCAGAGCACGATCCGGAAGTGGTCCGACGACGGCCGCCTGCCCGCCTTCTACACACCCGGCGGCCACCGCCGCTACCGGCGCAGCGACCTCGACATCTTCCTCGAGCGAGGCGGCTCGGCCGCTCCGCGCAGAAGTGAAGGACGCCGGCTGATCCTGATCGTCGACGACGACGACCGCCTGCGCGAGTTCGTGCGCGTGAACCTCGAGATGGAGGGGTATGCGGTGCGGGAGGCCTCGAGCGCGGACGAGGGCCTGAGGGCGCTCGAGGACGAGCCACCCGACCTGATCCTCCTCGACGTGATGATGCCGCAGGTCGACGGCTGGGAGATGCTCCGCCGGGTGCAGGAACGCCACGGAGTCGGCGCGATCCCGGTGATCATGTTCAGCGGCAAGGTCGACGAGCAGTCGCTGAAGACCGCGACCTCCAGGGGCGCACAGGGCTTCATCGGCAAGCCCTTCAACCCGCAGCATCTGATCGAGTCGACGAAGCAGCTCGTTCCCGCCTGAATCCCCTCGACACGAGACTAGAGCGCTGGGTCGTCCAGCACCGGACGCCGTGGCTCGATGACCTTTTCGTCGCCCTTTCGCACATCGGCAACTCCGGCGTCGTCTGGCTCGTCCTGGCCCTGCTCGCGACGGTGCTCTGGCGCCGGCCGTCGATCTTCCTGTTCGTCCTCGCGGGAAACCTGATCGCGGGCTGGACGTCGTTCGGCCTCCGCCAGGCGATCGGGCGCGAGCGCCCACCGCATCGCTTTCCCGATCCGCCCCCGCTCGTCGACGTGCCCGTGAGCGACAGCTTCCCGTCGGGCCACTCGGCGTCGGCCTTCGCGTGCGCCGCGCTGCTCGCCTGGCTGACGCCGTTGCCGAGGGTTCCGCTCTTCGCGCTCGCAGCCCTGATCGCATTCTCCCGCGTCTACAACGGCGTCCACTACCCCCTGGACGTGATCGGCGGAGCGGTGCTCGGGCTCGCGGTCGCTACAGCTCTTCGCCTGCTCGCAGGAGCCCGCCGACGATCAGCGCCAGCGCCGCGATAAGAGCGATCCAGATTCCGATCCCCCGGCCGTCGTTCGGGAAGAAGCGGTCCGGCACGGAGATCAGCCGGATCAAGACGAGAATCGTCGCCAGCGAGCCGATGACGATGATGACGAGGCTCTCGGGGACGGTCGCCGGCAGCTCGATCCCGAGCTCCCGGAGAACGACGAGCACGACCACGGCGAGCCCGAGCAGGAAGACGAGCTTCCCGATCGCACCCGTGTGCCAGCCGATCACCGCGATCGTGGGCCCTTCCTCCGAGCCCGCGTACCACCCCATGAACACCGAGAGCATGAGCACGAACCCCGCAAGCGCGCTGACCCGCTCGCCCGCGGCCCAGACCCCGCCTGGGAGAGTGAGCAGCATGTCGCGGTCGCGCTCCATTGCAGCCGGAGGCAATGGACGCTCAGGAGGATAGGGCTCGGAGGGCTCCACGGTGGTCGAAGTATCTACAAACCGAACGTGCGCTCGATCTGGTGCCAGATCACCATGCTCAGGTAGATGCTGACGGCGACCAGGCCGAGGAGGACGAACCAGAAGCGAAGCCTGGCACGCTTGGTCTCCTGTCGATGGTTCCGGTGGGCGCGGCGCCTCGCCCGATGCAGCTGGTACGCCTGTTGGACGGCAACTGGATCGAGCTGGAGGGCCTCGTCGACCACCTCCGGGTGGCGAGCGGGCTGGGCCATACGGGGAGTGTAAACGGGTGACTGGCCGTCGTTGGTCGATCAGGGGTACTTTTCGCGCAAGATGGAGGGCATTTCCGAGCAGGCGCTCGACGCGCTCGCCGCCGGGGGGCGCCGCGCCGCCGGCGAGAACGACCTCGCCGACGCGTTGCGCGCGCTGGCAGAGGGTGCGGCCGAGGCGACCGGGGCCGACGCAGTCCTCATCCGAGTCGCTGCCGGGAACGGGATGCTCGAGGCCCGCAGCATCGTTTCACGTTCGGAGGCGCTCGTCGCGGAGCTCGCAGGCTCGAGCTTTCCTGTCGCTCAGCTCCCAGCCGACGGAAGCTCCCGGAGTCAGCTACCCGAAGCGGTCCGCCGGGCGGCCCGCCGTGCGCGGGCGGCCGACGTCCTGCTCCTGCCGGTCCGCACCGGCGAGAAGGCGCTGGGCAGCCTCGAGCTGTTCCGCTCGCGACGGCCGTTCGGGGCCGGGGAGATCGTCGCGGCGCGGTTTGCTGCCTCACATCTCGGGCTCGTTCTTCGCGCCTTCCTCGGTACCAACGGCGCCGCTCAGGATGGCGCTTCGCCAGCACGGGCGCTCTCGCTCGCGGGCGACGCGCTCGTAGCCGGCCTCGACCGGGCCCGCGCGGGGGACGAGGTCGTCCGCATCGCAGCCGGGGCATCCGGCGCAGAGGCGGCGGTCCTCTGGTATCCGGGCTCGGAGGGGACGCTCGAGCTGCTCGCCTCCGCGGGGCCAATCGATGTGGAGGGCCGCCTGGAGCGAGCCGGGCGCGCGCTGACCGAGAACGAGCCCGTCCGGCTCGAACCGGAGGGCGACGGCAAGGACCGGACGGTCGCGAGCTTCACGCTCGGCCAGCCGCCCGTGGGCATCCTGGAGCTTGCCTTCGCGGTGGGAGCAAGCCCGTCGGCTGCCGAGCTGGACCGACTCGGCACGTTCGCCGTCCGGGCGGCCCAGGCGCTCCGCGCGGGAGACCGCGCCCGGACCACATCGCTCGAGCTCGAGCGCTCCGAGGCGCTGTTGGCCGTCGTCGGCCAGGCGATCGCCGAGCTCTCGCTCGCGCACACGCTGGAGACAGCCGTAGCACGTGTGTCAGAGCTGCTCCGGTCGGAACGCGTTGCGGTGTACCTGCGCCGGGGGGCAAGGTTGAGACCCCAGGCAGGGCACGGAGCCACCGGCGCGGAGCTCGCCGTCGCCGAGCGTCTGCTCGAGCTGGCGTTCGGCCCTCTTCGCGCGCAGGGGATGCTGCACGTTTCCGATGCGCAGGCCGACGTACGTCTTACATCGGTGCGAGAGGCCGTCGGCGAGGAGCAGATCGAAGCGGTGCTTGCCGTGCCGCTCGTTGCCCGAGAAGAGCTGATCGGCCTCCTCGCCGCGTACCTCCCTCGTGGGCGCGACCTCCAGGCGAACGAGTCGTCCCTTCTCGCCGCGCTCGCCAGCCAGCTTGCGGTCGCCGTCCAGAACGCGCAGCTCCACGAGCGGACCGAGCGGCTCGCTTCGGAGCGCGAGCAGGCTCTGGCGTCCGAGCGCGAGTCCGCCAAGCGCCTGCGCGCGCTGTACGAGATCTCACGCTCGTTTGCCCAGAGCCTCTCCCTCGACGCGACGCTCAAGGCCGTGACACGCGCAGCCGTCGAGCTCCTCGACGCGGACGCCGCAGTCGTCCGGATGCAAGACGCGCGAGGCGACCTGCTCGTCTCCCGAGCGGCCCACATCGCCGACCCGCGGCTCGAGGAGCCGCTGAGCCCGCTCGTGACGCAAGACCAGTCCGTGGAGAAGCTCCCGGGCCGGCGCCTGTTCCGGATGGGGAGGCCGCTCGTCCTCGATCCGGGCAGCGCCCGCCGGCTCGGCTCGTCGTACGAGCTGCTCGTTCCCTTCCTCGAGCAGGGGTCGACCGCCGTCGTCGTCCCGATCGCGACACCGGCCGAGCTGCTTGCGACGTTGACCGTCGTCTCCCTCGACCCGGAGCGCCGCATCGGCAAGGAAGCCGTGGAGACAGCGCTGTTCGTCGCCGGCCAGGCGGCCCTCGCGATCGACAACGCGCGCCTCTACAACCAGCAGAAGGCCTTCGCCGACACGATGCAGCGCTCGCTTCTCCCGCGGGGATTGCCGGAGGTCGCGGGGCTCGAGGTCGGGGCGGTCTACGAGTCCTCCGCGCGGGTCGAGGTCGGGGGAGACGTCTACGACTTCCTGACCCTGCCTGACGGCCAGCTCGCGGTCGTCCTCGGTGATGCCAGCGGCCACGGGATCGAGGCCACCGCGGACATGGCGCTCGCGAAGTTCGCCTTCCGCTCGCTCGTGCGGCTCTTCCCCGATCCGGGAGAGCTCCTCGCCCAGGTGAACGAGGTGGCGCTCGGCGAGCTGGCCGGCGGGAAGATCGTGACCATGCTCTGCGTCACCGTCCACCCGGAGACGGGCGAGGTGTGCGCGGCGAGCGCCGGGCATCCCCCGGCTCGCGTGCTCGGACCGGACGGGCAGGTCACGGCGCTCTCTCCGCGTGGGCTCGCGCTGGGCGTCGAAGCGGGCCAGACCTACGAGAACCTGATCGCGACGCTTGCCCCGGGAGCCGCTCTCTGCCTGTACACGGACGGGCTCGTCGAGGTGCGACGCGAGGCCGACCTGTACGGAGAGGACCGGCTCGATACAGCGCTGGCGGCCGGCCGGGAGCTCTCCGCTCAGGGTCTCGCCGAGCACGTCGTCGCCGACGCGCGGGCTTTCGCGGGAGAGCCCGAAGACGATTACGCGGTCGTCGTCATCCGCCGCACCGGTGGCTGAAGCTCTTCGCGTGCAGGAGCGACCCGACGAAGCGGCTGAGAGTCGCGCCTTTTCGCTGAACGCCCTCGTCTTCTGCGCTGGGGCAGGGTCTCTGGCCACCGAGATCGCCGCCGCGCGGCTGCTTGCGCCCTACTACGGCAGCTCGACGATCGTGTGGGCGAACGTGATCGGGCTCGTGCTTGCGTCGCTCTCGCTCGGGTACTGGCTCGGAGGGAAGCTGGCAGACCGTCATCCGAACCCCCGCCTGCTCGGCGGCATCGTGCTCGCCGCTGCTGCCTTCATCGCAATGACCCCGTTTGCGGCGGGGCCGTTTCTCGACGTGTCGGTGAAGGGGCTCGACCAGGTCTCGGCCGGCGCGGCGATTGGATCCTTCTTCGCCGTCCTGGTGCTGTTCGCGCCACCGGTGATCCTGCTCGGGATGGTCGCCCCGTTCGCCATAAGGCTCGCGATCGACGACGTCCGGGACGCCGGCTCGGTCGCCGGCCGGCTCTATGCGCTCTCGACAGTCGGCAGCCTGCTGGGGACGTTCCTCTCCGCGCTCGTCACCATTCCGACGATCGGCACCCAGCGGACGCTGCTGGCCTCTGCCGCGATCGTCGCGCTCGCCGGCGCCGCCGTTCTCGGTCGCCGCTGGCTCCTCGTCGCCGGCGCCTTTGCGGCCCTGCTCGCGATTCCGCCCGGAGCCGTGAGGGCCGAGCCAGGGCTCATCTACGAGCAGGAGTCCCGCTATCAGTTCATCCACGTCACGGAGATCGACGGGGTGCGCCGCCTCTATCTGAACGAAGGGATTGCCGTGCACTCCGTCTGGCGACGGGACACTGTCCTGACGGGCGGGGTCTGGGACGCCTATCTCGCGATTCCTTCTCTCGTCGGGCGGCCGCTGCGCCGCGTCGCGATCCTCGGCAACGCCGGTGGGACGACGGCGCGGGCCCTGGGTGTGTTCTATCCGGAAGCGACTGTCGACGGCGTCGAGCTCGACCCGGGCGTGTCCGCGGTCGGGCGCCGCTTCTTCGGGCTCGAGGACAATCCTCGCCTGAACGTCGTCGACGCCGATGCGCGTCCGTTCCTGCGACGGACCGATGCCCGGTACGACCTCATAGTTGCCGATGCGTACCGCCCGCCGTACGTGCCGTTCTACCTCGCGACCCGGGAGTTCTTCCGCCTCGCACGCTCGCGGCTCGCTCCCGGCGGCGTGATCATCCTCAACGTCGGGACGGTTCCGGACGACCATCGACTGCCGGACGGCGTCTCGGGAACTCTCGCTGCGGAATTCCCGCAGGTGCTCACCTGGCAGGCGCTCCGCTTCAACCAGCTCGTGATCGGTCTCGACCGTCCCGCAACGAGATCTGTCCTCGAGCGGCGCCTCGCTCGCGCGCCGGCTCGCTTGCGGCCGATCACGGCTCTCTTGGCGCGTGACATGAAGACCGCCTCACCCTCCGCCGACCCGTGGACGGACGACCACGCGCCCGTCGAATGGATTACCGACCGGATGATCCTCGAGTTCGCCGCACGTGGCGGCCGGTTCGAGGAGAACGAGCTGCCGACCGCGCCATGAAGCTTTTGCGGGGGGACGGCCCGCTGATCCGGATCGGGCACCGCGGCGCAGGGGCGCTTGCCCCGCCGAACACGATCGCCGCGGTCGAGGCGGCACTGGCGCTGGGTGTCGACATGGTCGAGCTCGACGTTCTGGGCAGGCCCGACCGGACGCTCGTCCTCGGCCACTCGCACCGGGAGCTCGCGGCGGAGCCCGTAACCCTGGAGGAGGTCTTCGCCTTCCTCGCAGAACGCAGTCCGGAGACAGGGCTCATAGCCGACGTGAAGGGTGGGGGGTTCGAGCGCGAGCTGGTCGAGGCTCTTAGGCGTCACGACCTCGTCGGGAGGGCGGTCGCGAGCACCAACGGCCTCGGCACCCTCCGGGCGCTCCGGCAGATCGAGCCCGGCCTCGCCCGGAGCCGGACGTATCCGCCGAGCCGGCTCCGGCTGCGCGGGCGCCGCACGGCCGTGCCCATCGTCGGCCCGGTGCGCCTGGCGTTGCGCCTGGCGCTTCCCTTTCGCGTCGGCTCGATCGTCGGCGAGGCGGGGGCCTCGGCCATAACGCTCAACCACCGACTCGTCACCCGAGCGGCCGTCGAGCGCTGCCACTCTCTCGGCGTCGCGCTGCTCGCATGGACGGTCAACGACCGCGCAACCGTCCGAAAGCTCGACCGCCTCGGCGTCGACGGCGTGATCACCGACGACCCGCGGGTATTCGGGGGATAGCGGGCTACACTTCAGGCGTGAAACGACGTTTTGGTCTCGCTATTTGCGGCCTTGTCTGCGCTTTGGCAGGCGCGTTGACGTCTGTCGTTCTGGCAGGCGGCGTGAGCGCTGCCGGCCTGACGACGGGTTCGACTGCGACGACCACAACCGGGGGGACTACGACCACGCCGCCGCCGGCGCTGATTCCGCCAGGCGTGAGGATCTCCGGCATCCCGGTTGGTGGGCTGACGCCCGAGGAGGCCGCCACGCTCGTCCGCGAGCGATTCGATGCGCCGCTGCCCGTCATCCTCGACCGCCGCCGCCGGCTTGCGCCGTTGCCGGATGCGTTGGGGGCGAGGGCCCACGTCGACGAGGCCATCGCACGTGCGAGGAGCGCCCAGCCGGGGGAGGTGCTGACGCTTCCGGTCCTGATCGACGGCGACGTCCTTCGGGCCTACGTCCTCACGGTTTCTCGCCGCTTCAACCGGCGCCCCGCCGACGCCCAGGTATTCCTTAGGCGGCTCAAGCCGGTCGTCGTTCCCGATCGCCCCGGCGTGACCGTCAACCGACTGGCGCTCACCCAGACGATCGCCGCGCGCCTACGGTCGACGAGCCGCGCGGCCGTCCGGATCAAGCACGCCTCGCCGCGCGCGAGCGTTCTTCGGAGTGCTTACCGCTCGGTGATCGTGATCCGCCGCCGCTCGAATCGCCTGCTCCTCTACAACTACGGCCGCCTGCGGCGTCACTTCCGCGTCGCGACGGGCCAGTCCGTCTACCCGACTCCTCTGGGCCGCTTCCGGATCGAGGTCAAGTGGCGCAACCCGTGGTGGTACCCGCCGAACTCACGCTGGGCGAAGGGCCAGAAGCCGATCCCGCCGGGCCCGAACAACCCACTCGGCACGCGCTGGATGGGGATCTCTTCCCCGGGTGTCGGCATCCACGGGACCCCGAATCCCGCCTCGATCGGCTACTCCGTCTCGCACGGGTGCATCCGGATGTACATCCCGGAGGTCGAGTGGCTGTTCAACACCGTGGACATCGGGACCACGGTGTTCATCGTCGCGGCCTGATGTCACGGCTCAAGCTCGCAGGCCAGGTCGGCGCCCTCGGGCTCGTCGCGGCCCTGCTCGGGCTCCTCGTCTGGAAGGTCGTCGAGAACGATCGAGGCAACGTCGCGAGGGATTTCACTCAGGGAAAGCGACCCATGGCGGTGGACTTCAACCTGGAACGGCTGAACGGCGAAGGCTCGCTGCGCCTCTCGTCGCTGCGCGGCCAGGTGGTCGTGATCAACTTCTGGGCCGCCTGGTGCAACCCGTGCAAGACCGAGGCGCCTCGCTTCCAGGCGGCCTACGAACGCTACCGGGGCCGGGTCGAGTTCGTCGGCGTCGACACGACCGACTTCTCCGGTGACGCTCGCAAGTTCCTCTCCCAATACGGCATCACCTATCCGAACGTGCGCGACCCGAACGGACGCGTCCTCAACGATTACGGTGGGCTGCCGCTTCCGCGCACCTTCGTCGTCGCGCGCTCGGGGAGAGTGAACGGCTACATCTTCGGCGAGGCCCGCGCGGAGGAGCTCGAGAGCGCGATCAAGAGGGCGCTCGCGGCATGAGGCTGATCGCGTCGGCACTGGCCGCGCTCGCGCTCGTCGCCGTGCCGGCGGCGATCGCGAGCGAGGAGCAGCCGACGTCCCTCGAGATCCAGCAAGAGCTCTGGTGCGCCGACTGCGATACGACGCTCGCCGATGCGAGCTCGGTCTCGTACACCCCCGAGGCGATCGCTCTCATTGCGAGCCGCGTCGCTGCCGGGGACACGAAGAGCGAGATCAAAGAGCGGCTTGCCAAGGAGTACCTCGGTCATCTGCTGGTCATGCCGTCGAAGACGGAGGGCGAGCGACCGACGCTCGCCGACCTGGAGGGCGAGGTGATGTGCCCTGTGTGCAACACAACCCTCGATCAGTCGAGCTCGCCCGCGGCGCGGCAGATCAAGACGTTCATCTCGCAGCGGATCGCCGCCGGTGACTCGAAGGACGGGATCAAGGACCGGCTCGTTGCCGAGTACGGGCCGCAGATCCTCGCCGCTCCTCCGACGAAGGGCTTCGACCTGCTCGCCTGGCTGCTCCCGATCGTGGGGTTGCTCGGCGGAGGGCTCATGCTGGCAGCGCTCGCCTGGCGCTGGAGCCGAGTACGCGAGCCCGCGCAGCCCGTTGCACGCCTCGATCCCGCTCTCGAGCGGCGCATCGACCAGGAGCTCGCCCGCTTCGACGAAAGCTGAGGGGTGCTGGAGCGCATCCCTCTGGCGTTCCTCGCGGGGCTCGTCTCGGTGATCACGCCCTGCGTGTTGCCGCTCGTCCCCGGGTACCTCTCGGCGATCTCGGCAATCGAGGCCGACGCGCTGGGCCGGCCGGGAGCCGCTCGACGGGTCGCGCTCGCCAGCTTGCCCTTCATCGGCGGCTTCACCGTCGTCTTCGTCTTGCTCGGCGCCGGCGCAGCAGCGATCGGCGGCGTCCTCGATCAGTACCGGCAGACCGAACTCGCCGGCTTCATCCTCGTCGTCCTCGGCCTCACGTTCGTCGGGCTGCTCCCCTGGCCGGAGCGAATCATGGCGCCGGGCCTCCTCGTCGGGGCGCGCAAGCGGGGCTCGAGCACGCTTCTCGGTGCGGCCTTCGCCGTGTGCGCCGCGCCCTGTATCGGCATCGTGCTCGCCTCGATCCTCGTGCTCGCCGGCGACACGAGCACCGTCCTCCGGGGAGCGGTTTTGCTCGCGGCGTACTCCGCCGGCCTCGGATTTGCCTTCATGCTCGTGGCTGTCGCCTTCAGCCGGGCGATGGGTGCCTTTCGCTGGCTCCGGGACCACTACGTCGTGATCCGGGTAACCGGCGGCCTCATGCTCGTCACCCTCGGCCTGCTCCTCTTCTTCCACCGCGACTGGTGGCTCCGCGTCTTCCTCAACAGACTGCTGAACGACGTTGGCCTAGGGAACGTCTAGCGGAGGAAGCTCGAGCGTGCCGAGTGCCTGCGACGCTTCGACCTGGCTCAGGAGCGCGGCCACGTCCACGCCGCGGTGTAGCGGGGAGAAAGGCGTGAGGCGCCGCACGGCCTTCTCGAGCTGGCGCTCGCAGCCTGTCTTGTTGCCGCGGCCGGCCTGGTACCAGGCGACGACGACGTGCACGAGCCCCTGAAAGAAGTCCTTCTCGGCCGGGTCGGCGGCCCGCCACGCATCCTCGAGCGCCTCGTGCGCGGCGAAGTACTCGCCGGAGCGGGCGAGATCGAGCCCGCGGGCGAGGTCCTGTTCCACTTTCCGTGCCAGGCTTCAGCCTGGCTCGGTGTGCATTGCCACCTGGACCTCGCCGTTCTCGACGCGGACCTCGAACGTGCGGGTCTCGATCGCCAGATCGAAGTCGTTCTTGCCCGTCTCGACGTCGTAGCGCCAGCCGTGCCAGGGGCATGTGAGATAGCGCTCGCGCTCGATCCGGCCCTCGCAAGTCGGCCCCTCGAGGTGGAGGCACGCTTTCTGGAGCGCGTAGAAGCGGCCGCCGACGTTGGCGAGCGAGATCTCCTCACCCTCGGCCTCCACGCACGCAACCGTGCCGGCGGGGACGTCCTCGACCCGTGCGACTGAAACGAACTTCGCGGCCGCCATGTGGTTCCGACGCTAACAGAGTGCTACCCTCAGGCGGCCGTGGCGACGATCCTCCTCGCGGGGGTGGATCTCTTCGTCCGGGGCAAGCTGGAAGCTCGGCTCCCCGGTCATCACCTCGTGACGACCGACAGCGTTGACGCGCCGGATCTGGTCATCGCGGACGTGGCCCGGATCGACCCGTACGACGTTGCCGAGCTGTATCCCGACGTCCCGATCCTCGGTTACACGAACCACAAGGACACGTCAGGGCTGCGCCGGGCGAACGAGGCGGGATTCGACCAGGTGGTCGCGAAATCCGCGCTCGACGAGCGGGCGCCGGAGCTGATCGACGGTCTTCTAGCGTCGATAGACTGACCTGCTCCTGTGACCTACATCATCGCCGAGCCCTGCATCGACATCAAAGACCTGTCCTGCGTGGATGTCTGCCCGGTCGACTGCATCCACGAGTTCGAGCGCATCCTGATCATCGACCCCGAGGAGTGCATCGATTGCTTCGCTGCTGACGAGCAGCTGTTCACGACGTATGGGCTCCGCTCGTTCGCCGAGCTCGAGAACCAGCCGTGTCGCGTCCTGACCGACGACGGCTTCAAGCCGGCCCTCGTGAAACGGTTCCGGCGCAAGCCGCTGGTAAAGCTCGAGCTTGCGCCGGCTTTCGAAGAGCGCGATCGGTATGGCGGCACCCGTCTGACCACTCGCAACATCTCGAGGTTCAGGCGCTCGATCTGGGCGACGCCAACTCATTCCTGGTTCCTCGCAGACGGGGAGCGAACCGACTCGCTCGCGGCGGGGCAGTTCGTTCCGGGCATGCGGCACGAGCCGAAGCGGGACGGCGAGAGTTACCGGCTTGGGGTCCTTCATGGCCTCGTCTTCGGCGACGGCAGCTGGAACCGGCAAGAAATCCGCTCGGGCGACCACGTCCACTACGTTGCTCTGTTCGGCGAGCGTGTGGCGAGATACCGGGACTTTTTCGATCGAGTCAAGTTCTGGCCGTCGTTCGACGTCCACCCGGGCTACTCGGGTACAGGAGTGGTGCGCGCAGGCGTCAACCTGAAACGGTCGCTGCCGGAAACCGGCGACACGGAGTACATCGCCGGTTTTGTCGACGGCTGGCTCGCCGCGGACGGCGATCCAACGCGGGCAGGTTCTTGGCGCCTCCGTTCGACGGACCACGAAGCCCTCAGCTGGGTGGAGGCGGTGGCACCCTACGCCGGTTTCATCACCGTTGGCTCAGGCGAAGAAGGTAACCGGGAGACGAATTTCGGCGTCCGGAGCCGTCCGATCCGCTGGCTGTACCTCGCCACGCGCGAGACCTATTGGCGGGTCATGAGTGTTGACGAGCAGGAGGCAGACGGCGAGGACACCTTCTGCGCCGTCGTGCCGGACAAGCACGCGTTCACGCTCGCGGGTGGTATCTACACTCGGAATTGCGGCGCCTGCGAACCGGAGTGCCCGGTCGAGGCGATCTTCCCCGAGGACGCGCTGCCGGACAAGTGGGAGCCCTTCGTCAAGATCAACTACGCCTACGGCGAGGGTGCCGACGTCGTGAACAAGCTCACCGACGAGTACGCAACCGAGCACAACGTCAAGAACCCGCCGCTCGAGAGTTAGCCCTTAAGGCAGTCGCTGCCAGTCCGGGTCGAGGTTCCTGACCTCCGCCGAAGCGATGTACCGGACTCGGCCACCGTCGGTCGGGAGCAGGAGCACGCCCGCACCCGTGGAGAACGCGATCGCAGCGCCATCAGGAGACCAATCCGGGCTGAGATAGAGCCAGGGCGTGAAGAGGCTCCAGGAAATGAGCTGGCGGCGCTCGGTTCCGTCAACTCGTATCGATGCGAGGCCCGTTGCTGATTGTCGCTGCTGAGCGAACACGATCGATGAGCCGTCGGGCGACCAGTCGGGATCGATCGCGCCATATTGCTCGGTTGTGACGCGCCGCTGATCCCCGTCTGGCTGCGTCGTATAGACCTGGCTCGTCCCGTTCGTTGTGTCGTCGCGTGTGGTTGCAAAGACGATTTCATCTCGGAGCGGCGACCAGACGGGAGTCGTGTTCGACCCCGACGTGGCCGTGATTTGTCGGAGGTCGCCGCCGGCTGCGCGAGTCGTGAACAACTGCCATGACGACTCGATCTTGCGCGCAAACGCGAGCCGGTCACCGCTTGGCGACCAGGTGGGATGGCGGTCAGATGTCGGGCTCGTTCCCACCTTGCGCTCCGATGAGCCGTTCGCCCCGATTACGTAGAGATCGCTGCCTGTGCTCGTCGCGCGAGCGAAGGCCAGTTCATCGCCTCGGGGGGACCAGGCCGGGTCCCGATCGTCGACGCAGTTGTCAGTCAACTGTCTCGGATGGCTTCCGTCTGACCATGTCGAGAAAATCTCTGTGTCGTTCCTGACCAGGCGGCTGCCGAAAGCAATGGAAGCGGTCCGAGGAGACCAGGCGAGCCAGGTCACGCGTTCGCGGCATGCGGGTTGGTCGACCAATCGTGTGGCGCCGCTGCTGAGATCCAGGATGTTGACGCCCCGATCATCGGAGTAAGCGAGCTGTCGGCCGCTCGGAGACCACGTGAGAGAGGTCTCTCGCGCTCCGGTTTGAACCAGTCTGCGCAACCCGCTTCCACTCGGGCGCACGATGTACACGTCCACCCTCCTTCCGGCGAGACGCTCGAAGGCGATCCAGTTGCCCTTTGGTGACCAAACCGGATCTCGGACGCGACCTACCCGTGTGACCACCGTGCTACGGCGAGATCGCGTGTCGACGATCCGGACGTTGCCTCGGAGTTCGAAGACGAGACGTCGCCCGTTCGGCGACCACGATGGGCTCGCCCCTGGATCGGTCTCGTTGAACCACCTCTGGCGATGGCTCCAAGGGCTCATTCGTCGAAGCCCGCGTCCGTTCGGTTTGATGACGTACAGCTGTAGTGGAAGTGGTCTGCTGTTGCGTCCTAGCCTTTCCACTACGAACGCGAGCAGCCGGCCGTTCGGCGACCAGGACGGAAATCGGGTGCTCTCGTGCAACAGCGAGCGAGGACGTTTGCCCAGGCGCTCGATGTAGAGCCGATCGTCTCCGTAGTTTGCGACCGCGATGCGCTTCCCGTCCGGCGACCAGGTCAGATCCGAACGCCCATAGGACCACTTGCCCACCCGGAGTCGCCGGATGCGGGAGCCATCTGGCCGGATCACCAAGTTGTCCTGTGCGCCGGGAAAAGCCAGTGCGTTGCCCTTCGGTGACCAGACCGCGGGGCCGTAGGCCATCTCTCGGCTTGCGTTCAGCCGCGGGCCGCCCGTCGACGAGACGACGTAGATGGATGGTTGCGGGTAGTTCTCGGCCCGGTCACTCGCGAAGGCAACCAGGCCGTTGCGGTTGAGCGGCGCGGCGGCACCGGCTGTTGCGGCAGCGACTCCGCAGAGGGCAGCAAGAAGGCAGATCCGACCGATCACGCCCACGACCCTAAGGCACCTTTGTGACCACTAGACATGCGTGTTGTAAGGGTTTCATCAGCGCGGGCTCGGGAACCCTCCGAGGGCAAGCAAGCGAGGGGGTCGCAATGCCTCAGAAAGCATGGAGCAACAAGCGAGAACGGCAGTACGAGCACATCAAGGACAGCGCCAAGGAGCAGGGGGCTTCGACAAAGCGCGCCAAGGAGATCGCTGCGCGCACGGTCAACAAGGAGCGCGCGAGAAGCGGCGAGGCGAGAACCGCGTCGCGTTCCTCGACACGCGACATCTCGTCCGGCCGCCGCGGCGGCCTGCGCTCGCGCACGAGCCGACCGAAGGGCCAGACCAAGGAGCAGCTCTACAACCAGGCCAAGCGCCTGAACATCAAGGGCCGCTCGTCGATGAACAAGCGGCAGCTTCTGGCCGCCGTCAACCGTAAGAAGTAGGTCTGCGTGGGCCTCATCTCAAGGAGGGCTTGGCGAAGCATGGCTGAGCCGCCGGGCCGCGCTGCTCGCCCCGAGGCCGCGTCCTCAGTCGCATCCAGGCCACTAGCCTGGATGCTCCCTGCGTCCTTGCCTCGGAACGACCATCGCACCCCGGCGACGAGCAACGCTCCACCAAGCCCTCCAGGTAGATTGTGAGCGGGATGAGGCTCAAGACCCTGGACCACGTCGCGCTCTGGGTCGCCGACCGCGACGCGATCACGAACTTTCTCACCGAGCGGCTCTCGATGCACGTGATCGAGCGCACCGACAAGTTCACGCTCGTGGGGACGGACGCACGGCGCGGCAAGCTGACGCTGTTCGCCGAGGAAGGCCCGCGGGAGCGAGGGGCGCTCAAGCACATCGCGCTGCGCGTCAACGATCTCGGGGAAGCGCTCGGCGGGCTCGAGGGCATCCAGGTCGACCGCGAGAACGGGTCCGCCTACTTCGACGTGGATGAGGGCCTTCGGCTCGGGTTGGTCGAAGGCGAGACCGAGGTCGAGTACGACCTCGATCATGTCGCGCTCTTCTCGGCGAGCCCGGCGGAGACGGCGCGACAGTACGAGCAGTTCGGCTTCGCCCTCGATGGGGAGGACCGGGTTGAGGTCGGCGGCGCGTTCGTCGAGTTCCACGACGGAGACCCCGGCGATCCGGAGCGTCCGCTGCTCAACCATCTCGCTGTGCTCGTTGATTCGGCGGAAGAAACCCTCCGGGAAGCAGAAGAGGCCGGGCTGGAGGTGGCCGACGTGGTCGACGCCCCGAACACGTACGCCATATTCGTCTGGGGCCCCGAGCGCGTGAAGATCGAGTACGTCGAGCAGAAGCCGACGTTCGCGCTCAAATAGCCGATCTGACCGTTGCGGGAGCGGGCATGGCCGGCCTGGCCGCCGCCGCGCGGGCGCGCGAGCTCGGGGCCGAGCCACTCGTCCTCGAGAAGGGGGATCGCCCGGGCGGCTCGATGCTCCTCTCGAGCGGCGTCATCTGGCGCTACCGAACCGTCGAGGAGTTCCAGGCGGAGTGCCCCGGCGGCGACCCGGCTCTGCAGCGGGCGATCGTCGAGCGTCTCGACGACGCCCTTGAGTGGCTCGAGTCGCTCGGCGCGCCCATCGTCGAGCGTGACACCGGCAACCCGCGGACGATCGGGATGCGCTTCGACACCCGTGGCCTCACGGAAACCCTCGTGCGCGTCACCGGTGACGATTCCGTGCGCCTCTCGTGGCAGGGACAGTCCCTCGAACAAGAGGCGCTCATCCTGAGCACAGGAGGATTTCCGGCGAGGCTCGCCCGCGAGCGCGGACTGCTTCTGCGGGCGAACCGCTGGAGTGAGGGCGACGGGCTCGATCTCGCGCTCGCCCGCGGGGCTGCGACCGCGGGCGACCTCGACGAGTTCTACGGACGGGCGATGCCCGCTCCCCCCGCGCAGGTCGACGAACAGGACTTCGTACGAGCGTCCCAGCTCTACGGCCGCTTCGCGGACGTCGTCGCGGAGTCGGGCGAGGAGCGCTTCGAAGGCGAGCCGTCCTGGTCCGAGACCGATCTCGTCCAGGCGATCGCACGCTGGCCCGGCGGGCGCGCGTGGTACCGCGTTCACGAGGACAAGCTCGGCGAGCGGGTTCGCGACCGGACCGTTGCCGAGATGATCGAGGCGGCAAGGAAAGCCGGCGCGGTCGTTCGGGACGAGCCGCCCCTCACGTCGGTGCTCGTCCAGGCGAGTGTCACGCAGACGTTGGGCGGCATACGAATCGACGAGCACGCCCGCGTCGTCGGCGCGGAGGGGCTCTATGCGGCCGGAGCCGACGTCGGCGGCATCTCGACGGGTGGGTACTCGAGCGGGCTCGCGGCCGCGCTCGTCTTCGGCCGAATCGCCGCCGAGCAGGCCCTCAGGTGACCCCAGTCATTGCTCGACGGCGAACAGGCGCCACTCGCCCGGCACGCCCTTCAGCTCGACGGTGCCTCGCTCATGAAAGCCGATCCCCGAGCCGGCGACGAGGTCCTTGACGGTTCCCGAGACGACGACCTCGCCGGGGCCGGCCTCGGCGGCGACTCGCGCGCCGATGTGCACGGCGATCCCGCCCACCTTCTCGTTCATCACCTCGCACTCGCCCGTATGGAGACCCGCACGCACTTCGAGCCCGAGCTCACCGACACCCTCGCTGATCGAGCACGCACAGCGGATGGCGCGCGCAGGCCCGTCGAACGATGCGAAGAAGCCGTCGCCGGCAGTGTCGAGCTCCTTGCCGCGAAAGCGACTGAGCTGGCGGCGGATGAGCGCATGGTGCGCCTCGACGAGCTCCCGCCAACGAGAGTCGCCGAGCTCCGCAGCCTTCGCGGTCGAGCCGACGATGTCGGTGAAGAGGACGGTCGCGAGCACGCGATCGGACTCGGCGTCCTCCCAGGCGCGCTCCTCCCAGGCCTCCTTCAGAAAGCGCTCGATCTCTTCCAGGATCGATTCGGAATCGCCTGCGGAAATGGAGTGATCGACGCCGGGAACCTCGACGTGCCTCGCGCCGGGGATCTCCTGGGCGAGATAGCGAGAGCCGCCGACGATGCTCGGGCGATCGCCTGTCCGGTTGAGAACGAGCGTCGGCACGCGGATCGCCGACAGCACAGGTCGTACATCAATCTGGCTGTTCATCCGAACCAGAGCCTCGGCCGCGCCGGGGCTCACGCTCTGGCGGATCAACGTCGCCAGCGCCTGACGACCTTCCTCCGACGCGCTCGGTGCGAGCGAGTCCGCAAGCTCCTTCGATTGCTCCGGAGTGCCCCAGGTGCGGCTGTCTTCCTCGCTCCAGCGGTACTCGTCCTCCGGAGTCCCCCACGGATAGTCGGGCGCCCAGAGTACGCGCGGGTACGAGCCGAACAGAACGAGCGCCCAGACGCGCTCGGGATACGTGGCCGCGAACAGGATGCTCATGGGGCCGCCCTCGGAGAAGCCGAGCAGCGCCGCGCGCTCCGACCCCACGGCGTCCATCACCGCGCGCACGTCGTCCATACGGGTTTCGAGGGTCGGCGTGCCGCTCACCCGATCCGACATGCCGGTGCCCCGCTTGTCGAACCGGATCGTGCGCGAGAACGAGCCCAGGCGGCGGATGAACGCCGCAGTGTCCGGCACGTTCCAGGCAAGCTCGACGTGCGAGGTGAACGGCGGTACATGAACGAGGTCGAACGAGCCCTCGCCGGTGACCTGATAGGCGATGCTGACGTCGCCGCTGCGGGCGTAACGGGTTTCGGGCTCCATCGCCACGCTGGGTCCGGCGATCGACGCTCGCGCCGGCTTTCAGCCTCCAGAGGGTCCGGGCGCCGGCAGGAGGTAGGCACAAGGCCGTCTGTCCTGGGGGAGCGGCGAGGTTCCGATCCGGTTCACGATCCAGCGGCCCCCGCCGTCGAGCTCAACGAGGCTCCCGACTTGCGGCGGCTCGCCCTCTCGGCTGACGAGCTCGTAACCCGTCGGCTTGGAGACGAACAGGCAATAACTGGGCTCGGCGGTCATGGGCGCGGCCACTCTAGCGACGGACTCGATACGACGGGAAGACGATGCGGACGGCAGTGCCGCCATCAGGCCCGGGGTCTACGGTCATGCGCCCACTCAGCGAGCGGGCCCGTTCCTCGATTGCGTCGAAGCTCGCCCGGCGCCGCTCGCCCGGCGCGTCGTCCGAGATCACGGCCTCGACGCCTCCACCGGCAGCCTCGGCGACCCCGACCGAGACGCGCGTCGGAGGGCCTCTCCGGATCGCCAGGTGAAGCGCCTCGCGGATGATCTGGAAGATCGCGACCTGGGCGTGCTCGGAGAGCGCCTCGGCTGCCTCCACGGCGAGGTCGATCTGAATGCGGTTAGACAAACCGAGCTGGTCGGCGAGCTCCCTGACCGCGGGCTCGAAGCCCTGATCCCTGAGCACGACTGGCTCGAGCTCGAACGAGAGGTCACGCAGCGAGCGGATCGTGTCGCGCTGCTTCTCGAGGGCCGAGCTCAGGATGCGCTCCGCCTCCGCCTGCCGCCCCTCTTCGACAGCGGCGATGACCGCGTCGAGCATGAGCGCAATTCCAGACATCGATTGGACGGGTCCGTCGTGCAGGAACAGGGCAAGCCGGCGGCGCTCCTCCTGCTCGGCCGTGATCAGCTGGTCGGATAGACGTGCGTGCTCCGATGAGAGGCGGTCGATCTCCTCTCCCATGCGCTCGTCGTGCTGGCGTTCGCTGACGAGGAGGGATGCAGCCAGAGCGCCGCCGGCCGTGACGGCGAAGAGCAATCCGACGAGCGCGAGGAACTGGGTGTCGAACGCGAGCCCGAGGACGCCGACGACCGCACCGGCGACGACCACCGCGACGAGCAGCAGTCCCGCTCTAGTCGATGATCGCTTCGCGAAGCGCAATCGCCACCGCGTGCGTCCGCGTGTCGGCCTCGAGCTTGGTGAGGATGTGGCGCACGTGGCTCTTCACGGTCTCCTGGCTGATGAAGAGCTTCGCCGCGACGTCGGCGTTGGACATGCCGTCGGCGAGCAGCTGGAGGATCTCCCGCTCGCGTGTGGTCAGCATGTCCTCGCCCTTGCCGGGCAGGAAGGCCGGCATCAGCGCCGGATCGACGTACCCCTCGCCGGCGACGACCTTCTCGATCGCCCGCAGCAGGGTCTGGTGCGGGGCCTCCTTGAGGATGTACCCCTTGGCGCCCGACTCGAGGCCGCGGCCGAGGAGGCTGCGCTCGCTGAACGCAGTGAAGATGAGGACGGCCGTCTCGGGGACCTTCTCGGTCAGCAGCTTCGTCGCCTCGAGCCCGTCCATCCCCGGCATCCGCACGTCCATGATCACGACGTCCGGCTTCCGCCGTTCGGCCAGCGCGACGGCGCTAGCGCCGTCGGATGCTTCGCCGATCACGCGGATGTGCGGTGCGCGCGAGAGCGAGAGCCGGAGGCCTTCACGCACGACCTCGTGATCGTCGACGATCAGGCAGGTGATCTCTGTTTTCGCGTCGGACTTGGCGTCTTCGGCCACGGCCAGCGGATTGTATTCGGGGAGTCAGACCGCGAGGGCGAGCTGCTCCGGCTCGGGCTTCGGCTCGAGCCGGTTTGCGCGCCGGTCGGCGACACCGAACTCACGGGCGAGCGCCGAGACTTGGCGGCGCACAGGCTTCGTTTTCTCGGCTCCGAGATACGCCCGCCCGCGGTAGAACTCCCGGTAGTGGGGGAGGAGCGCAGGCCAATCCTGGGCGAGGTGCTCGAGGAAGTGCTCGCGGGTTCCGGGCCGCAGGAAGAGGAGGTTCGTCCAGACTCCGGTCGCGCCGGCTTCGCGCGCCGCTCTCACGACTTCGCGGAGCTGTTCGGGGCGGTCGGAGATCCCGGGCAGGATCGGCGCCATGCCGACTCCGGCCTTGATCCCAGCCTCGACGAGCATCGAGACCGCTTTCAGCCGCTGGCGCG
>CAZQAG010000011.1:0-61113 GCA_964591295.1 uncultured Gaiellales bacterium | reverse complement strand
AGGACCCCGACGTGATCCTCCTCGGCGAGATGCGCGACCTCGAGACGATCTCGACCGCGCTGACCGCGGCCGAGACCGGCCACCTCGTCTTTGCAACGCTCCACACCCAGGACGCCGCGTCCACGGTCGATCGCGTGATCGACGTGTTCCCCGCCGGCCAGCAAGGCCAGATCCGGACGCAGCTCGCCGGGACGCTCGAAGGCGTCATCGCGCAGACGCTGCTCCCGACCGCGGACGGCCAGGGTCGCGTCGCCGCCGTCGAGGTGCTCGCGCCCGACGATGCTGTGCGAAACCTCATCCGCCAGGCCAAGATCGAGCAGGTCTATTCGATCATGCAGACCGGTGGCTCGAAGGGCATGCACACGATGGAGCAGGCCCTCGCCGAGCTCGTCCTGCGCGGGATCATCACGCAAGAGGTTGCGGTTGCCCGCTCGAGCCGCGCCGACCAGCTGCTCGGCCTCCTCGGCCGAGCTGTCGGCGACGGTGCGCAGGCCGCCCCGCTGAGGATCGCGGAGGCCTAGGCCATGGACTTCAAGAAAGAGATCAAGCTCAAGGACCTGCTGCCGAAGCGCGGAAAGAAGCCTTCGGCGGACACGCCCACCCCGGTGGCCGAGGCGAAACCGGCCAAGTCGAAGCGGAGTCTGTCGTTTACCCGCAAGGCCAAGGCGCCCGGCGACCCCGGCGAGAACAAGACCGCCGGAAAGAAGCAGAAGCGGCCGAAGCGCTCGGCGGGAGTCAAGCGCCAGCGCAAGCCGAGTCGTCACAAGCGGCTCGTCGGTCTCAAGATCGGCGCCTCCCAACTGGCGGCCGCGCGGGTCGTGAACAACGGCTCTGCAGAGCTCGTCCAGGTCGCACGGCAGGGCCTCGAGCCCGGGATCATCGTCGGCGGAGAGCTTCGCGAGCCGGAGGCGCTCTCCGATGCGCTCAAGCTGTTCTTCAAGGTCAACAAGCTCCCGAAGCAGGGCGTGCGGCTCGGCATCGCGAGCAATCGCATCGGTGTCCGAACGTTCGAGATCGGCGGCATCACCGACCCGAAGCAGCTCGAGAACGCCATTCGCTTTCGCGCCCAGGAGACACTGCCGATTCCGCTCGAGGAGGCCGTGCTCGATTACCAGATCCTCGGCGAGACCACCGACGAAGAGGGTGCGCAGACCCATCGCGTGCTCCTCGTCGTCGCGTACCGGGACCTGATCGACCGCTACGTAGCGGCCTGCAAAAAGGCCGGAATCAAGCTTGCGGGTATCGATCTCGAGGCGTTTGCGCTCCTGCGCGCCCTCGGCGACCGTCCCGCCGACGCCGGCAACGCCGCAATCGTCGTGGTGGCTGTCGGCTCCGATCGGTCGACGCTGGCAGTGTCGAACGGCGAGACCTGCGAGTTCACCCGCGTCATCGAATGGGGCGGGCAGAACCTGAACGTCGCCATCGCGCGGGCCATGGACGTGACGCCTATCGAGGCCGAGCCCGTGAAGCTCTCCCTCTCGCTGCTCGAGCCCGCCGAAGCGATGCAGGGCCTCAATCCGGAGCGCGCTGCCAAAGTCCGCACCGCCGTCCACGAGGAGCTCCAGCAGTTCACACGGGAGCTCGTCTCCTCGCTGCAGTTCTACCAGGGACAGCCGGGCTCGCTCGGCATCGGTGAGGTCGTCCTGACCGGCGGCAGCGCACAGCTGCCCGGGCTCGACGCAGAGCTCGCACGCATGCTCGGCGTGAACGTCCGCGTCGGTGACCCCCTTTCCCGCGTAACGCTCGGCAAGAAGGTCGACAGCGAGCTCGAGGCCGCGTCGCTCGCCGTCGCAATCGGATTGGGGATCGAAGCTTGAGAGCCGTCAACCTTCTCCCACGAGACGACGGGCGTCAGCGCTCGAAGCCCACGCAGAACAACCCGCTCCTGGTCGGCGGCGTCGCAGGGACGGTCCTCGTGACCGCCATTCTCGCCGCGGGGTTTCTGATCGCAAGCGGAGGGGTCGCCGACAACCAGAACCGCTACGACGCGGCACAGGCCGAGCTGGCCGCCACTCCGGTTCCCCCGCCCACCAGTGCAGGGGCGATGCAGCTCGATCAGGAGAAGAGCGCTCGGATCACGGCGCTCTCCTCGGCACTCGCAGGACGGCTTGCCTGGGACCGCGTGCTCCGTGAGGTCTCGCTCGTCCTCCCCGACGACGTGTGGCTGACGAGCCTTTCCGCACAGGCTCCGGCTGCTGCCGCGACTCCCGGTGCGTCCGCCGGTTTCACCCTCAACGGCCGAACCTATTCCCACGACGGAGTTGCGCGCCTGCTCGCCCGCCTGGCGGTCGTGCCGCACCTATCGAACGTGCAGCTGCTCCACAGCGCCTCCGCGACGAGCGAGACGGGGCGCAAGGTGGTCGAGTTCTCGATCAACGCGACCGTGAAATCGGCGGGGTCGGCCTGATGCGCGCCAAGCCTTCAGCTGTCGCCATCATCGGCATCGTGGTCGGACTGCTCGTGTACGGGCTGGCCGGTTACTTCCTGCTTGTCTCCCCACAGCGGGGCAAGGCAGCCGACCTGAAGCGCCAGACCGCGGCGGCTCAGCAGCAGATCGACCAGTTCCGCGTGCTCGCCGCCCAGGCCAAGGCGACCCCGCCGATCCGTGTCGCCGAGCTCTTCCGGCTGACCAAGGCCATGCCGGACAACATTGACATGGCCGGCGTCGTGCTGGAGCTCAGTCATATCGCGCGTGGCAGCGGTATCGAGTTCGCCTCGATCACCCCACAGGGGGCCGCTCCCGTGTCCGGCTACTCGAACATTCCGATCACCCTCGAGTTCGACGGGAACTACTACGAGCTTTCCGACTTCCTCTTTCGCCTTCGCAACCTCGTGCGCGTACAAGCCGGGCAACTGGATGCCGTGGGACGGCTCTTCGTCGTCGACGCAATCAGCTTCAGCGAAAGCACGCGCTCGTTCCCCGAGATCAAGGCAAGCCTGACTGTCCACGCGTTCGTCTACGGCGACCTCTCGACGACTCCCCCGGCAGCGTCGACCACGCCTGGCACAACCACGACGACGCCTACGACGACGACCGAGACCACTACGACCGCGCCCACGTCGCCGAACACGCCGCCGGCCGGCTCGAGCGCGACCCCGCTTCCGTAATGGCAAAGAAATTCGACGCAAAGGCAAAGGCCAAGCGCCAGAAGATCATCGCCGCCGTCGGTGGCGTGATTCTCCTTGCCGTGCTCGCCTACCAGGTGCCTTCACTCATGAAGATGATGAACAAGAAGCCGCCGGTTTCGGCAGCCGCCCCGGCGCCCGCTCCCGTCACGCCCGTGCCCGGAACCCCGGTCTCGACGCCCGTTACGCCCGGCGGGACGCTCTCCGATTCTGATCCCGCGGCGCAGGCCGGAAGCGGGCAGCTTCTCTCCTTCGACCGTTTCTCGAGCAAGGACCCGTTCGTCCAGCAGGCGAACACGCCCAAGGCGCCGGCGGCCCCCCCGCCGACGCCTGAGGCTCCACCACCGCCTCCGCCTCCGCCCGGCCCTTCCGAGCCACCCGCGGCCAAGCGGACCTCGGCGAAGATCTCCGTCAACGGCGAGCCCGAGCAGGTGAACGCCGGCGCGACCTTCCCGGTCGCCGACCCTGTGTTCCAGCTCGTTTCGGTGACCAAGACGACGGCGAAGGTCGGGATCTCCGGCGGCTCGCTCTCGACCGGGACGACCGTGACCCTGACGAAGGGCAAGAAGCTCACGCTCATGAACACCGCCGACGGAACCCGCTACGAGCTCCTCCTAGTCTCGACTTCCTAGTCGGCCAGGCGCGAGTCCACGCGCAGGGGTGGCGCCCGTACCTACGGCCCGGACCGCAGGTACGGGGCCGTCAGTCCCCGGAGTCGGACGGTTCCGATCCGAGGCTTCGCAGGAGCGGGTCCTCGCCGGTCAGAAGGCGATAGGCAACGGGGATCTGCCGTCGGCGCGAAACACCGAGCTTCTGCCGAAGGACGTCGCAATGCGCCTTCGCCGTTCTCGACGAGATGCCCAGCCGCTCGCCGACCTCGTCGTTCGAAAGGCCGGCGGCAATGAGCTCCACGACCTCGCGCTGCCGCTCCGTGATCTTCAAAGCCCGCTCACTCAGCACCTGTGTCATGCCGACGACGCTAGCACCGCCGTGACCTCGCGAACATCGGCCGAATGACGTATTCGGAGCGTTACTCCGAAGGGGGTAGGAAGCTCGTCTCGTGCCCGCGCCGGTTCGCCTCGCTGAGCTCGCCCTCCTCGAGCGCGCCGATCCGGAGGAGGAGCTCGAACTCGTCGCGCAAGTGGGTCCGCATCATCTCCGGGCCGTCGGTTGCGATCGTGAACGGCACTCCTGCGTCCTTGAAGGCCCGGAGGGTGTCGCGCACCGCGTCCTCGTTGGGCAACGCTTTCGTGAGCAGGTTCGAGGTGGGGCAGATCTCGAGGGTGATCTCGGCGTCGCGAAGCTGGGCCATCAGCTGCGGGTCCTGAGCGGCGAGGATCCCGTGCCCGATCCGGTCCGGCCGAAGGGCGTCCACGACCTCGCGGATCTCGGCGATCCCGTGCTCGCCGCCCTCCTCGCCGACGTGGATCGTCACTCCCAGGCCCGCGGTGCGCGCCTGATCGACGAGCGGCGCCAGGTCACGGTACGGGTACGGGCCGTCGCTCGAAGGGCGCGGGCCCGCGATGTCGATGCCGACGATCCCGCGCGGCGCGTAGCGGATCGCCTTCTCGACGATGATCGCGTTCTGGCGCTCGGAGAACGTCCGGTCCATCATCAGGATCAGGCCGGCCCGCACCTGCGGGTACTCGAGGCTCGCGCGGTCGAGCCCGCGCACGGCGGCCATGATGATGTGGTCGAGGTCGCGCTCGCCGCCGCGGTTTCGCTTCATCGGGTTGAAGCGCAGCTCGAGCGTCGTGATCCCCTGCGAGCGGTAGGCCCCCCCGATCGCCGCGTGCACCGAGCGCTCGACGGCGAGCGGGCTCGACTGGATCAGCTCGGTCCAGTGGTAGATCGCGTCGAGCGCGTTCAGGTCCTGGACGCCCAGTGGATCGGAGACCGTGACGAGCTGGTCGAACTCCCAGAAGTCCTTGACCGGAAGCGCGATCCCCTGCTCGTGAGCGAGGCTCCAGAGGATGTCGGAAGCCACGGAGCCGCCCAAATGCGTATGGAGCTCCGCAAGTCCTTCCATCAAACGAGCCTATAGGTCCCGGGCCACGGGCCCGGGGTAGGTCCCGGGCCACGGGCCCGGGACTCGCAGAAAGTGCTTCGCACTTTCTGCGACTAAAAGCACACCTGCCGAGGTACGACGCCTCGACCGGCCCGCCCATGCCACGGTCGTTTGTTGTCGGCTACTCCTAGGCGTGTATGCGGACCTCGGTTCCCAGCGGGACGGTCTTCATCAGGTAGCGCAGGTCGGGCTCGTCGGCGTGGGGGCAGCCGTTCGAGACCGCCTGTCCCCACGTCGGCGTGGGTGAGCCGTGAATCGCGAGGCGATCGCCACCCGACCAGCCCTCCGGCAGGTTCGGCTGGCGCCCGGAGAGCGCGAGGATGCAGCACCCGTAGTAAGGGCCGTAGTCGGGGCCGGGGAGCTTGTCTGTGACATAGAAGTCACCCGTCGGAGTCGGAGTGTCGGGTGCGCCGATCGCGATGCTGATCCGACGCTCGACGCCCTGCGCGTCTCGGACGGCGAGCTCGCGCTTCGAGAGGTCGATCTCGAGGGCGACGGGCCGCCGTAGCAACCGCAGCGGGGCGGCTCGCACCCAGCCGAGCTCCGTGTTCCCGAGCGCGGGGCTGCGGACGGCGAGCCAGTCTCCCCTCCGAAAGGCCACCGCGAGGATCTGCGGAGAGCCGAACTCCGTACGCCCGCCGACCTCGGCCAGGATCGGGCCGTCGGGCCCCGCCCGTAGCGCTACCCGGTTGCCGGGCGGCACGCGCGCGGCGAGCTCGGAAACTCGCTCGAGCGTCGGCTCGCGCGGCACCGACGGCGCCACCACCGGTGGGTGCGGGGGGCGATCCGTGTCGCGCAGGACGAGCACGGCTGCGACGCCGACCGCGCCGGCGGCCAGCAGTCCGCCCGCGACGAGAGCAGCGCGGCGCACGGCTAGCGGAGCTTCACGTCCGCGGCGCTCACGTCGACGTACGCACCCTGTTTCGTGAGTAGCTCCTTGTCCGCGCCGTCGCGCACTCCCAGCGAGGCGTCGTCGCCCGTAGCCGTCAAGACCCCGATGAAGTCGACCCTCTGACCCACGTTGACGTCCGGCGGGCTTCCCCCCTTTAGCCGCATCTTGACCAGGATCCGCTTTGGTGTCCGGCCTGCCCAGAACGCCTCGGGGCCGACGACCGCGATTACCCGCAGAGACTTCCCCTCGACCTGTGTCGGGGCGAAGCCTCGGATGTCGCCCTCAAGGAGCTGGAGCAGGTCGCGCGTTCCCATCAAGAGCGAGGGCTTCCCAGACTTGGTGCCGGTTCCGGTGGGCACGGGGGGCATGGGCGTCGTGTCGCCGCTCCCCGTCGTGGCGCTCGGTGGAGGAGGCTCGTTCGGCGTAGCCGTGCCCTTGTTGTCGTCCCCGCAGGCCGCCGCGAGGACGACGACTAGCGCGAGCGGCGCAACTCGGCTCAAATGGCGGACAGCGGGACTCTTTTCGGTCATTCAAACTCCTCCGGGCAGTCGACTGACTAGCTGGGTGCCGAAAGCTACCGACCAAGGCATAGTTCCTGCGGATGAAGGTCGGGATCGTCGTTCCTTACTCCTGGTCCTTCTGGGGTGCCGTGGTCGAGCACGCGGAGCTTCAGGCGGCCGCGCTGCGGCGTCTGGGCCTCGACGTGCGGCTCGTCATGGGCAACGACCCGCCCGGAAGCTTCACGCGCGTCCTCCACCCCCGCCTCGGACGGCACGACGAGCCCCCGCCCGAGGTCATCCCCGTCGGCCGCTCCGTGATCGTGCCGGCGAACGGGGCGCTGCCGAACATCATCCTCAGCCCGCGCTCGGTGTGGCGGCTTCGGCGCGTGCTCGAACGGGAACGTTTCGACCTCGTGCACATCCACGAGCCGATGACGCCCACGCCGGGCGTTGCGACGATGGCCCTGGCGCGCTGTCCGATCGCCGCAACCTTCCACGCTTCGGGCGAGCTCTCGTGGCTGAAGCTCGCAAAGCCGGCCTGGGGCTTCTTGCTCGACCGGATCGACCATCGAATCGCCGTGTCCGAGGCCGCGCGAGAATCGGCCTCACGCTACTTCCCCGGCGAGTACGAGCTGATCCCGAACGGTGTCCTCATCCCGGACGAGGCAGACGCTGCGGGTCGTCAGGAGCGAATCGTCTTCGTCGGGCGGCAGGAGCCCCGCAAGGGGCTGCAGGTGCTGCTACGGGCCTGGCCGGAGGTACGGCGCCGGACGGGCGTGCGGCTGCGGCTGATCGGAGCCGACCCGCTCGCCGTGCGCCTCCTCCTCGCCCGCCTACGGGTGCCGAGCGAGGGAATCGACGTCCTCGGTTTCCTCTCGCAGGAGGATCTGACGGCCGAGCTGCTCGCGGCGAAGGCGCTCGTGGCGCCGTCGCTGGGCGGTGAGAGCTTCGGCATGGTGCTGACTCGCGCGTTCGCCTGCGCTGCTCCGGTCGTCGCCTCCGACATCGCCGGGTATCGCAGCGTGATGGAGCCCGAGGCCGGCCTGCTCGTGACTCCCGGCGAACCGGCCGCGCTGGCTGATGCGATTGCATCTCTGCTTGCCGACGAGCCGCGGCGCGAGGAGCTCGGCCGAGCTGCCCGCACGATCGCGCAAGAGCGGTACTCGTGGGATCGCATCGCGCAGCGGCTGGCCGAGATCTACGAGGCGCTGGCCGGCTCGCGCAAAGCGGTAGCGGCATGAGGCTCCCGCGGACGACCTGGGGGCGGCTCGCGCTGGTCTTGCCTCCGTTCGGGGCAATGATCGCCCTCCTCGTCTGGAGGGGGCCCGATTGGAACCTCGTCGCGGATGCCTTCCGGTTCGTAGCCTGGCAATGGGTGGTCGCCGCGCTTGCCCTCAACCTCGTCTCGGTCGTGGCGCGCGCCGCCGCCTGGGAGCGCGTGATCGAGCAGGCAATGCCGCCGCCGACCCCGCGGTTTCGAGCGGTCTTCTCAGCCTTCGCAGTCGGTCTCTTTGCGAACGCCGTGCTCCCGGGCCGGATCGGGGAGCTTGCGCGAGTTGCGGTTCTGACCCGCCGCCAGAAGCTGAAGCGCCGCACCGACGCGTGGGCGACGCTCGTGGGAACCGTCTTTGCTCATCGCGTCTTCGACCTCTTCCCGACGCTGGTGCTGATCGGGTACGTGCTGTCGACGGCGAAGATCCCGCACTGGGCACTGACGAGCTTGATCATCTTCGCCGCCGTCGGCTTCGGGCTCTTCGCCTTCGCCCTTGCGAGCGCGCGCGGCCATCACCGCTCGGTGCTCGAAGGAGTCGGGCCCGTCCGGCGCCTCGTGACCATGGCGCGGCACGGGCTCGGCGTCATGCGCGCGCCGGTGCCCGCAGTCGAAGCAGCCCTCCTTCAGTGCACCGGCTGGGCCTGTCAGCTCTTTGCCGTCTGGGCGGCGATGCGCGCGTTCGACATCCACTTGCCGCTGCCTGCCGCGGGCCTCGTGCTGTTGCTAATGACCGTGGCAATGCTCTTCCCGCTCTGGCCAGGCAACGTCGGTCTCGTTCAGGCTGCGATCGCTCTGCCGCTCGTCTCCTATGGCGTCGCCTACCCGAAGGGGTTTGCCTTCGGGATCGGTCTCCAGGCGATCGAGATGTCCGTCGGCGTCGGGGTCGGTCTCCTCTTCCTGGCCCGCGAAGGGCTCTCGTTCGCGATGCTGAAGCGGATGCCGGGCGCCGAGCAGGCGGAGGTCGCGCAGGCCGACGAGGAGGGCGACCCGGTCGGGGGGCCGCCCCGTGCGCGCGCTCGCATCTCCGGCTAGCTGCAAGGGGTCCATCTCGGCAGTCGGTGCGGCGTTGGCGATGGCCGCGGGGATGCGCGCGGGCGGCCTCGACGCGGAGGAGGCGCCGGTGGCCGACGGCGGCGAGGGAACGGTCGAGGTGCTGGCGGCGACGCTCGGCGGCGAGTGGCGCGCGGCGCCGGCATCCGATCCGCTCGGACGAGTGGTCGCCGCGCGGTATCTCGTGCTCGAAGACGGGACGGCCGTCGTGGAGGCGGCGGAGGCGGTGGGTCTCGCGCGGCTGGCCGAGGACGAGCGAGACCCGATGCGTGCGTCGAGCAGCGGGCTCGGCGAGCTCCTGCTCGCGGTCGCCTCGGAAACGGTTGGCCCGATCTTGGTGGGGCTCGGCGATTCGGCGACGGTCGACGGGGGCGCGGGCCTGCGTCAGATCGTGGGCAACTCCCTCTCCGGCCGCGAACTGCGTGCGCTCTGCGACGTGCGCAACCCGCTGCTCGGCGAGCGTGGCGCGGCTCGCGCCTTCGCGCCCCAGAAGGGCGCCTCACCCGAGCAGGTCGAGGAGCTCGAGGCGCGGCTGGCGGGGATGGCGGAGCTTCGGCCCTATGCAGAGCTGCCGGGAGCCGGGGCGGCCGGCGGGCTCGGCGCTGCGATCGCCTTACTCGGCGGCGAGCTCGCCTCGGGATCGCAGCTCATCCTCGAACGGATCGGCTTCCGCGGGCTGGCGAGCGGCGCGGACCTGGTCGTCACGGGCGAAGGCACGATCGACTCCTCGAGCGGCGAGGGGAAGGCGGTTGGCGAGGTGGTTCGGCTCTGCAGCGAGGAGCGTGTGCGGTGCGTCGTCTTCGGCGGGCGAGTGGAGGAAGCGCTTCCGGGGGTCGAGACGCACGAGCTCAGCGGAGACCCCAGGCGGGCGGCGGACGACCTCGTCGGGCTCGGAAAGCGGCTAGCCGATGCGCTTCTCGGAGGCGCGTAGCATCTTCGCCATCGATTGAAGCATCTTCCAGGCGAGGTCGGCGTTCTGCTCCACCAGCGGCTTGAACTCCCACGACGTGATGCCGTAGCACTTGAGAGGAGTCTTGGCCGTGATCGTCGCGGTCCGCTCTCCGTCGTCGATGAGAGCCACCTCGCCGAAGTAGTCACCGTGACCGAGCGTCGCACGCTCCTCGCCCTTGACGGTGATCATTGCCTCGCCCTCGGCGATGATGAAGAAGCCGACGCCGGACTGCCCCTCGCTCGCGATCGTGTCGCCTTGCTCGAAGATGCGCTCCTTCATCGAGCTCGCGAGGCCCTGGAGCTCCTTCTTGTCGAGGTCGGAGAAGAGCGGTACCTGCTGGATGAGCGCTTGCGGGGCAGCCACGGCGATGATTCTAAGCAGGGTTGGGGGGCATGACTAGGGCTTAACGGCTTCGACGCGGCGTGCGAGCTCTTCGATACGCCCCTGAGCCGAGTCGAGCTTCGTCGAGCAGACCCGGTAGAGCTCTTCGCCGCGCTCCCAGAGCGTGATCGCCTCGTCGAGGCTCGCGTCGCCGCTCTCCAGGCGCTGGACGATGCCCTCGAGCTCGCGCTGAGCCTCCTCGAAGGTGGGCTCGGTCACCGCGTCTCCTCCACCTGGGCGCCGAAGCCGCCGGTTCCGAGCTCGACGTCTACGCGGGCTCCCGCGCCGACCTGCGAGCTCGACCGAACGATCTCGCCTGCGGCGCGCACGATTGCGTATCCGCGCTCGAGCGTGGCCCTCGGCGAGAGAGCGCGCAGGCGACCGGCCGCGTGCTCGAGCGCTGCTCGCCGGCGTTCGAGCACGAGCAGGGGCGCGCGCCGCAGGTGGTCGCGTGCGATGTCGAGGCGGCGCCGCTCACGGTCGAGGGCAGCCCGCGTCCCTCGTGCCAGTGCCGTTCGCGAGCGATCGAGCCGTGCGGTGAGCTCGGCGAGGTCCGGCACGACGAGTCGCGCGGCTGCTGTCGGCGTCGACGCCCGCGCGTCCGCGACGAGGTCGGAGAGGGGCATGTCCTGCTCGTGGCCGACGGCGGAGACGATCGGGATGGGGCAGGCAGCGAGCGCGCGGACGAGCCGCTCGTCGCTGAAGGGGAGGAGGTCCTCGAAGCTTCCGCCGCCGCGGGCGAGGACGACGACGTCGACCTCGGGCGCGTCGCAGATCTCGCGCAGCGCCTCGGCGATCGCGGAGGCTGCGCGGGGGCCCTGGACGTAGGTCTCCGCGACGAGGATCCGGGCGGGCGGGAAGCGCGACGTGATCGACGTCAGGACGTCTCGCTTTGCCGCGGCGTCGTTGCCGGTCACGAGCCCGATGCGCCGCGGAAAGCGCGGGAGAGCCCGCTTTCGCTCCGGAGCGAACAGGCCTTCGGCCGCGAGCTTGCGCTTCAGGCGCTCGAGGGCCGCGAGATGGTCGCCGAGCCCGAAGCGCTCGATCGAGAGCGCCCGGAGGCGGAAGTCTCCTCGCGCCTCGAAGAGCTCGGGCCGCCCGAAGACGTGGACGCGCTCTCCGTTGGCGAGCTCGAGGCGGAGCGCGTCGAACTGGCCCCGGGGCATCGTCACGCCGAGGCACGCGCCGTCGGCTGGGTCCTTGAGCGTGAGGAAGACGCTCTGCCAACGGTCCTGCCGCCGGAGCTCGGTCACCTCGCCCTCGACCCAGACCGAAGGCAGGCGCGCGAGCCAGTCGCCGATGCCGCGGTTGAAGGACGACACCGTGAAGACCCGCCGGTCCCCGTACTCGATCGCCTCGACCTTCACGCCGGGATGCTACGCCCTGGGCTCGGGCCCGTCGTGAGCGGCCCAGCCGGCTGCGCGCACCGGCGCGTGAATCGTTCGCCTTCTGATCGAGTTGCGTGCGCATCCGAGCGGTACGCTCACCGCGGGTGGCGGGTGGACCTCTCCCCACCCGGGTGGGGATGAGTGCGCTACAGGAGGATTTCGGTCGCGGTCTGCGGCTCGCAGCCCTGCCTGACGAGCTCGACGGCGGTGTGCAGGTCGGCCTCGCTGTGCGCGAGCTTCTCGGCCAGCGGGAGCGGGTAGCCGGCCTCGATCAGTACGTGCAGCCGCCACCCTGCGACCTTCTCGCGCTCGTTCGGATGGTGTTCGACGGTTTGGGTCATGTCATTCACTTCATTCACTGGCCGGAGATTCGTCCTCTCTAAGACGAACCCTGCCGCTGAAAGTCAGGAGCTACCGGGGCGAGCCGTGTAGTGAATCGAGCCGTTCTTGGGCGCGCGAGACGGTTTGGTCGATCCTGCGGGCGATCTCGGCGAGCCTCGCCTCGAGCGCGACGCGCTCCGCTTGCTCCTCGGCTGCGAGTGCCCCAAGCCGCTGCCGGAAGTCCGACTCGACCTCGCCCAGCCGGCGGCTGAGCGAGGCAACGAACTCTTCCCGCTGACGCTCGAGGCCCGCCGCCACCTGGACGAGCTTCTTCTCGAGCCGCATCCCGCCGGCATCGCCGAGCTGGGCCATTCGCTCGGCGAGCAAGGACTCGCCCTCGCGCGCGAAGGATTGGACGGCGCGCTCGAGCTCACGGGAAAGGCGACGAGCCGCCTCTTCTCGCGCGGCCTTGACCGTTCCGTCGAACTGATGCGCCGCAGCGTCGACGAACCGTCCGGCGGCGCGCTCGAGGACCCGCTCGAGCTGCTCGACCTGCCGGCGCTCGACGTCCGCGAACGTCGACTGGATCCGGCGCGAGACGTCCGTCTCCTCGCGCTCGATCCGGCGCACGAGGTCCCGCTCCCGGACGGTCAGCCGCTCGGCGACCTGGTGAAGCGCTCGGCGACGCTCGGTCGCATGTGACTCGAGCTCCGCCGACGCAGCGGCAGCAGCCTCCTTCGCCGCCTTGCCCAGATCCTCGCGGAGTCGAATGATGGCGGCACGCTGCTCCTCGTCGGCCCTCTTGAGGCGCTCCGTATCGCTCTCGAGCCGCGCTTCGAGCGCTTCGATCAGCGACCGCTCCCGCGCGGCGATCTGCTCGAGGCGGCCGCCGAGCTGCCGCTGGGCTCGATCGAGATCCTGGTGCCAGGCTGCGAGCCGCTGTTCGACTTGCCCCTGCACCTTCGAGAACGCCTCGGTAAGGCCGTGTCGCAGGCGCTGCTCGCTCTCGCCCAGCGCCTCGCGCCGGTTTTCCGCCAGCCGCCGTTCCTCTTCCGCATACGCCGAGAGCGAGTCGGCTCGCCCGCGTGCCAGCGCGCGCTCGAGATCAGCTGAACGCTCGCGGAGCTCGCGTTGTACGACGGCATCAAGCTCGGACTTCACCCGCTCGATATCCCGTTCGATGGTTCGGCCGTGCGCCAGTCCGCGGCGAAGAGCCAGCGCCCCCACGACGGCCATCAGGCAGGCAAGGAGGCCGGTCGCCGAGATCGCAAGCTCGACCTGGGGGCGCCGTGCGAACGCGATCCACGCAGCTGCCGCTGCCGCCCCGGTGGCCCAGGTAGCGCCGAGAAGGAGCCCTTTCCCCGCCCGCTCGAGCGCCGCAGCGGCAAGCAACGCCGCCGCCAGCAGGACACCGCAGGCGAACACGATTTCGAAGGCGAGCTCGATCGTCACGCAGGCATCGTAAAACGCCTGCTATCCGAGGCGAAATATCAGGAGGGCGGCTGCGAGAGCCGTCACCGCCACCGTGAGCGCGCGGAGGGCGGCCTCGGGCGCCAGGGTCAGGGTTTCCGCGCTCACCGGCTCACGGCCGCCGTCGAATAGCTCGATCGTGCCCTGGACCGCCGCCACCCGCCGGCGCACCGACCTCACCTGGGTCGAGAGGTGCCGCTGAGCAAGGCTCAGAAAGGCCGCAAACACTGCGGCGACGAACGCTCCGAGAGAGAGGCTCTCGGCGACAGCCAGGTAGGCCGCGAGGAGGGGGAAAGCGCCCCAGGCGACGGCGAACCAGGCGTCCGAGTGGAACAACCCCCCAAAGAGCTCGAGGTTGTACGCGCAGACGATGAAGGCGCCGGCAGCGACGAGCGGTGCGAGCCAGGCTGTGTAGACGAGCGAGGCATAGCAACCGACGGCAACCGCTCCGCCGATCGAGCCGGCGGCGAGCGCAACCAGGACGCGGGCGGAGATCCGCGTGCGAAGTGGACGGCCGTTGAGCTCGTCGAGCGCGTGCGCTCCGATGCCGACGGCGAGGAAGAACGCGGCGAGAGCGACGAGGAGCCGCCGCGCTTCGAGCTCGGGGGCAAGCCCGGCGCCGATCGCGACATACGAGAGATGCCAGAGCGTGTACGGCGGGTGCAGAAGCGTGACGTAGTCGCGCCAGCCGCCCGGAGCAAGCGCATAGAAGGCGGGCCGCGGCTCTGTGCTCAAGCGCGCCGCCCCCACATCACGTAGCCCCCGCCGAAGCTGAGCCGGCGTACGCGCGGGTTGTCGATACCCGCGGCGCGCCAGATCTCGAGTTGCCGGCCGAGCGGTAGCCGGGAATGGAGGTCGCGGATGCTCGGCCCGAGAAAGGCGCCGACCTCATGCCAGCCGGGCGAGATGAACCGGCCCGCGATGGGCAACCCGACTCGAACATAGAGCTCCCAGAGTGGTCGCCAGGGCGCGCGTGGAAGCCCAAAGTCGAGCGCCGCGATCCAGCCACCCGGCCTCACGACTCGCGCGAGCTCGCGCAGGGTCGCCGCGGGGTCCTCGACGTAGCGAATCAGGTACGTGAAGGTGAGCCCGTCGAACGAGCCGTCCTCGAACGGAAGCCGTTCCGCGTTCCCCTCGACCAGCCGGATGCGATCGGCGAGGCCAGCCGCTTCGACGCGCACTCGGCCCGCCGCGAGCATCTCGGCGCTCTGGTCGAGGCCGACGACTCTGCAGCCCGTCCGCAGGGCGAGCTCGATCGCGACGGCTGCCGTCCCTGTTGCCACGTCGAGCACCTCGTCGCCGGGCCCGGCCTCGATTCGGGAGACGAGGAAGCGGCGCCAGCGAGGGTCCTGGCCGAGCGAGAGCAAGCGACTCCAGCGGTCGTATGTCGGGCCGAGCGGCGCGAAGAGCTCCTGCGCCAGCCGGGAGCGCTCCGAGAGGGCCATGGGCCGAGTCTATGCTTGCCGCCGTGGCGCTCCGGGACGATCTCGACCGTGCCGCCACCGCTGCTGCGCGCTTCGCCGCCTCCGGCGAGGAGCTTGCGGGGGTCGTCCCGGCCGAGCCCGAGCCGGGGGAGCGCACGTATCTCTGCGCGTTCGCCGCGGGAGCGCAGCGTAGGTGGCTTGTCCTCGACGACCGCGGCGAGGCGGTCGGGAGCCGCGACGCGGTCCGCCGGACGGTGTCGATTACCGCCATGTGCGAGCTGGCCGAGGAGAGCGCGGGCGGGGGAGAGCTCGGAGAGCTCCGCGAGCAGCTCGTCGCACTGCGCCTGACGGAGAACCCGCCGGGAATCGAGGAGGCCGAGGATGCCGCGCTCGCGCTCGAGCAGGCGATCGGCGCACCGCCGCGCCTCGCAGAGCCCGCCTATCTCGACCGCGTCGGCGCCGCGACGAGGCGCCTCGAAGAGGCTCTCGGCCCCCCGGCGGGGTCTCCGTTCGCCGAGGCGATGAAAAGCGGCCTGGCCACCGTCGAGGAGCTTGCCCACGACGTCGAGTCGAACTACAAGCTCTCACTCGACTGACCGCCGGTATCGTTGCCCGCATGGAAGGCGGATTCGGATTCCCGCTTGGGGGCGACCCGGACGAGCTCATGAAGAACCTTCAGGAGTTCGCAGCGCGCCAGGCGGAGTCGGTCGCCGAGGCCCAGCGCGAGCAGTTCGCCACTCTGACGCTGAGCACGGCGGTCGAGCTGACCGGGTCTGCGCTACGCCGGATCCAGGTCGAAGGCGGTCCTGACGAGCAGGCGATCGCCCTACGCGACGCGATGAGAGTCCTCTTTCCGGAAGCCGTTGCGCTCGTCAGCGCAGCCCGCCAAGGCTTCATGCGCGAGTCCTAGCTTTCCTGACGCGGCGCGAGGCGGCAGCGGAGCCCGGCTTCGCCGGGCGGGAGCCGCCGCCGCTCAGGGAAGCTAGGCAGCGACTTCGAGCGGCGGGCACGTGCACGGCGGATCGCCGGAGTCCCTACGCGGAAAGCACGGGATGTTGATCCGCGTGAAGCAGTGGCAGCAGCCCTCGGGACAGGAGCACTCCGAGCAGCGCTGACGGCACTGGGTACCGCTCAGGCAGCAGAACCACTCGCCGGAGGAGACGCAACCCACCGGACAGCCGCCGGCCTCCTGGCAGGGCTTGCAAGGACGGTTGGAAAAGATCTCCGGGCAGACCGGGTGCGGCGAGCCACATGGATTGCAAGGCCCTCCTCCGCAGCCCGAGCAGCCGCCGGCCGACCCCAGCGTCACGCCGGTTCGTGTGAGCCAGAAACCCGCGCCGAGAGACCCCGCGCCGAGGAACTTGAAGAACTGCCTTCGCGACGAGCGGCGGGCCAGCCGCTGCGCAACCGTGCTCGTAACGTCCACTACGCCGGGATGGGCGCGTCAAGCTGCGGGCACGTGCACGGCTCGTCACCCGAGTGCAGCCTCGGCGCGCAAGGGATGTTGAGGCGCTGGAAGCAGTGACAGCTCAGGTTCTGACATCCGGGCGGGCAGTTGCACTCGGAGCAGCGCATGCGACACACCGTCCCCGTGATGCAGCAGAACCACTCGCCGGAGGTCTGACAGGTGGCCGGGCAGCCTCCGCCCTCCTGGCAGGTCTTGCACGGGAAGCCCGCGTTCGTGCAGATCGGGCCGATGCCGACGCACGGGTTGCACGGCCCGCCGCCGCAGCCGACGCACCCGCTGACCGAGCCGAGCGAGACGTCCGTCCGCGTCAGCCACAGTCCGGCGCCGAGTGAGCCCGCCGCCATGAACTTGAAGAACTGGCGCCGCGACGAGCGTCGCGCCAACCGCTGAGCAGCAGCGCTCGCGAGGTCCATCAGGCCGCTACCTCGAGAGACGGACACGTACAGGGCTCGTCGCCCGAGTCGAGCCTCGGCGTGCAGGGGATGTTGAGGACGGTGAAGCAGTGACACGACGGGTTCGCGCATCCCGACGGGCAGTTGCACTCGGAGCAGCGGATGCGGCAGACGGTCCCGGTCAGGCAGCAGAACCACTCGCCGCCGGTGCTGCAGCCGTCCGGGCACCCGCCGCCTTGCTCGCAGCTTTTGCAGGAATACGGGTTCTGCAGATCGTTGCAGCGGATGACGGGCGACCAGCACGGGTTGCAGGGGCCGCCCCCGCAGCCCACGCAGCCGGACACCGCGCCCAGCGAAACGTCGGTGCGGGTCAGGAAGAGGCCGGCTCCGAGTGAGCCCGCACCGAGAAACTTGAAGAACTGACGGCGCGACGAGCGACGCGCGAGCGCGTGAGCGGTCTTCCCGGCCAGATCCACGGCTAGGAGGTGACTCCGGCTGTGATCATCTTGTGCTCGTCGAGGGCAACCTTCTCGACGGCGAACTCCGGCAACGGCTGGTATGCGTTCTCCTTCGACCGGGAGGTTCGCCGCAGCCGCGTGAATTGCTCGTTGACGATCGTCCTCGCATGCGCCGGGCTGCTGGCGAACACGATCACGTTCTGCATGAACGATTCACCTGTGTCGCCGGTGACCCTGCGGCTCAAAACGTAGATGGCTCCAGTCATCTCCTCACCTCCTCCCTCCGTTAGGAAATCACGATCAGGGCTGCAATTACAAGGGCGGTCGCTCCCACGAGGCGCTTAAGCGGTAAGACACGGGCCTGGATCGCGTCGCAGGCTGCCGCATAGTCGTCGCCGGCCGTCGAGACCGCCGCCACGACCGCGAGCGCCCGCGAGGCGCCGTAGACGGCGGTGATCGCGACGGCAGTCGCGAGATCGCCCGCGAAGAAGGCCGCGATCGGGAGGACGAGCAGCGACTGGTAGGGGATGCGCGTGGTGAGACCGAGTCCGAGGTCGAATCCCCAGGCGAGGATGCCCGGATAGTGGCCCATCGAGCACGGCCAGGACCCCGGAGTCTGGCGCTCCCACGTGATCGGGCGCACTCGCAGAAAGCCAAGGTCGACGGAGGCCGCGTAGAGGAGCGCGGCTGTCACCACCACTACGAAAACCGTGTTCAGCGTGTCGCCGATACCGGCCCGCAGCAGCAATCCTCCGAAGCCGAGCACGACGCCGAGCGCGACTCCACCGGCGAGGCCGCCGAGGACGTGGAGAGCGAGCGCTGTCTTTTTCTTGCCCACCTGGACCAGGGGGCCGATCTGCCCGACCATGGACAGCCCTCAGGGGCTGGCGGCCGTCGAGAGCCCGACGACGAGGCTGAGGCTTATGAGCACGAAGACCGGCAGGGCGCCGATCGCCGGCTGCGCAACTCCGCCGACGAGCACGGCGGCGGCGAGGCCGGCCAGTGCTGCCAGCCCGAGGAGGCCCCCCAGCCTGGCGGTGTTAGCCACGAGCGCCGGCAAGTAGGGGAGCCTCGACCGGCGCGCACGCACAGGGCTCGTCGCCCGAGTCCAGTCTCGGCGTGCAAGGGATGTTGAGCTGCGTGAAGCAGTGACAGGCAGGAGAGTTGCAGCCGGTCGGGCAGTTGCACTCCGAGCAGCGCTGGCGGCAGACGGTGCCGGTCAGACAGCAGAACCACTCGCCCGAGGTCGAGCAGCCGACCGGGCAGCCGCCGCCCTGTGCGCAGGTCTTGCAGGGATACCCCGGAGTCACGTCGTCGCATCTCCCGACCGGCGACCAGCACGGGTTGCAAGGGCCGCCGCCGCAACCGACGCAGCCGCCCGATACGGATCCTAGGGAGACGTTCGTTCGCGTCAGGAAGAGACCGGTGCCGAGCGACCCGGCGGCGAGGAACTTGAAGAACTGACGGCGGGACGAGCGCCGTGCGAGCGCGTGAGCGGCTCTGCCTGAGAGATCCATCAGTCCTCCCTCGACTCGACGACGGCTGCAGGCTCGCCGTTCCCGTCCACCTCGACGAATGGGCTGGGCTGCAGCGTGCCCTCCTGTTCGAGCAGCGACTCGAGCTGCCGCCAGTCGTTCGCGAGGCCGCGGATGACGACGTTGCGCTCGTGGTCGAGCAGGTAGGCGAACGGGGTCAGCGTCACGAGGTAATCCTTCTCGATCTGGCCATTCGTGTCGACGACCATCGGCGCCTCGAGCCGGTTCATCCGTCCGAATGCCTGGCACGAGTCGATGTCACCCCGGCAGACGACCAGGAAGTCGAAGTCGCGTCTCGTCTTTCGGACCTCGTTCAGCCCCGGGATCAGCTCGCGGCAAGAGAGGCAGCCGGGAGACGTGAACACGATCATCCGGGCCCTGGGCTCGAGGGCGGAGAGGGTCACGAGCTCGCGGGTCTCGGCGTCGGGAGCGTCGAAGTCCGGCGCGAGCGTCCCGCGCTCCAAGCCCGTGTCGGTGATGAGTGCGCCGGGGTCGTCGCCCAGCCGCAGCTGGAGGAGGCCGAGCTGGCGCAGCGCACCCGCGAGCAGGAAGGCGAGGGCGAGCACGAGGAGCCAGAGCACGACGTAGGAGGCGAGCCAGACGCCGCTCACAGCTCATCCTGCTTTGGCCAGAGGGGAACGTGGAGCGGCTGGTGCCGGAAGCTCACGCGGCGGGTCGGCGTGGGGTAGAAGGTTGCTTCGGACCGGAGGAACGACCATGCAAGCGGGACGAGGCCCGACAGGCGCGTCGCGGTCACGAGCCCGGCCACGAGCAGCAGGGCGGGGAACAGGTCATCGCGCGCGATCCACGCCGTGTCTCCGAGCGCGAAGACGAGCACCGCGACTGCGAGGCCGGCGAGGGCGAGCGCGCGTACCAGCGCGAGTGGCGAAATCGTCTCGACGTCCGAGGCTCCAAAGCAATGGCACGGGGCTCGGTTTGACCGGGCGAGGCTCACCGCAAGCGCTGCGGCGAAGACCGCGAAGAGAGCAATCGCGCCGATCGCGGCGATCACCGGCACTAGCCCGATCACGAGCAGCGCCCCGAGGCCGAGCTCGGCTGCGATCAGCCCGCCGCCGACGACAGGAGCCACTCGCGCCGGAACCAGTCGGTACTGCCGAACGCCCTCGAAGAAGTCGCGCGGCGCGCGGGCCTTCTCGAGCCCGGCCAGTAGGCACACGGCGCCAAGGCCCGTGCGAAACACGAAGTACGTGATTACAGACGCCAAAAAGCTCCCCTCCGGGTGCCGCCCCGGCTCGCGGTTCTCCTCGATCTTGCGCTGAAGGGAAGATTTCGTCAAGTCCGGCCCCGACTAGAATCGCCAGCCCGTGGCTTTCGTCGATCGCGCCATCGTCCGGGTCCTCCCGGCCGTGCCACGGCCGATCGTCCGCAAGATCTCGGAGCGCTACATCGCGGGCACCGACCTCGCGGATGCCTGCCGCGTCGTCCGGCACCTGAACGCGGAGGGCAAAGCGGCGACGATCGACGTCCTCGGCGAGGAGATCCGGAGCCGCGAGGAGACGCTCGAGATCGTGCGGGCATACCACGACGTGTTCGAGGGCATCGAGCAGAATCAGCTCGACTCGAACGTCAGCGTCAAGCTCACCGCTCTCGGGCTGAAGCTCGGGTACGAGCTCTGCCGCGCGAACCTGGAGACCGTCGTGCGCCATGCCGCGGAGAGCGGCAACTTCGTGCGGATCGACATGGAGGACTCGAGTTGCACGAGTGACACGCTCCGTATGTACCGCGAGCTGCGTGAGGCCGGGCTCGACAACGTGGGCGTCGTCCTCCAGGCGTACCTGCGACGGACGATCAGGGACATCCGCGCGCTCGCGCCGCTCGAGCCGAACGTCCGGCTCTGCAAGGGCATCTACGTCGAGCCGCCGCTAATCGCGTACCGCGACTTCGACGAGGTGCGGGCGAACTTCGTCCTCGCGCTCCGCGAACTGCTTCGCGCAGGGTCGTACGTCGGGATCGCGACGCACGACAAGTGGTTGATCTCCGAAGGTCTGCGCCTTGTCGAGGAGCACGGCCTGACGCGCGACCAGTACGAGCTCCAGATGCTGCTCGGGGTGAGCGAGTCCGCAGCCGACCGGCTGGTTCGCGATGGGCACCGCCTGCGGGTCTACGTCCCGTTCGGCGACCACTGGTACAGCTACTCCGTACGGCGGCTCCAGGAGAACCCGAAGATCGCCGGCTATATCGCCGCGGACACGGTCAACCGGCTGTTCGGCGCGAACGGCAGGTAGTAGGTTTTCCACAGTGCCGTCCGAGCCAGAGCCTGCGAATCCCAACGAGCGCTTCCGGGCTCGGCGGGACCAGGCGCGCAAGCGCCGCCGACAGCAACGCACCGTTGCGCTCGCCGTGCTGATCGTCGCCGCGGCGCTCGTCGCGCTCGGGGCCACCTGGATCGGGACGCGCGTCTCGCTGGGCGGAGACGGGAAGCAGGCGGCAACCGCCAAGAAGAAGGCGAAGCCGGCCGGCCCGCGGCCGTTCCCTGCCGAGGTCCGCGGCGTGCACGTGACGATGGGCCTCGCCTCGCTTCCCGGCAAGCTCGAGGAGTACCTCGCGATTCCCGGCCTGAACACGATCGAGCTCGACGTCAAGGACGAGAACGGCGAGGTGGGCTTCCTGCTCCCGGTCGGCACACTTGCCCGGGAGGTGGGGGCTTCGAAGCCCTACTACAAGGCAAGAGCGGCCGCGGCGAAGGCGCGGGCCGCAGGCGTGTACCTGATCGGTCGAGTCGTGGTCTTCGAAGATCCCATACTCGCCACGAAGCGTCCGGACCTCGCGATCAGGACGACCACCGGCGGGGTCTGGCAGAACGACGCCGGGCTCGGCTGGTCGAATCCCTACGACCGGCGCGTCTGGGACTACAACCTCGAGATCGCCCAGGCGGCGGCCCGTGCGGGATTCGACGAGATCCAGTTCGACTACGTGCGCTTCCCGAGTGACGGCCCGATCGAGGCGGCGGTCTTCTCCAGGAAGGTGGACGAGCCGATGGGCAGGACGATCACCCGGTTCGTCCGCTACGCCTCGACCAAGCTGAAGCCGCTCGGCGTGCGCATCTCGGTCGACGTCTTCGGGCTCTCCGCCACACACGATCTCGGCATCGGCCAGAAGCCCGGGCGGCTCGCGAAGTACGTCGATGCCGTCTACCCGATGGTCTATCCATCTCACTACAACCCGGGCGAATTCGATCTCGCCGACCCGAGCGCGTCGCCCGGCCGGACGGTGGCCCTGTCGCTGCGCGACTTCCGAAATGCCATGGTCGGCGAGAAGGCGATGCTGATTCCTTGGCTCGAGGACTTCTCGTTGAGCGGGGGGAGTCGTCCACCCGAAGACGTCCAGGCGCAGATCGATGCGGCACGGAGGAGCAACACGAAAGGCTTTCTCCTCTGGAATCCCGAGGGCATCTACACGGAGGAAGTCCTCAAGTAGTCTCCGCCGCAAGCGATGCGCGGAGGAACTCGTGACTGAGCGCTACGAAGAACTGAAGACACGCATGGCCGCCATTCACGACCTGCACATGGCGCGTGCGGTCCTCGGTTGGGATCAGCACACGAAGATGCCGCCCAAGGGCGGAGAGACGCGTGCCGAGCAGTTGGGGACGCTCGATCGGCTCTCACACGAGCTCTTCATCGACGACGACATCGGCCGGCTCCTCGAGGATCTCCGCGGCTACGAGGAGAGCCTTGATCCGGACACGGACGAGGCGAGCCTGATCCGGATCGCCCGTCGCGACTACGAGAAGGCGAAGCGGGTCCCGTCCGAACTGCGCGCAGAGATGACGCGGACCGGGGCGATGGCGCTCCCCGCATGGGTCGAAGCGCGCGAGAAGTCCGACTTCTCCATCTTCCTGCCGCATCTGAAGCGCAACGTCGAGCTCACCCACGAGTACATCGCATGCTTCGACGGGATGGGCTACGACTCGGCATACGACGTCCTCCTGGACGATTTCGACGAAGGGTTGACGGGCGACGCCGTCCGCGAGGTCTTCGACGAGCTCAAGCGCGGCCTCGTTCCGCTCATCGCGGAGATCGCGAAGAACACCGACCATGTGGACGACTCGTCGCTGCACGGAGACTTCCCGGTCCAGGGCCAGCGGGACTTTGCGCTCGAGGTCCTCGGGCGGCTCGGCTACGACCACGAGAGCTGGCGCCTCGACCCAACCGTGCACCCGTTCGCGATGAGCGCGGGCACGAATGACATCCGCTTGACCACCCGCTACGACGAGACCGACCTGAGCGTGAGCCTCTTCGCGACGATCCACGAGTTCGGCCACGGGTTCTACGAGGCGAATGTCGATCCCGCGATGGAGAGGACGTCTCTCTCCGCGGTCACCTCGATGAGCCTCCACGAGTCGCAGAGCCGGATGTGGGAGAACCTCGTCGGGCGCGGCTTGCCGTTCTGGCGCTTCTTCTATCCGCGCCTGCAAGCGGCATTTCCCGATCAGTTCGCGAACGTCGAGCTCGACGAGTACTACGGCGCGATCAACAAGGTCCAGCCCTCGCTCATCCGCGTCGAGGCCGACGAGGCGACGTACAACCTGCATGTCATCCTGCGCTTCGAGCTCGAGCAGGAGATGCTCTCCGGCGAGTTGCCGCTGGAGGACCTGCCGGAAGCGTGGAATGCACGGATGTCCGAGTACCTCGGCATCGACGTGCCGGACGACGCGCACGGCGTCCTCCAGGACGTCCATTGGTCAGGCGGTGCGATCGGCTACTTCCCGACGTACGCGCTCGGGAACGTGATCTCGGTTCAGTTTTGGGACAAGGCGCGGGCCGAGCTGCCCGACCTCGACTCCCAGTTCGAGCGCGGGGAGTTCGGCGAGCTCGCCGGCTGGTTGCGCGAGAACCTCCACCGGCACGGGCGGAAGTACACGTCGAAGGAGATGCTCGACCGGATCGTCGGTGGGCCGATGGACCCGGGGCCGTACCTGCGTTACCTTCAGGAGAAGCTGGGCGAGATCTACGGCCTGCCGGTCGAATCCGGCGCTACTGCTTGATGCGCTAGGGCAGGGCTGCGACGGCGACGAGGTCCCCGGGTCGCGCGCTGCGGAGCTGAGGCACCTATGGAGGAGGCGGTGGGCCGCCGGGCGGCGGAGGCGGCGCCTCGTCCTCGACGTACGTCGTACGCCGGCGGCTATACGCCCCGCCCTGATACCAGGGCCGGGCGGGTCCGACCGGTCCTCCCTCGACGTACGTCGCCCGGTTGAAGTAGCCGGGCCCCCACCACGACTGCCAGAGCAGCATGGTGAGGATGGAGCCGACGATGCCGATCACCATCAGGATGACCCCGATCGCGTCGAGGTTGAGGCCTGATGGCTCGTCCGTGATTCCCCACGTGAGGATCGCTCCTGCGGCAATGAGAATCAGACTGACGGGAAGTCCCATTTGGAGTCCTCGTGCCCGTTTTCCGGCTGGTCTAACCTCGACGGTGGCGTGACTTCTGCCACCAGAAGCGCTTGCGAGGCTCCTCGGCCGCTTCGAGCTCCGCGAGAGACGTGCCGCCGTAGTTGCGGAGCGTGAAGTCGGCCTGCGCGACGAAACCCACTGCAGTGAGGGAGAACGTCAACGGGCGGCTCGTGATCTGCCAGCCATCGAGCGGGCCGGTGTCGCCGAGCTTCGTCTCTTCCTCTTCGGTGGCCACCTCGAAGACGGCGAAGCCTCCGTGAGGCCTTCCGATGAAGTGATCGTGCGTGACGATGAGCCCCCGGCTGCCTTCGCCGATGTAGCGGTTGAGCAGGTCGTTCGCCTCGCTGGCGGCCATCCCCTCCGGCGCGAGCGCGTAGACGAGGAAGCAGCGCGACCTGGGCTCGCTCATCCGGGCTTCTCGGCAATGAGCGCGAACTCCCACGGCACCCGGCGGTCTCGCTGCAGCCACTTGTAGAGCGTTTGGAACTCGACCAGGCGCTTGACGTGGAGGCCCGCACCCGTGACCGCGGTGACGATCTGACCGAGCTGCCAGTCCCGCTCGTGCTTCTCCTCGTTGGCCGGCTCGCCGGTCAGCTCGAAGTGCGTCCAGCCGCTCGTAACTTTCAGCGCCTCGTCGAAGTAGTCGTCCCGCCAGTGGCCGAGCGGGTCGACGCATTTGCCGACGGGATGGGGGTCGTAGAGGAGGAGCATCCCGCCGGGCTTGAGCGCCGAGGCGATTCCGGTGGCCCACGCGTCGAGGTCTTGGAGCCAGATCAGGACGCCACCACCGGTGTACACGAGATCGAATCGCGCGCGACGGAGCTCGAGCGGCAGGTCGTGCACATCGGCGTGGACGTACGCGACGTCGGGCGTGCGCTCTCGGGCGACTTCGAGCGCCTCGGCCGAGATGTCGACGGCACTAACGAGGGCGCCCAGCCCAACCAGCTCGGCAGTCGACTCGCCCGTCCCGCACTGGAGATGGAGGACGTGCTTGCCCTCGACGTCCGGGAGAAGCTCACGGATCTTCTCGGGTATGCCGAGCTGCCCGGCCATCACCTCCGTCCGGCGTCGATGGACCTCGTCCCAGGCCTTCCGGTTCTGTTCGGTCGGCTCCACTACGCGGGCAGCGAGAAGCCGCCGTCGACGACGAGGATGTGGCCGCAGATCATGTCGGCCCCGGGCGAGCAGAGGAATGCGACCGCGTCGGCAATGTCCTTCGGCTCCACGAGACGACCCGCTGGCGTCCGCTTTTTGCCCCACTCGAGCATCTTTTCTCTGTTCGGGAAGTGGTCGAGCGCAGCCGTGTCGACGACCCCTCCCGAGACGGCGTTCACGCGGATCCCTCGCGGCGCGAGCTCGACGGCGAGATAGCGGACGAGCGCCTCGAGCGCCGCCTTCGAGGTGCCCACCAGCACGTAGTCCTCGAGGACCCGGGTCGACCCCAGGCTCGAGATACCGACGATCGAGGACCCGTTCGGCATCTGCGGAGCCGCCGAGCGGGCGAGTGAAAGGAGCGCGCGTGCGTTCGCGTGATGCGTCCAGTCCCAGTGCTTGTCCTCGGTCTCCAGCGCCGGGCGGATGACCCCGGTTGCTGCGTTGTGGACGAGCGCGCGCAGCGGTCCGAGCTGGGCGACCTCGCGCGCAACTCTTTCCGAGGAGACGTTGCCGCGGACGAGCAGGGGCTCCGCGCCCTTGGCCCGCAGCTCCTCGGCCGTCTCCTCGGCTGCCGCGTCGTTTCGCATGTAGCCGATGCCAATTCGGGCCGCGCCCAAATCGGCGAAGCGGTGTGCGATCGCCTTGCCGATTCCCCGTGAGCCCCCCGTGACGAACACGGTGGCGCCGTCGAAGCTCATTTGCTGCGAGGAAGCGGCTGGTCGGCGGGCGCGGCGCTCGGGATCGTCTCCCAGCCGGGCCGTGTACTCGACTCACGCCGGCCCTCCTCGGCCTTCGAGGAGGCATGGCCGAGCCGGTCCAGGAGGTCGGCCTTCTCCTCGGCATAGCGGCGGACCTCGTGAGCCTCGGGAAGATCCTCGACGAGCTCGAGGACGCGCGCCCGTAGCTGGTAGGCGAAGTGGGGCGTCGCCGGGCCGACGATCGCGTCGACGTCGTCTCTGGTCGGCTCTGCCATCCGGGCAAAGGCTAATCGCTAAAAACCTCTAGGGTCGTCTCGGTGCGCCGGGGCTCTGTGGCAGACGCGATGCTCCTCGTGACCGTCTGCCTGTGGGCGCTCAACTTCACGGCCTCGAAGTACATCCTCGACCACGGCTTTCGGCCGCTCACCTATTCCGGCATCCGCTACGCGCTCGCCGCGCTGATCTTTCTGCTGATCGTGCTGCCGCGCGAGCGCTCGATACGGATCGAGCGGCGCGACCTGCCACTCGTCGGCGGCGCGATCGTGCTCCTGTTCCTGAACCAGGTCGGCTTCGTCTTCGCGATCGACCTTACGACGGCGACGACGGTGGCGCTGCTCTTCGGGACGCTGCCGATCTTCACGGCCCTGATCGCCTGGCTCGTGGGAATGGAGCAGCTCACCGGCCGCTTCTGGATTGCGGCCGCGCTCTCGTTCGGCGGCGTGGCGCTCGTCACGGCAGGCTCCGGGGACAGCCTCTCGGGAAATTTCGGCGGTGACCTCCTTGCGATCATGAGCTCGGCGATGTGGGCTGGATACTCGGTCGCCCTCGCCCCGCTCATGCGGCGTTACTCGCCCTACCGGCTGAGCGCGATCTTCCTCGTCGCCGTCAGCATCGCGCTCCTCGCAGCCGGTGCACCACAGCTCGGCGACCAGAGCTTCGACCTCTCCGGGCTCGTCTGGGTCAGCTTCGTGTACGCGGTGCTCGGCCCGCTCGTGATCACGAATCTGCTCTGGTTCTCGGCGATCGACCGTGTTGGGCCGACGCGAGCGTCCCTGTTCGCGAACCTGCAGCCGTTTCTCGCCGCGCTCATCGCCCTCCTGCTCCTGCACGAGAAGCTGACGCTGCTCCAGGTCGCAGGCGGCCTTCTGATCGCAGCGGGCATCGTGTTCTCGCGGGGACGCCAACCGCCCCCCGAGCCGACGTAACGCGCTCGCTAGTCTGAGCCTGTGGGTCGCATTCGAGCTCGCCTCGCCCATAAACCGCCCGGATACCGCTTCACGATCGGGCGTGTCCTCGCGATCTACGGCGCGATCATGGTCGCGCTGCTGCTCGCCGCGCTCGACCAGACGATCGTCGCGACGGCACTGCCGGCCATCGTCGACGACGTCGGTGGCCTGACGAGCTACTCGTGGGTGATCACCTCCTACATCCTCGCGATGACCGTCACCGTCCCCCTCTACGGGAAGCTGGGCGACATCTATGGCCGGCGGCTCCTGTGGCTCTTTGCGATCTCGATCTTCCTGCTCGGGTCGGCGTTGTGCGGCCTGGCCCAGTCGATCAACCAGCTCGTCGCCTTTCGCGTCGTCCAGGGCATGGGCGCGGGTGGGTTGTTCGCGCTCGCGCACGCGACGATCGGCGTGATCGTGCCGCCGCGCGCGCGGGGGCGCTACCAGGGCCTCTTCGGCTCGACCTTTATCTTCGGGTCGGCAATCGGTCCCCCGCTGGGCGGCATCATCGTCGACCAGGCCAGCTGGCGCTGGGCGTTCTACGTCAACGTGCCCGTCGGATTGGTTGCCCTGGCCGTGATCGCGGTCGCGATTCCGAAGAGGACCGCCCGCCGCGATCACTACCTCGACCTCCCGGGCGCTGCGCTGCTTGTCGCCGGCACGGGGACTCTGTTGCTCGGCCTCGTCTGGAGCCGTGACCACGGCTGGGGATCGACGCCGGTCCTCGGCGCGCTCGTTCTCGCAGTCGGGCTGCTGGCAGCCTTTGCTCTCGTTGAGCGGCGCGCGCCGGAGCCGATCCTGCCCTTCGACCTGCTGCGGAACCCGACCGTCGCGACCGGGGTCGTCTGCACAGGCCTCGCCGCGATGGCATTTGTCGGCACGATCGCCTTCGTCCCGCTCTTCGTGCAGGGCGTGATCGGCACCTCAGCGACGGCATCGGGCGTCGTGCTGACCCCTTTCATGGTCTCGGCGGTCCTGGCCAGCGCGCTCTCGGGCCAATGGATCTCGCGAAGCGGCCACTACCGGCCGAACGCCCTCGCCGGGCCGATCGTGCTCGGCGCCGGGCTGCTCCTCCTCTCGACGATGGACACGAGCACGACGAACACCGAGGCGGCGACGTACATGGCTGTGTCGGGCGTCGGCCTCGGCCTGATGATGCAGGTCTTCGTCGTCGCCGTTCAGAACGTCGTCCCGTTCCGTGCGATCGGGTCGGCGACCGCCCTCACGCAGTTCTCACGCTCGATCGGCTCGACGCTGGGAGTCACCCTGATGGGCGTCGTGATCAACCACGGCCTGCCGAGCGGAACGGACGTCGAGCAGGCGGCGGTGCGCCGCTTGCCGCCGAACCTCCGCGAGGCGCTCGCCGAGGCGATGCAGCTCGCGTTCATGTCCGCCGCCGTCATCGCTGCGATCATCTTCCTGGTCGTCTTCTTCGGGCTGCGCGCCGTGCCGCTGCGCGAAGGATTCGAGGACGATCCAGCCGCGGCCGTGCCGGAGCCGAAGACCCCAACTGTCGTAAGATCTGAGACGTGAGCTCGAACGACTTCATGCCGATCAAGGGCTGGGATCACCTGGAGCTCTACGTCGGCAACGCCAAGCAGGCCGCCTACTACTACGAGTGCGCGCTCGGCTTTACCCAGACGGCATACGCAGGTCCCGAGACAGGACTGCGCGATCGAGCCTCGTACGTCCTCGACCAGAACGACGTCCGGCTCGTCCTGACGAGCGGACTGCGCCCGGACAGCGAGGTGACGCGCTTCGCCTGTTCTCACGGCGACGGCGTCAAGGATGTCGCCCTCACCGTCCCGAGCGCGACCGAGGCGTACCGGCAGGCGGTGCAGCGCGGGGCCAGGAGCGTCGTCGAGCCACATTGGGTCGAGGACGAGAACGGGCGCGTGGAGCTAGCCTCGATCGCGACCTACGGAGAGAACATCCACACGTTCGTCAACCGCGACGACTACGCAGGCCCCTACCTGCCGGGGTACAGGTCGGTGACCGAGAACGGCGCGCCGGCGACGGGGATCGGGCTTCAGGTGATCGACCACGTCGTGGGCAACGTCGAGCTCGGGCGAATGCAGCACTGGGTCGAGTTCTACGAGCGCTCGTTCGGGATGACCGAGCTCATCCACTTCTCCGACGAGGCCATCTCGACCGAGTACTCGGCGCTCATGTCGAAGGTGATGATGGACGGCGAGGGGAAGATCAAGTTCCCGATCAACGAGCCCGCCGAGGGGAAGCGCAAGAGCCAGATCGAGGAGTACCTCGACTTCTACGGCGGCCCGGGCGTCCAGCACGTTGCGATGGCGACAGACGACATCGTCGCCACCGTCGAGCAGCTCGAGGAGCGCGGCCTCAGGTTCCTGAAGACCCCGACCGCGTACTACGACGACCTCGAGGAGCGTGTCGGCGAGATCGATGCCGACTACGACGACCTGAAGCGACTGGGGATCCTCGCCGACCGCGACGAGGAGGGTTACCTGCTCCAGATCTTCACGAAGACGGCCCAGGACCGGCCGACGCTTTTCTTCGAAGTGATCGAGCGGCATGGCTCCCGTGGGTTCGGCGAGGGCAACTTCAAAGCGCTCTTCGAAGCGATCGAGCGCGAGCAAGCACTGCGCGGAAACCTCTAGAGTCCTCGCTCCGCCTCACTACACGAGAGGAGAAATACGTGGGAATCGGTGCAATTCTCGTGATCGTCGGAATCGTCCTCATCATCGTGGACGGTCTCTGGCTCGGTTTGCTCCTCATCATCCTCGGCCTGCTGTTCGGTGGCTTCCGCCGAGGCCGCTGGTATTAGGTCCCGGGCCACAGGCCCGGGACTCGCCGAAAGTGCTTTGCACTTTCGGCGACTAAGAGCACACAAGCCGAGGTACGACGGATCGACCGGCCCGCCCATCCCAAGGGCGGGTGATCCGCGTCCATGACCGGCTAGTCATAGCCACCGTTCTCGGTTCCTCGTAGCCTTCGAGGAATGAGTCCGCAGCGGCGCACCGCGCTCGTCTCGGTTGTCGCCGCCTGCGTGCTCATTGCGCTCAAGCTCGGCACCGGGCTCGCGACCGGAAGCCTCGGACTCATCTCCGAGGCGATCCACTCCGGCACCGACCTCGTCGCCGCGCTGCTGACGTTCTTCGCGGTGGGGGTGGCCGGCCGGCCTGCCGACCGAGGACATCCCTACGGGCACGGGAAAGCCGAGCACCTGGTGGCGCTGGCCGAGGCCGGGATCCTCGCGCTGGCGAGTCTCTACATCGCATACCGCGCGCTGGACGTGCTCGTCGGCTCGGCCGAGCCGCACGTTGACCCGACGTGGTACGCGGTGGTCGTCGTCCTGATCGTGATCGCGGTCGACGCGAGCCGCACGACGGTCTCGCGCAGGGCCGCGCGCCGCTACCGCAGCCCGGCGCTCGCCTCGAACGCGCTCCATTTCGCAAGCGACATGGTGGGCTCGACCGCGGTGCTCGGCGGTCTACTGCTCGCGCGCGCCGGGTGGCCCGAGGGCGATGCGTCTTCTGCGCTCGTTGTTGCGGTGCTCGTGCTGATCGCTGCCGGGCGCTTGATGCGCCAGAACGTCGACGTGCTCATGGACCGGGTTCCCGTCGAGGCCGAGCGGGCGGCTCGGACCGCGATCGCAAGGCTCGATCCCAGTGTTGAGCTCCGGCGCCTGCGGATTCGGCAGGCGGCGGGTCGCTACTTCGCAGACGTCGTCATCGGAGTGCCGCCCGACGCCGGTGTGGGACAGGGCCATGCAGCAGCCGATGCGGTCGAGGCCGCCGTCCAGGGCGCGCTGCCCGAGAGCGACGTCGTCGTCCATGTCGAGCCCGCTGCGGGCGACGCGGCCCTTCGCGAGCGGGTGCATGCCGCCGCGCTCTCTGTGCCGCGCGTGCGCGAGATGCACAACCTGCGTGTCGTCTCGGTCGACGGGGGCCTCCAGGTCGCCCTGCACCTGAAGCTTCCCGGTGAGCTCACCCTCGAGGCAGCACATTCCGTCGCCTCGCAGGTCGAGCGCGCGATCGCGCAGGCGGTCCCCGAGGTGATCTCCGTCCAGACGCACCTCGAGCCGCTCCGCGAGCCGGGCACGGGCCGGGCTCCGGCGGAGGCCGACGTCGAGGCTGATGCCGAGATAGTTCGGCGGATCGTGCTGGAGCGAACGGGCTCGCCGCCCCGGGAGGTCCGCTTCCTCCAGACCGATGACGGGCTGGTCGTGTTCCTGACGCTCGGGCTCGACCGGGGCAGCGCCCTGGCAGAGGCCCACGCACTCGCGAGCGAGGTCGAGGAAGAAGTACGCCGCTCCCTGCCGGAGCTCGCCGACGTTAGCGTGCACACCGAGCCCTAATGCCCCTCCCAGCAAAGAGCAGAACGGCCACGCCGGCGGAGCCGGCATGGCCTCCATGTCGGCATCGCAAGCGATGCCTCAGTGTCGGCTTCTGGCCCGCGATCACGCGGCGCCAGAGCCCACCCTCGCCCTTGCCAAGGCTTCTAGCATGAAACGGTCACGCCAGCACAGCGGCCGCGACCTCTTAGAGGCATCGCAAGCGATGCCTAGCGCGGACGAGTGCGGCCTCTGGATGAAAACGGTCGTGTCGGCAGAGCCGCCACGACCTCTTCTGGTCGGCGCCGCCGAGGCGGCGCCTCAGGCTCGCGACCCAGAACCTCAACAGCATCACTGGGAGGGGCATTGAAGTTGTGCATGTTCAGCCCCAAGGGCGAGAACCTGAAGCGCGGCTGGCCCGGCCGGGTCGAAGGCGACCGCGTGATCCAGCTCGCCGCGCAGACGCTTCAGTCGTTCTTCGCCGGCGGCGGCCAGACCCGCGAGCACGCCGAGTACAAGCTGAACGAGGTCGACCTGCGGCCTCCGGTCCTGTACCCGCCCTCGGTGCGCGACTTCTACGCCTTCGAGCAGCACGTGAAGACCGCTCGCGGCCTCCGTGGCCTCGACATGGTGCCCGAGTGGTACGAGGTCCCCGCCTTCTACTTCTCCAACCCGGCGGCGATCTTCGGCCCGGAGGACGAGATCCCGTATCCGGAGGGGTCGAACGAGCTCGACTACGAGCTCGAAGCTGCCGTCGTCATCGGCAAGGACGGTCAGATCGGCGGGTTCACGATCATGAACGACTGGTCGGCGCGTGACCTCCAGCGCCCCGAGATGAAGATCGGCCTCGGGCCGTCCAAGGGGAAGGACTTTGCGACGAGCCTCGGCCCGATGGTCGTCACCCCGGACGAGCTCGGCGACCTGAAGCTCGACATGGTCGCGCGCGTGAACGGCGAGGAGCGTTCGCGCGGGAACATGGGCGACATGCAGCACTCATGGGACACGATCGTGGACCACGCCGCTCGCAATACGCGCCTTCGCTCGGGCGACGTCCTCGGCTCTGGCACCGTCGGCACCGGCTGCATCCTCGAGCACGGTGACGGGCGTTGGCTCCGGCGAGGAGACGTCGTCGAGCTCGAGATCGAGGGGATCGGCGTCCTGCGGAACCGCGTGGCCGACTAAGCGTCGAAGGGCGAGCCGAGGTCCCAGCCGGTTCCGAACGGAAACGAGACGGCGTAGAACGGAGCCTGCGGAGGCGCTAGCGAGTCCTGGGGCTGCGTGATCTCTCCGCCGCTCACGAACTCGGAGTCCGGCTGGCCCTGCGACGGGAGTGATGTTCGGGTCACGCGGACGCGGTAGCCCTTCTCGTTCGATGAGAGAACCTGGACCGTGAGCCCGGCGGCGTCGTCCGTGAAGCGGGCGACCTCGCCACGCGCGCTGTCGAAGGTCGCGTTGTTGAGTGGCCCGCAGCGATTGAAGGTTTCGCCGCTCGCGTCGCGCTGCGCAGCGCGGACACGCACGGGCCCGTGGCCGCTGCGCACCGCGGCGTCGACCGAATAGATGAGGACGCCGTCCTCGCAGAGCCGCGTGTCCTCGCCGATTCGCTTCCGCGCCTCGACGACGTACGCAGACGAGATACCGGTTGGCACGACGATCGCCTTCAGGCCGCCGGCCCGTTCGAGCGGGGTGATCGTCGTCGTCAGCTCACCTGGGCTCTCCAGGCATGTGAGTTCACTAGGCTCGAGCCACCCGAGCTTCCACTTCTCCCAGGCGAGAAAATGCCCGCCCGGGTCGTTCCAGCTCATCATGTCCCAGCCCCCGGCGAAGCGGAACAGGGTCCAGAACGTGGGGTTCGGAACGTCGTAGAGGTCCGGCAGGCCAAGGACGTGGCCGGTCTCGTGGATCAAGACGTTGGCGGCGTACCTCGCGTCGGACCGGGTGTCCTCGAAGAAGGTCGAGCCGTAGCGAAGCTCGGTCCCGTCGGCGTCGATACCGGCGCCTGGATAGCCGTGGAAAGCCGGTGAACGCTCGATTTGGGTTCCCTTCGCGGCCACGACGTACACGACCTCGTAGCCGGAGAAGTCGAAGTCGGCGTCGGCGGCTGCGATCGCATCGCTCATGTAGTCGTGATGCTCGGACCAGCTGATGCCGTCCTCGAGGTCGTAGCTCCCGATGTTATGCGGCATCCGGAACCACCTGTTGACGGGGGTCACGTCGAGCTGGACGCGGCCGTAGGAGACCTCGTCGAACCAGGAGCGGGAGCGTGGGACGAGCCGGTCGTAGAGCGCGGTGGTCGATTCGGTCGCGTGGAGACTCGGAAAGTCGATGAAGAGCATCACGGCCCGGATCTGGGCACCCGGTTTCAGCGGGAGCGCGGAGTTCGTCGTTCCCATGTTCATCTCCGTGTACGGGGCGGAATAGAGGGACGGGGAACAGGGCGCTGGTTCGGGATCCGCGACGGCTTCGGGGACTGCGCTCGCCGCTGACGAGCCGCAGCGGGCCACCGCGCGCTTCAGCGATGTGAGCCTCCGTTGCTGGCCGGCCACGAACGCCCGCCGAGCGCGTGCTCGCTTGTGCTGGCGAAAGAACTTCGCCCGGGCCGGTTTGACCTGGCCCTTGAACACGCGGAGAGAGACGATCTTCGCCGCGCGCACCGGCGTGCTGCAACCCGTCTTCGAGGCGGCCGACGCGTGCGCCGGGAACGACGCTGCGAGCGCGAGGAAGAGACCGGTGGCGAGCCCGACGCCTGCGAGGCGGCGGCACAGGGAGAGAGCCGAGAGGTGCATCTGTCCCTCTGATCGGGACTGCGCACCACTCCCTCGCGAGAGTTCCCTCGATCTGCGGCCCCCGATCGAGGGCACCCGAACGAGGGGCCTTCTCTATCCTTTTCGGTATGCCGACCTATCAGCGCCGCGGTGACGTCCCCCGAAAGCGGCACATCCAGTTCCGAGACAACGGCACGTTGCTGACCGAGGAGGTCATGGGCCTCGAGGGCTTCTCGGGCAACGAGTCGATCCTGTATCACCTGATCTCCCCTTGCCGCGTCAAGGAGCTCGGCGACTTCGAGCCGATCAAGCGCGAGGAATGGGTGCCGGATGCCCACGCGCATCGGCACTTCCAGACGATGGGGGTCGAGCCGGAGGGGGACGAGGTCTCCGGGCGCAGGCTCCTGATGTGGAACAACGACGTCGAGATCTCGCTCGTGCGGCCGAGCGAGTCGATGGATTACTTCTTCCGGAATGGGGAGGGCGACGAGGTCTACTTCGTGCACGAGGGCAGCGGCACGCTGCACACCACCTTCGGCGACCTGCCGTACGGCGACGGCGACTACATCGTCATCCCCCGCGGGACGACGTACCAGTTCGAGCCCTCAGGCCCGCAGCGGTATTTGCTGTTCGAGACCCCGGGGCTGATCGAGATCCCGAAGCGATACCGGAACCAGTACGGCCAGCTCATGGAGCACGCGCCCTTCTACCACCGGGACATCCACCCGCCCACCGAGCTACAGACATTCCGCGACCGGGACGAGCACACCCTCAAGATCCGCGTCCGTGACGGGTACCAGGACTACGTCATCGACTACCACCCGTTCGACGTCGTGGGCTGGGACGGGTACCTCTACCCGTGGACGTTCAACATCAAGGACTTCGAGCCGATCACGGGGCGGATCCACATGCCGCCGCCCTCGCACCAGACGTTTTCAGGCCCGAACTTCGTCATCTGCTCGTTCTGTCCACGGAAGCTCGACTTCGACCCGATGTCGATCCCGATCCCGTACCACCACTCGAATCTGCAGAGCGAGGAGATGATCTATTACGTCGACGGGCAGTTCTCGTCGCGGAAGGGGATCGAGATCGGCTCCGTGACGCTGCATCCGTCCGGGATCCCGCACGGGCCGCAGCCGGGCCTCGCGGAGGCCTCGATCGGCGCGACCGAGACGCACGAATTCGCCGTCATGTGCGACACCTTCAATCCGCTGAAGCTTTCGAAGCTGGCCAAGCAGCTGGACGACGGGAAGTACGCGTACTCGTGGTACGAGGAGCCCGGGGCGACGCACACGTACGACCAGGACCCGGCGGGAGCGACGTCACACCTTTAGGCCGCAGGCGCGCGGTTCTTAAGGCACAGCCCACCTCCTCCCGACGCGAAGCGTCCGTCCGCGAAGCGGACCGGTGGAGGGGGGCCGGGGGAACCGGGAGGTTCCCCCGGAGCAGAGGAACTGCCGCGAAATTCGCACGTGTCTGTGACGGAGTCGTGTCGAGATTGAGCCAATGAACCGGTCGGTCGTCCTCGACTACGACGGCACCGTGACGGAGTCGGACCTCCTCGACCGGGCCGCGAAAGAGTTCGGTGACCCGGCCGTCTACCAGGAGGTCGAGGACGGGCTCGACGGAGGGCGTCTTCCCCTCCGCGAGGTAATCACGCGGGAGTTCGCGCCCGTGACCGCGCCGCTCGAGGAGGTCGTCGCCTGGGCGCTCGAGAACGCGAAGGTCCGGCCCGGGTTCGCGGAGTTCGTCTCGGGCGCTCGCGACGCAGGCTGGGAGGTTCACATCGTCTCGAGCGGGTTCCACGAGCTGATCGAGCCGGTGCTCGAACGGGAGGGCGTCGAGGTGCCGGTCCATGCGAATCGAGTCGATCCGAGCCCGGACGGCTGGCGCGTGCAATGGCGCTACCCCGACGACTGCGAGGAATGCGGCGAGTCGTGCAAGCGGACGCTCCTGCCGGCCGGCGAGGTCGTCTACGTCGGCGACGGCTACTCCGACCGGTGCGCTGCGCTCGCCGCCGACCGGGTGTTCGCGACGGCCGGTCTCGCGACCTACCTCGCCGAGCGCGGTACCCTATTCGAGCCTTTCTCGGACTTCCACGCCTTGTCCCTAGCGTTGCCTAACGAAATCGTTACGCCCCCTTCCTAGCTCGCTAACGAGCGGCTCCGACCTTCCTGCCAAGGGCGTCCGACTTGGCGGCGCCGAATTCGAAGAAAGGACGCAGTACATGTTCAAGCGAACCGTTCCTCTCCTCGCGCTTGCGGTCATGGCTCTTCCAGTCGCCGCCGGCGCAAAGCAGATCGACGTCAGCGGCCCGGCGACGTACGCCGGCAAGGGCGCAGTCCAGGGCCGGCTGGCCTCGGAAGACGGGCCGAAGCGGATCCGCTTCAGGTTTGCCGGGAGCCTCACCTTCACGGGTGCAGCCGACATGAAGCTCGTGTGCCGTGGCAACGGCCAGACTCACGCGAGCATCGAAGACGGCAACCTCGTCGTGAAGTGCCAGGGCCGGATGCTGGCGGTCGCCGGTGCAGGCGCCCTCGCCTTCGAGGGCCATGCGCGCCAGTACGCGATTCACGTGCCGGCAGGCGTGAGCGGCTCCATCGAGGGCCGTCTCATCCGGCAGGTCCGGCCTCCAGCCGAGCGTCCTGCCGACCCGGCCGAGCCCGAAGAGGCTCCGGTCGAGGGTTAGTCCCACTCTGCGGCGGCGGCTTCGGCCGCCCTGGAGCCGCCGCTAGGTTCTGGACATGGCGCTTCTGCCCATGCCCGAGCCGTATGCATTCGAGCTTTCGACCGTTCGCTATCGGGCTTTCGGCCTCGACCTGGCGAACCTCTGGCACGAGGACGCCCTCCATCGCGTCGTCGACGGGCGCGAGGTACGGATCAGAGACGCCGAGGGCGGGGTCGACGTGGAGCCACTCGACACCGCGATCAAACCCGTCGTTCGCAAGCTGCTGGGCGCGGAGTTCGACCTCGACGACTTCTACGGCTTCGCCGCGAGCGACCCGCCGCTTGCCGCGCTCGTTGAGGAGCTTCGCGGCCTGAGGCCTCCCATCGCGGTCGAGCCGTTCGAGAGCCTCGTCACCTCGATCACCGCGCAACAGGTCTCGTTGCGAGCCGCTTTCGCGATCCGCAACCGGCTGATCGAGCGCTTCGGCGTTCGCGCCGAGCACGCCTATGCCTTTCCGACTCGGGAGCGGATCATCGCGGCCGAGCCCGAGGAGCTGACGGCGTTGGGCTTCTCGGGCCGCAAGGCGGAGTACGTCGTCGGCCTGGCTCGGAGCGACCTCGACCTCGCCGGTCTCCGCGCGCTTCCGGACGACGAGATCAAGAACACGCTGACGGCCCTGCCCGGGATCGGGGAGTGGACCGCGGACTGGTTCCTGGCGCGTCATCTCGGGCGCCCTCATGCCTGGCCCGCGGGCGACCTCGCCGTGCGGAAGGCCGTCTCCCGCTTTTATGGTGAGGGCCGCGACCTGACGGCCGAGGAGGTGAGGCAGATCGGCGAGCGATTCACCCCGTTCCAGAACCTGACTGCGCATTACCTCCTCGGCGGATTGCTCGCCGGCGCCACATGACCATTCGCGAAGCCACCGAGAGCGACATCCCCGCCATGGAGGAGCTCGTGGCCGCGTACCTGGACGAGCACTGGGCGCGCCCCTACCCACCACCACCGCTTCCCGAGGTGTACCTGCGGGAGGGGCGAATCGTGGTCGCCGAAGCAGAGGGTGAGCTCGTCGGCCTGGCGAGAGCAGAGCTGAGGGACGGCCTCGGTCACGTCAGCCTCGTCTATCTCCGCCCGGAGGCTCGCGGGCAGGGCGGCGGCAAGGAGCTCCTGCGGGAGCTGGCCGGGTACTTCCGCGAGCAGGGGCTCGAGCACGTCTCGCTGAACGTCGAGCTGCCTAACGACGAGGCGCTCGCGTACTGGCGGCGGCTGGGCTTCACCGACTACCGGCGGTCGCTCCTCACGGACCTCGACTCGCTCGAGGGGCGCCTTGTCGGGGGAGCTGTCGCCTCGACGGGATCCGTGCACGTCCAGACCGACGATCAGAGCGCCGTCGAGAAGGCGGTCGCCCGCTTCGGGCCGCGTGTCGTACGGTCGCAATGGAGCGTCGTCGCGCCTCCGGAAAACGGATGGATCGGTGTCTACGACGAGATGGCCGCAGCCGAGCCCGACCGCTTACGCAAGCTCGCCTCGGAGCTCTCGTACGTGACCGGTGGAGTCGTGCTCGCGTTCGGCACGGAGCGAGGCGCCGTCGTCCGGCTCGTCGCCTTCGAGCGGGGCCAGGTGATGGACGAGTACCTCTCCGTGCCCGAGTACTACGGCGCGCTTCCGCCCGGCGACGCCATGGCGCTGCGGGCGAACCCGACCCTGCTCGGACGCCTGACCGGCGCCGACCCGGCCTCCATCCGCCGAGCCGCGCGAACTGCAGACTCGCCAGCCGAGCTCCCGGCGGTCGAGGAGCTCCGCGCGGAGCTGGCCGAGGCTCTGGGGATCGCCGGCGTCAGTCTCGGCTTCGACGAAGCCAAGGACCTGCCGGGCGCCGCGACGGTGGCGCACGGATGAAGGTCGTCCTGCTCCATGCTTACCCGCTCGACGAGCGGATGTGGGAACCGCAGCTCTCAGCGCTCGCGGGGCACGACGTGGTCGCTCCGAACCTCTACGACCTGGGTGGCAGCTCGATCGACGGCTGGGCGGAGCGGGTCCTCGACGAGGTCGCGGGCGATCTCGCCGCCGTCGGCGCGTCGATGGGCGGCTACGTCGCGCTGGCGATGGCCCGGCAGGCGCCGGAACGCATTCGCGGGCTGCTCCTCGCCGGCGCGCGTCCGGACGCCGACTCGCCGGAGCGGCGAGCGGGGCGGGCCGGGTCGATCAGCCTCATCGAGGAGACGGGAGCGGAAGGGCTCTGGGAGAACCAGCGGGAGAAGCTCTTCGCGGGCGAGCCGCCGGGCTCGGCGAAAGAGATTGCCCTCGGTCGAGACACCGAGGAGCTCGTTCGCGGAGTCGAAGCGCTCCGTGACCGGGCCGACAGCACCGGGATTCTGTCCTCGCTGAAAGTGCCCGTCGTCTTCGCACTCGGCGCAGGCGACCTCTTCTTCCTAGTCGAGGAGGCCCGCGCTTTTGCGGAGCAGGCCCTGCGAGGACGCCTGGTCGTCTTCGAGCGCTCGAGGCACCTTCCCAACCTCGAGCAACCGGCCGAGTTCAATCAGCTGCTGCTCGAGTTCCTGACTTCGGCCGGTTGACGGGGAGCCCCTTCGCCAGGAGCTCTCGGAGCATCTCGGCGTTGGTCGGAGCTTGTGCGACTTCGCGACCGCCGACGCGGCTCCGGTTGTTGTTGTTGAACAGGACGTAGGCCTCCTCGGCCTGCTGCGAAAGCTCCTGGAGCGGGCCGACCCACTCGGCGAGCTCTTCCTCGGAGTAGAGGTAGTCGAACCGCTCCGCCGCGCTTTTGCCACGCGAGTTCCACGTCTCCGCGTTGCGGCCGTGCAGGCGGACGTAGAGAACCGGAGTCGTCAACGCGAAGACGGTGAGCGGCACGTTCTTCCCCTCGGAGCGGGGAGCATCCACGACGACGTGGCTCATCCGGTGCTCTTCGAGGAAGCGGAGCGTCTCCTCGCGGTGCTCCTCGTCGAGCCAACTGCGGTGCCGGAACTCGACGAGCATCTCGTCCCCTCCGATCTGCTCCCGCGCCCATGTGAGGTAGTCGAAGGAGGCCTCCTTCGGGACGACGTACGGCGGGAACTGGAAGAGGAGGCCGCCCAGCTTGCCGGCCGAGCGGAGCGGCTCGAGCGCTTCTACGAACCGGCGGAAGACCTCGGCGCGGAACTCCCGCGGCGGACGGTCGACGCGGCCGCGCTCGTCCTTCGGCGCCGCGTCACGCAGGTCGGGCGGAAGCTGCTCGACCTTCACCGGGTGCCGGGTCATGACGCCGAAGGCCTTCACGTGCATCACGAACCCCTCCGGTGTGCGCTCGGCCCAGCGCTCGACCATCTCCACGTTCGGCAGCCGGTAGTAGGTCGAGTCGACCTCGACGGTGTCGTAATGCTCGGCGTAGTGGCGCAGCCGTTCCGCGGGGGGCACGCCCTTCGGGTACCAGTACTTCGTCAGGGCCTCGTCGGCCCACGAGCACGTGCCGAGGCGAATGACGGCGGCCATGCCCGCCAGGATACGAGAACGCGGGTGGGGCCTCCGAGGAGGCCCCACCACGATCCGAGGTTGCTACTTCCGTTTCCGGCCGATGACGCTGTTGCTCGTGGCGACGAATGAGATCGTCGCCGTCTGGCATCCCTGCGGCACGCCCGGTAATGCGTTCTCCGGGCAACTGGCGAGCCCGCCGACGTATGCGACGAGCGCGCGGTACCTCGTCTTCTTCTTGATCCGCCGTGTCTTGAATGTGAAGCGTCCGTTGGGCTTCGTCTTGGCAACGGCCACTCGCTTGTTCCCCACGAACAGCTCGATGGCTGCGGCCCGGAACGGCGACCCGGAGACGAGAAGCTGTCCGGAGATGGCGACCCTGCCACGCTTCAAGCTCTTGGCTCTGAGCTTGAGGCTGACGCGGCCGGGCACGAGAGCCTGGCCTTCGGTCGTGCCGCCGGGGTTCGGATTCGGAGTGCCCGGCGTGTACGGGGTGAACGTCGCGCGCCAGAGGCGATCTGTCGTGTTGGACGGGTTCCTGAAGACGCCGTTCACGTCGAAGAGCGCGAAGAGCAGCTGCGCACCGGCAGGCGTGCCGATCGGGCCTGCGAGGCAGAACTGAAGCTTCGCCGAGGCGAATGCCGCCTCTGGCCCGAGCGTGATCGCATCCACGTACAGGGGAACCGTGAGCGGCGTGCCTGCGACCGTGATGTTCAGTTTCCAGACCGCGCCGTGCAGCCCGGGAGAGCACGGATCGTTGGGATGAGCAGCCGGGTCGTCAACGATGACCTCTCCCGTCACGTCGACCTGCGCGTTGCCGCCGCCTCTCAGAATGAGTGTCGCGTCGACGTCGCCGATCTTCGTCCCGACGGGCTGGCCCAAGGTAACTCCGTAGCCGGCGGGTGCGTAGATCGTGTCCTTAGCGGTCGGGTCGTCGTTTGCGGACTGGGAGTGGCCCAGGAGCATCGTCGTCGGCGCGCCCGGGCGGTTGTTGAGCGACGTCGCGATCAGACTCGGCGCGTAGACCGCCCAGGCCGAGCCCGCAAAGACGAGCGTGGCGAGTGCCGCGCTGGCGACCGTCGCCAGCCGAATTGACCTCTTCATGGAGCGTTCCTTTCCTCGGAGTGCATGACCTGAGACGAAAAGCGCAAGGTTGAGTTAACAGACTGCCGGACCGCCGGGTCAAACAGCCGTGAGCTCAACGTGAGACGGGGCGGGCGAGGAGCGGCAAGGACAGGCTCGCCGGACCGACGTCGAGGCGCGCTCCGCGGGGAACGCTCGAGAGGTAGAGGAGGTTCCCCGGGCTCTGGGCGGTGGACGATCCGGCTACGGTCAAGCGCAGCCGCGACCGGGGTGGGACATTCGTCACCTGGCTGATCAGCCGGACAGTAAGGCGCTTCGGCCGCTGTCCCAGCCGCACGCGCGCGCCTCCTGCGCTGACAACGATCTCCTTGCCTTGAGGAGTCAGTGCGGAAAGGACGACGACGACGTGCGGCCACCCGGTCGAGCTCGCGAGCGAGAGCTTGACCACGGGCGGGCCGAATGTCTCGATGCGAGTCCGAATGCGCCCCCGAGTGCGTGCGACCTTTCCGCCCGAGGCGATCGTCGCGCTGCCCGGGAAAGGAAGCTTGAGCGTCCGCCGGGCCGGCAAGGAGCGATACGAGAAGGTCCGCCCGGTCCACGGGTCGGGAGCGAGCTTCACCGGCCGCTGCTTGTCGATCCCGTTCGGCAGCCCTTTCAGGAAGCGGTCGAACCAGAGCCGCACCTCCGGGAGCACGTGCTCGAGCTCACCCGCGGGCAGCGGCGAAGGTGCGTGACCGAAGTCCCCGAGGTAGAGGCGCTTCGGGCCCTTGAGGCGTGAGTACGCGGCGAGGGCCTGGCCGACGTCGAATGCGAAGTCGCGCCGTCCCTGCAGGAGGAACGTGGGGGTCTTGACCGGGCCGAGGAGGTGGCGGGACGAGCGCTGGCGCGTGAACGCCCGCACTCCGGCAAGGTTCCGCCCCGCGAGCGCGTCCTGGAGGATCGGCTCGACCTCGGGCGCCGCTCGCGCGGCGATCGACTGCCAGAAACCCAGGATCACGCCGGATCGGGCGAGGTCCTGGGGCGCGAGCGCCGCGTACAGGTCGGTCCACGTCGCCGCGGGTGCGATCGCCGCGAACGGGACGCCCTCGACGGTCGCCCGCCAGATCGCGCCGCCTCCGTACGAGTAGCCGAACGCGCCAATCCGCTGCGGGTTTATGCCTGCGCGCGAGGCGAGCCAGTTGAAGAGCTCGCGGACGTCCTGGATCTCGCGCGGACCGTCGATCGCGACGAGCCCTTCCGACTCGCCGTGCCCGCGGGCGTCGAAGGTCAAGGCGGCGTAGTCCTGCGGAACGAGCTGCGTCTCCGCGATCGTGTTGATCGACATGCCGACCGCATTGGTCGTGTCGGTGCGGTTTTCCCCAAGCCCGTGCAGGAGCAGCACCGTCGGCCAACCGCCGGCGGGTGCCGCACCGTCCGGCAGGTAGTACGTGCTCGCGAGCTTCGCCCCGTCGCTCATCGGGATCATCAGATCGGTCTTGGTGGAGGCGGCTGAGGCGGTGCTCGGCGCGGCCAGAAGGAGGACGGCGAGGCCTGCGACGAGGTAGCGCATGGCACGAGCCTACAATCGCGCCATGGATCCTCGCCCGGTAGGCGTCTTCGACTCCGGAACCGGAGGGCTCACCGTCCTTCACGAATGCCTCGTGACGATGCCGCACGAGGACTTCGTCTACCTCGGTGACCTCGCGCGCCTTCCGTACGGGCCGCGCGAGCTCGGCGAGATCCGGCGCTTTGCGGGAGAGATCGCCGGCTATCTCGAAGGGCAGGGCGTGAAGATGATCGTCGCCGCCTGCAATGCGGCGACGTCTGCGGCTCTGCCCGAGCTCCAGGAGCGCCTCGAGGTTCCGATCGTCGGCGTGATCACCCCGGAGGCACACGCGGCGGTGCAGACGACGCGGAACCGCCGGATCGGGCTGCTCGCGACCCAGGCGACGGTCACCGCCGGCCGCTACGCCGACCTCGTGCACACGCTCGACGCCGGGGTCCGCCTCTTCCCGGTCGCCTGTCCGCTGCTCGTGCCGCTGATCGAGAGCGACGATCCATTCGGCGAGAAGACCGTGGCAGCGGTGCGGGAGTACGCCGCGCCACTCAAGGAGGCCGGCGTCGACACCGTGATCCTCGGCTGCACTCACTACCCGCTGATCCGCCCGGTCTTCCAGCGCATCTTCGGGCGTGGCGTAACGCTCATCTTCTCGGCCGAGGAGACCGCGCGCGAGGTGGCCGAGACGCTCGAGCGGAAGGGCATTGCCAACGAGCCGACCCGCGAGGGCGCCTACCGCTTCCTCACCACCGGCGACCCCGAGCGCTTCCGGGCCCTCGGCGAGCGGTTCCTGCAGTTGCCGCTCGGACAGGTCGAGCAGGTCGCGATCGCCGAGTTGGAGGCAGCGGCCGCGTGAGCCGGCCGAGTGGGCGCCGAACCGACGAGCTCCGGACGCTCGAGATCGAGCCGGATTACCTCGAGCAGGCAAACGGGTCGGCTCTGATCTCGTTCGGCAAGACACGTGTGCTCTGCACCGCGTCGATCGAGGAGGGCGTTCCCCGCTGGCTCGCGGGCCGGGGGCGCGGCTGGCTGACGGCCGAGTACTCGATGCTGCCGGCCTCGACGGGCCAGCGCACCCAACGAGAGGCGAGCTCCGGAAAGCAGAAGGGCAGGACGGTCGAGATCCAGCGGTTGATCGGCCGCGCTCTGCGCGCCGTTGCCGACCTCGACGCCCTTGGCGAGCGGACGCTCTGGATCGACTGCGACGTCATCCAGGCGGACGGGGGGACGCGCTGTGCGGCGATCTCGGGCGCGTACGTCGCGGCCCGGCGCGCGCTCAACGACATGGGCCTCGGGAAGGTCCTCACGGATTCCGTCGGTGCCGTCTCGGTCGGGATCGTCGAAGGCGAGCCCGTGCTCGATCTCGACTACGTGGAAGACTCGTCAGCCGAGGTGGACGTGAACGTCGTCATGGCGGGCGACGGACGCCTGATCGAGGTTCAGGCGACCGCCGAGCGGGCACCGCTCGACCGCGAAGCGCTCGACGAGCTGCTCGACCTCGCCGCGGGCGGGATCGAGGAGATCGGCGTTGCGCAGCGCGATGCCGTGGAGGCGGTCCGTGCCGCCTGAGCTGCACTGGGCCGAGGTGCTGGTGCGGGTCGTCCTCGCCGGAGTGCTCGGCGGTGCGATCGGAGCCGAGCGGGAGATTCGCGAGCGTGAGGCAGGGCTGCGAACGCACCTCCTCGTCGCGGTCGGCGCTGCCCTGTTCACGATCGTGTCCGCCTACGGGTGGCGCGACTTCAGGTTCTCGACAGAGAGCGGGATCACATACGACCCGACTCGGATTGCCGCGCAGATCGTGACCGGCATCGGGTTCCTCGGAGCGGGCGCGATCATCCGCCAGGGCCTTTCGATCCGCGGTCTTACGACGGCGGCGAGCCTCTGGGTCGTGGCGGCAATCGGGATCGCGGCCGGCGCCGGCTATTACAGCGCCGCGGTGATCACCACCGTGCTCGTGCTCGTCAGCCTCTGGCCTCTGCGCATCGTCGCCTTCCGTTTCTTCGAGCGAATCCGGCCGGGTGAGCACCGCCTCGAGGTCGAGCTCGGCCCGGCCGAGAGCCCAGCCGTCCTCATCGAAGCACTCGAGCGAACCGGCGCGGCTGTGAGGGCGTTCGAGGTGGAGGACGCGAGCGACCGGCGTCGGGTCGTGCTCGATGTTCGCCTCGGTGGGGCACCGGAGCACGCCGTGACGGCGGAGCTGATGCGCCGCGAGCAGGTGCTCGGGGTGCGGTGGGGCGGCTAGCCCGCCTGGCCTCGATGAACGAGGGCAAGCTCCGCGAGCTGCGCCACGCTCTGCCGGAGTGGCGGATCGAGCCCCTCGACGCCGTCGAATATCCGCCCGAGGAGGGCAACACGTACTACGAGAACGCACGGTCGAAGGCCGTCCACGGACATGGTCTGGCTCCCGATGCCTGGGTGCTGGGCGAGGACTCGGGCGTCGAGCTCGAGGCCCTGGGAGGCGAGCCGGGCGTGCAGTCGTCGCGGTGGGCGGCCGGAAGGGAGGCCGAGCGCGCCGTCGAGGTGCTCGAAGGCGTCGAGGGCGAGAGCCGCGGCGCGCGGTACGTCAGCGAGCTCGTCGCGATCTCACCCGCAGGCGAGGAGTTTCGGGGAACAGGCGTCCTCGAGGGGCGCATCGCCGAGGAGCCACGGGGCAGCGAAGGGTTCGGCTTCGACCCGGTCTTCGTCCCCGAGGGCGAGGAGCGCACCGTCGCCGAGCTGGGCAACGAGTGGAAGCGCGAGAACTCTCACCGTGCCCGGGCGGCCAGAGCCCTCCTCGAAGCCCTCGCCTCAGAGACTTAGCAACAGTCTGTTGCAAAGTTGGAGGTGTCGGCTCAGGCGAGGCCGGTTGCCTCTTCGAGCTCGACCGCCTGCCGGCGGCCGCGGGCGAGCCACCAGTTGACCTCGGCCCCGAAGACGATCACGTTCGCCATCAGGTAGAGCCAGACCAGCAAGAGCGCGGGCGCACCGAACGCCTGGAGCGCGATCACGTCTCTAGAGAGCCGAAGGTACAGCGGCAGGAGCTGGAAGCTTGCTTCGAGCGCGATGGTCGCGACGATTGTCCCCGGCAGCACCTCCTGGAAGCTCAGCTTCTCGTTCGTCAGTAGGTAGTAGACGGAGAAGAGGAAGACGAACACGGACATCGTCGAGATGACGACCGAGATTCCGTACGCCACGTAGTCGTTGGCGAAGAAGCCGCCGGCGACGCGCTTCAGCACCTCATAGCCGACCGAGCCGACGAGGAGCCCGACGAAGAGCGTGACGAGCGAGCCGACGAGCAGCGTCACCGCGAGCAGCTTCCCGTGCAGGAACGAGCGGTTCGGTTTCCCGTAGACGATGTTGAACGCCGACTCGAGCACGCTGAAGAGCGACAGGGACGTCCAGCCGACGAAGAGGGCTCCGATCACCCCGAGCGTCGCCGCGTTGTCCTGGATCGAGCGGACGACTTTGAGGATGCCCTCGACCGAGCTCGACGGGAACGCTTTGTTCAGCTCCGTGACGAGGAAGCTCGACTCGTCGGCCCGGCCCGCGAACCCGAGCAGTGCAAGGGCGAGGAAGAGGAGCGGCACGAAGGAGAGGAGCGCGAAGTAGGCGATCATCGCCGCGAGGTGTGTGCCTCGGTCGGCGAAGAACTTCTCAAGGACCTGGCGCATAGTGAGGGAGGCTATTCCCTGGGCTGTTAGCTTTGCGAGCGATGACAGAGGCGCAGACCGCGCTCGCCGAGCTGACCGAGATCTCTTCGCAGGTGCTCGCCGCTGTCCTCTTCGACGGCAGCGGCGCCGTTGCTGCGGCGACCCTGCGCGACGAGGCCGCGGCGGCCCGTCTTGCATCCTCCGCGCGCGCTCTCCTGGAGTCGGCCGAACGGCTTCGAGACGGCGAACTGACGCAGGTCGAGGCTGCGACGGGCGAAGGGAGCCTCTTCGTCGCCCGCGACGGAGAGCGGCTGATCGCGGCCGTCACGGGGCCCTCGCCGACCGCGGGGCTCGTCTTCTACGACCTCAGGAGCTGCCTGCGCCGCGCTGCAGAGAAGCCGAAGCCGAAGCCGAAGCCGAAGCCGAAGCCGAAGCCGAAGCGTCGACCGCGGGCGAAGGCCGATGGGCCGTCGTAGGCTCCTCGCAGTCCTGCTCGGCGTCGGGTCGCTGCTGGGCATCGGGCTCTACGCCAGGCGCGGCCGCGCGCACGAGCGCGTCGACCTCTACTTCGTGGACGGCTCGATGGTCTCGCTTGAGGGAGCCTCGGCGGAGGCGTCCCACCTGTTGCCGCTCGCGCACGACGCGCTCCGCGCGGCTCGCCCGTGAGACGGGAAGAGCTCGCAACCGCTCTTCGGGAGCACGCATACCTCGAGGGTGACTTCGTGCTTCGCTCGGGGCGGCGCTCCAACTACTACCTCGACAAGTATCGGTTCGAGACCCGGCCCGACCTGCTCGCGGCGCTCGGGGAGCACATCGCCGCCGCGGTCGCAGAGCACGAGCCGGACGCCGCGCGACTCGCGGGGCCGGAGCTCGGGGCCGTCGCGCTTGCCGCAGCAGCCTCGCTCTCCTCCGGCCTCCCGTTCCTGATCGTCCGCAAGAAGGCGAAGGAGTACGGGACCGCGAACCGGCTGGAAGGGGTCTTCGAGCCGGGCGAGCGCGTCTGCCTCGTCGAGGACGTGGTCACGTCCGGCGGGGCCGCCGTCGAGGCTCTCGAGGCCCTTCGTGAAGCGGGTCTCGAGTGTCGAATCGCGGTCTGCGTCGTCGATCGCGAGGAGGGCGGGGTAGACGCTCTCGCGCGCCGCGGAGCCCGTCTAATGCCGCTTTTTCGGGCAGGAGACTTGCTCGGGATGCAGAAAACCGCCGCAAAACCGCATGGTTGAGCCGAAACGGCTCGGCTGTTAGGGTCCGACTGCGGATAACTGAACCGTTAGAGGGAGGAATGCACGTGACAAAACAGGAGTTCGTCGACAAGGTCGCCGACAGGGCGAATCTCTCGAAGCGCGACGCGGCGGAAGCCGTGGACGCCTTCCTGGACTCGATCACCGACGTCCTGCGCGGAGGCGGCGAGGTCGCCTTCACAGGCTTCGGGAAGTTCACGACGCAGGCGCGTGCTGCACGCCAGGGCGTCAATCCCAGGAACCCCACCGAGCGGGTACAGATCGCCGCGACGACCGTTCCGAAGTTCTCGGCGGGTAGCCAGCTCAAGCAGGCGGTCAAGAGCGGCGCCGGCCACCCGACGTAGTCCACGGGCAATCGAAGCTTCAACGGGGGCCGCAATTGTTGCGGCCCCCGTTTTGTATTCCGGGCGCATAGCTAACCTGACCCCGATGGCGCAGGATCTCGAGGTCGCACCCAGGGTCGGCGCGGCGACGTTCGGCGACCGGCTCGCCGAGGCCGTCGAGCGCAAGCGCAGCCAGCTCATGGTCGGGCTCGATCCGGTCACCGACCTCCTTCCCGTCGAGCTTGCCGGTGACGCGCACCTCGGCCGCGCGGAGGCGGCCGAGGCGTTCAGCCGGTTCTGTCGCGGCATCATCGATGCCGTCTCCCAGTACGCGGTCGGGGTCAAGCCGCAGCTCGCCTTCTTCGAGGCACTCGGCTCCGACGGGATGCGCGCGCTCGAGGACGTGTGCGTCTATGCCCGCACCGCCGGGCTGATCGTCCTCGCCGACGCAAAGCGAGGCGACATCGGCTCGACGTCCCGTGCGTACGCAGCCGCGTATCTCGAGCCGCGCGACGACCAGCCGCCGCTCGCCGATGCGATGACCGTCAGCCCGTACCTGGGCCGCGATTCCCTCGAGCCGCTGATCGCAGCGTGCCGGCGAGAAGGCGCGGGCATCTTCTGCCTGGTCAAGACCTCGAATGCCGGCGTCGCCGACATCCAGGATCTCGTGCTCTCGGATGGGAGCCCGCTCTGGCAGCACGTCGCCCGGCTCGTTGCGGAGTGGGGCGAGGATCTCGTGGGCGAGCGTGGGCTCTCGAGCGTCGGAGCGGTCGTCGGCGCGACCCACCCGCGCGCAATCGGGGAGGCGCGGAAGCTGCTCCCGCGCGCGGTGCTCCTCTTGCCCGGCGTCGGCGCCCAGGGCGCGAGCGCGGCCGACGTCGCGCGCGCCTTCACGAGCGGTCCGGCCAGCGCGCTCGTGGCCGCATCCCGTTCGGTCCTCTATGCCTTCCGGACTGCCGACGACGACTGGCGCTCCGCGGCCGCGGCCGAGGCTGCCCGGCTGAAGAGCGAGGTCTGGACGGCCTCGGGCTGGTGAGGGGCCTCGACTGGCGGGCGGAGGCCCGGCGCTATGCGCTGCCGGTTGCATTCCTGCTGCTCGTCACCGCCGCGGTGCTCGTCGTTCGCGGGGCGCTCTGACGCGCGGGTACATTTCGAGCCCGTGAAGCTCAGGCAAGGGTCTGAGTCGCCGGGCCGCGCTGCTCGCCCCGAGGCCGGGTCCTCGGTCGCCCCGATAGGGGCTATCGGGGCTCCCTGCGTCCGCGGCCTCGGAACGAGCATCACACCCCGGCGACGAGCAATGTTCCGCCAAGCCCTCCTTCTAGCTGCGGCCGTCCTCTCGCTCGTTCCCTCGGCCTTCGCGGCTGGACCCAGCGTGGACGCGCGCGCGTATCTCGTTGCGGATGGGCGCACGGGAGAGGTGCTGCTCGCCGAGAACCCGGCGCGGCAGGTCTCGATTGCCAGCCTGACGAAGATGATGACCGTCCTCCTGACCCTCGAGCGAACGCAGCTGTCCGACGTCGTCACGGTCTCGTCGGAGGCGGCCCAGGTCGGCGAGTCGAGCATCCACCTGCGCGCGGGGGAGCGGCTGACCGTCCGAGACCTGGTCGAGGCCTGCTTGATCCAGAGCGCGAACGACGCGGCGTGGGCCCTCGCCGACCATGTCGGCCGCGGCAGCGCGAGCCGCTTCGTCTTCATGATGAACAGGCGCGCGCGACAGCTCGGGCTCGGGGACACGCATTTCGTGCGACCGGATGGGCTCGACGCGTCCGGCCATGTGTCGAGTGCGCGTGACATGACGACGCTCGCCCGCCTCCTCATGCAGAAGCCGGTGGTTCGGCAGATCGTCGCGATGCGCGACGCGACGATCGCCGGCGGGCGGCGCCTGCATACCTGGAACGATCTGCTCGGAAGCTATCCCGGCGTCGTCGGGGTGAAGACGGGCCACACCACCGCGGCCGGATGGTCGGAGGTCGCCGCGGTACGAGGCGCGGGCGTCACGGTTTACGCAACGCTCATCGGTAGCCCGGGCCGCGCGACGCGGAACGGCGACCTCGTCGAGCTGATGGCCTGGGGGCTCTCGCGTTTCCGCGTGGTCTCCGTCGTCTCGGCCGGTCGCGCCTACGCGCAGTCCGAGACTCCGTACGGCCGCGGCCAGCTGGCGCTCGTCGCCCCGCGCTCACTGCGACGAGCGGTCCTTGTCACGCGCCCGCTCGTGGAGCGCGTCGTGGCTCCCGTGGGCGTCGAGCTGCCGGTGCGCAAGGGCCAGAAGCTGGGGGAGGTGCGCGTCTACGACCGCGGACGCCTGATCGCCCGGTCCCCGCTCGTCGCCTCGCGTTCGATCCGGGAGCCCGGCTCGCTCGACCGTGCAGGTTGGTATGTCGGCCGTACTGCGCGCAACATGTGGGGCTGGATCGGATGAGCCCAAGCGAATGATCATCACCGTCACTCTCAACGCAGCGCTTGACCGCACGCTGACCGTCCCCAACTTCCAGCGCGGACAGCGGCACCGTGCGACCCGCGGTGGGCTCACGCTCGCCGGCGGCAAGGGCATCAACGTCGCACGTGCGCTGAAGCGCCTCGAGGTACCGGTCGTCGCCACCGGCCTCGCCGGCGGCCTGACGGGAACGCGCATCGTCGAGGAGCTGACGGCCGAGGCGATCCTGAACGACTTCGTCCGCATCGGCGACGAGTCCCGCACCTCGACCGCCGTCGTCGATCCCACCGCATCCGCGTACACGGAGATCAACGAGTGGGGGCCGGAGGTCGAGCCGGAGGAGCTCGAGATCCTTCGCGACAAGCTCCACTACCTCGCAAACGGTGCGCAGACAGTCGTCTTCTCGGGCTCGCTACCGCGCGGCGTGGAGGACGATTTCTATGCGGAGGCGATCCGCGACCTGAACCGCCGGGGCGTGCAGACGATCCTCGACTCCGAGGGCGAGCCGCTTCGGCTCGGCACCGGAGCCGAGCCGTTCCTCGTCTCGCCGAATCAGCGTGAGGCAGAGAGCCTCGTCGGCCAGGAGTTCCACGAGGAGCAGGACTTCATCCTCGCGCTCGACTCCATCGCCGAGCTCGGGGCGCGCAACGTCCTCATCACCCAGGAGTCGGGCTGCTTCGCGCTCCTCCACGAGGAGCGCGAGGTGAAGCGCTTTCGCTGCGTCGCGCCGCGTGTCGAGACCCTCTCGTCGGTCGGATCGGGCGACGTGCTCCTGGCCGGATTCCTCGCGGCTCGCCACGCCGGCAAGCCGATCGACGAGGCGCTGCGAGCCGCGGTCGCGGCGGGAGCCGCCTCGACGCTCGAGGTGGGCGCCGGGCGCTTCGACCCACGGGAGGCGAGCCGCCTCACGGGAGGCGTCGAGGTCGGCGAGCTCGAGCCCGTCGCGCGCTGACCGTCGTCACGCGAGGCTGATACGATCGACCACCAGTTGAGAGGCGAGGTTTGACAGACGGTCTTCACGACCCAGGCGACCCTAGGGCGCCTGGGTTTTCTGCTTTAAGGGGAGGTGTTCGGGCGCTTGGACGTTGAGATCGGCCGCGGCAAGAAGGCGCGCCATGCTTACGGATTCGACGACATCGCGATCGTCCCGAGCCGCAGGACCCGCGATCCTCAGGACGTCGACATCGGCTGGAAGCTGGGGCCGCACCTGCTGGAGCTGCCGCTGCTCGGTTCCGCTATGGACGGCGTCGTCTCGCCCAAGACCGCGATCCAGCTCGGCAAGCTCGGGGGGCTCGGTGTCCTCAACCTCGAGGGCATCTACACGCGTTACGAGAACCCTGACGTCGAGCTCGAGCGCATTGCGAAGCTGTCGAAGGACAAGGCGACGCGCGGTCTCCAGGAGATCTACGCGCGGCCCGTCGAGCCGAAGCTGATGGCAGAGCGGATCGACGAGATCAAGCGCTCAGGCGTTCTCGTCGCCGGCTCGCTCACGCCGCAGCGCGTCCGCGAGCACTACGAGCTCGTGCTCGAGGCGGGGCTCGACATCCTCGTCATCCAGGGCACGGTCGTCTCTGCCGAGCACGTGTCGTCGAACGGGCAGGCGCTGAACTTGAAGGAGTTCATCGCCGAGCTGCCGATCCCGACCCTCGTCGGAGGCTGCGCCTCGTACCAGACCGCTCTCCACCTGATGCGAACCGGTGCAGAGGGCGTGCTCGTCGGTGTCGGTCCGGGCCAGGCCTGCACCACTCGGGGCGTCCTCGGCGTGGGCGTCCCGCAGGCAACGGCAATCTCCGACGCGGCCGCCGCGCGCGTCCAGCACCTGCTCGAGACCGGGAAGTACGTGAACGTGATCGCAGACGGCGGCATGCGCACGGGCGGTGACATCGCCAAGGCAGTCGCCTGCGGCGCCGACGCCGTCATGATCGGCTCCCCGCTTGCCCGGGCGAAGGAGGCGCCGGGCCGCGGCTACCACTGGGGCATGGCGACCTTCCATCCCACGCTCCCGCGTGGCGCGCGCGTGCAGACCGAGCAGGTCGCCTCGCTCGAGGAGATCGTCGTCGGCCCCGCGCATGAGAACGACGGGACGCTGAACCTGATGGGCGCGCTGCGGACGTCGATGGCGACCTGCGGCTACGAGTCGATCCACGACTTCCAGAAAGCCGAGATCATGCTCGCACCCTCGATCAAGTCCGAAGGCAAGTCGCTCCAGCAAGCCCAGAAGGTGGGCATGGGGTAAATGCCCCACCCGGCAATGGACTCCGGCTTCTGGCCCGCGATCACGCGGCGCCAGAGTCCACCCTCGCCCTTGCCAAGGCTTCTAGCATGAAACGGTCACGCCAGCAGAGCTGCCGTGACCTCTTAGAGGCATCGCAAGCGATGCCTTGCGCGGACGAGTGCGGCCTCTGGCTTGGTGCTCGCGACCCAGAAGCTCGGAACCATCACCGGGCGGGGCATTGAACGTCGTCCCGCTGCCCACGCCTGAGCCGGCCGCCGAAGAGCGGCCGGTGCTCGTTCTGGACTGCGGAGGTCAGTACTCGCAGCTGATCGCCAGACGCGTTCGGGAATGTCGCGTGTACTCGGAGCTCGTGCCTCACGACATCTCGCCGGAGGCGGTGCGCATGCGTAACCCGCTGGCGCTCGTCTTGTCGGGCGGTCCCGCGTCGGTCTATGCCGAAGGCGCTCCGAAGGTCGACCCGAAGATCTTCGAGCTCGGAATTCCCACTCTTGGCATCTGCTACGGGATGCAGCTGATGGCGCAAGACCTCGGCGGCCGGGTCGAGCGCACGGGCGTCTCGGAGTTTGGGAAGACGGAGTTCAAGGCGGAGGAGGGCGAGCTCTTCCTGAACCTCCCCTCAGAGCAGATCGGCTGGATGAGCCACCGCGACTCGGTGACCGCTCCACCGGAAGGGGCGCGGATAGTCGCCTCGTCACAGTCCTCGCCGATCGCCGCCTTCGAGGACCCGGACCGGCGGCTCTACGGCGTCCAGTTTCACCCCGAGGTCGTGCACACGCCGTACGGGAACGACCTGCTCAAGAACTTCCTCTACACCGTCGCCGACGCGCCCCCGACATGGACGGCCGCCGCTGTCATCGAGGAGCAGGTGGAGCGTATTCGCGAGCAGGTCGGGGCCGAGCGCGTGCTCTGTGCCCTGTCCGGCGGAGTCGACTCGGCTGTGGCGGCGCTGCTCGTCTACAAGGCGATCGGCGCCCAGCTGACCTGCGTCTTCGTCGACCACGGCTTTCTGCGGAAGGACGAGGCCGCCCAGGTCGTCGAGACCTTCGGCAACCACTTCCACGTCCCGCTCGTGCACGTCGACGCCGAAGAGCGCTTCCTCGCGAAGCTCGAGGGCGTCACCGATCCGGAGGACAAGCGCCGAGCGATCGGCGAGGAGTTCATCCGCGTCTTCGAAGAGGAGTCGGGAAAGCTCGGGAACATGCGCTACCTCGTGCAGGGCACGCTCTACTCGGACGTGATCGAGTCGGGCGGCAGCGAAGGAGTCGCCGCGACGATCAAGTCGCACCACAATGTCGGCGGCCTGCCGGAGGACATCGACTTCGAGCTGGTCGAGCCTCTGCGGATGCTGTTCAAGGACGAGGTGCGGCGCGTGGGCGAGGAGCTCGGGCTGCCGGAGAAGATGGTCTGGCGCCAGCCGTTTCCGGGCCCCGGGCTCGCGATCAGGATCATCGGCGAGGTCACCGACGAGCGGCTCGAGATCCTGCGCGAGGCCGACTCGATCCTCCAGGAGGAGATCAGGCGCGCCGGGCTCTACCGCGAGCTCTGGCAGAGCTTCGCCGTCCTGCCTGCGATCCGCTCGGTCGGTGTCCAGGGCGACGAGCGAACCTATGCGTATCCGATCGTGATTCGCGCCGTCACATCGGAGGACGCGATGACCGCCGACTGGGCACGGCTGCCCTACGACCTGCTCGAGACGATCTCGAGCCGCATCATCAACGAGATCCCCGCGGTGAACCGCGTCGCGCTCGACATCTCGTCGAAGCCGCCCAGCACGATCGAGTGGGAGTAGCGCCGTGCTAGCGAACGCTGACGAGGCCGCCGAGCTGGCGCCAGCGGCCGTCGCGGAAGCGAACCATCCTCGCGCGCTCGATCGGGTAGTAGTCCTCAGGCCCGGTCTGCACGGCGATCCCCTTGACGAAGAAGGGATTCGCCCGCTCGTTCAAGTGTGTCGCCGCGCGCAAAAGGCTCGCGCGGCTCGGCTCCGCACCCGCGCGGCGCAGCGCGTCGACCATCGTGTACGCAACTGCCATCCCGTACATGTTCGCGACCTCCTTCACCTTCGCACCCGGTAGGTAGCGCCGCAGGATCTGCTTGTAGAGCTTGACGCCCGGGTTGCGAGCGAGAGCGGGGTCGGTCGGGTCCTTGAGGAACGAGCTCGAGATCGCCCCCGCGACGAGCCGCTTGCTCGTGTTGCGCTGGACGACCTCCATCACGAACGGATCGATCGAGACGGAGTTGACGAAGATGCGCGGCCGCCAGCCCAGCTTATGCACCGCGAGGAAGGCCTGAATCGTCTGCGTCGGGAGCGCGAAGATCATCAGCGTGTCGGCGCCGGAGGCCTTCAGGCGCGCCATCTGAGAGTTGACGTCGGCGTCGGATAGGTCGTAGGTCTGGACGGCCCTGATGCGCGGAGACAGCCGCCCGAGCCCGCGCCGCAGACCGGCGAACATGTCCTGTCCGTACTCCGAGTCCTCGTGGAGGACCGCGATCTTGGCTCGCGGACGGGTTTTCGCCAGATAGCGGCCGTAGAGCGCCCCTTCGCCCGCGAAGCGGGGCAGGTATCCCATCGACCACGGGTAGCGCTTGCGCTCGAGCGCCAGTGCGGAGTGGCCGCTGCCCACGAAGAGCTGTGGGACCCCGGCCTGGTTCAGGTACGGGCGCACGGCCAACACGTGCTCGGTGCCGACGCTGTTGAAGATCGCGAACACCTCCTCGTCCTGGACCAGCTCCCGCGTCTTGCGAATCGTCTCGGACGGGTTGTACGAATCGTCGACGTAGAGGTACTCGATCTGACGGCCGCGCACGCCGCCGCGGGCATTGACGTACTTGAAGTACGCCTCGGCGCCCCGGGCGACCGCGGCGTAGGCGACCGCGTCGCCCGTCAACGGAACCGTCCCGCCGAGCAGAATCGACCCGGGGGTCACCCCTGGATCGCTCCCGCCGCGCCCGTACGCCCCCGGCAAGCCGAGCATGAGCGCCGCCAGAGTGAGAGCGAGAAGAATGCGCAGCATCCGAGGGATTATCCTTCGGGCGTGCCGAGCTCGCCCGTCCGTCGCCCGATTCTCGGCTTCTGACCGAGAACCTCCACATCCGGCGGAACACGGCGATCCTGGCCTCGGTGCTGGCCGTGTACCTCGTCGTCCTCCAGCTTGCGGCCGCCGTCCTCTCGCTGACGTTCGTGCTGGTGACAGGGTTTACGTCACTGCTCGGGCTAGGGCCCGCGATCTACCTCGCGGCGGCGGCACTCTCCGCCTTGCCGGCCGGCCGGGCGATGGATCGCTTCGGGCGGGTGCCCGTGATCGCCACAGGTTTCCTGCTCGGCTCGGTCGGCTGCGTGGTGACGGCGGCGGGCACCCACTGGGATGCAGGGCTTGCGGTGATCGCGGGCTTCGTGCTCATCGGCGTCTCCGGCGCCGTGACCCTGCTCATCCGCATTGCCGCGGGCGACATGTACCCGCCGGAGCGGAGAGCACGGGGGATCTCGCTCGTTCTCTTTGGTGCCGTTTTTGGCGCGATCTTCGGCCCGGCTGTCTTCGGACCGCTGTTCTCGGGCAAGGACGTGGCTGCGAGCACGCTCACCGTTCCCTGGCTCGCCGCCGCCGGCATGTCGCTCGTTGCGTGCGCGCTCGTGTTGACCGTGCGACCGGACCCGAAGCTGATCGCCGAGCGCATCTCCGGACGGCGAGAGGGCCCCGAGCCGGCGGCATCTGCCCCGCTGAGCCAGATCATTCGGCGCCCCGGGGTCCGGCCGGCGATGCTCGCGGCGATTGCGAGCTTCGGGGTCATGGTCTCGGTGATGAACCTTACGGGCTACGTGGTGGTCGATCACCATCAACAATCGCAGGGGGCGGTCTTCCCGATCATCGGCGCCCACGTGCTCGGCATGTACGCGCTCGTCCTCGTCATCGGTCGGCTGATCGACAGGGTCGGGCGCGGGCCGGCGCTCGGCGGCGGCCTCGCCGTGATGGCCGTCTCGTCCGTCGGGCTGCTGGTGTTCGAGAGCGTGCCGATGACAGCAGTTCTGCTCTTCGGCCTCGGGCTCGGCTGGAACCTCTCGTTTGTCTCCGCGACGGCGCAGCTCGCCGACGCCACCGGGCCCGCTGAGCGGGGCAAGCTGCTCGGCCTGAACGACCTCCTCGCGGGGCTCACCGGCGCCTCGCTCGCGCTCATCGGCGGCGTTGCCCTCGATGTGCTCGGCGTGGCTGCGATGGCGATCGGCGCGACGGTGCTCGCGATCGCACCCGCAATTCTCCTGGCGAGACTCCGGCCCGCAGCAAGGTCTGCGGCGTAATCGCTGGTAGGATCGTGCGCCGGCGGGCTTCTAGTCCGCCACTTTCTATCTTCCGTGCCAGACTTTAGTCTGGCACGGGTTCAATCAGATGCAAAAAACATGGAACGCAAAGCCAGGTGAGATCGAGCGCCACTGGTACGTCGTCGATGCCGAGGGGAAAACCCTCGGTCGTCTCGCTACCCAGATCGCCGAGGCGCTGCGCGGCAAGGGGAAGCCTCAGTACACGCCGCACGTCGATACGGGTGACTTCGTGGTGGTCGTCAACGCAGAGAAGATTGCCGTCACCGGCAAGAAGCTCGACGACAAGATGTACTACAGGCACTCCGGCTATCCGGGCGGGCTTCGCAGCCGCCCGCTGCGCGAAGAGCTCAAGCGCCGCCCGACCGAGGTTCTGCGCAAGGCCGTGAGAGGCATGCTCCCTCGCAATCGGCTCGGCCGCGCCCAGCTCCTCAAGCTGAAGATCTACGCAGGCCCGGAGCATCCCCACGAGGCGCAGGCGCCCAAGCCGCTGCCACTGGAGAACGGAAGTGGCTGAGCAGGCTTCCTACCAGGGCACCGGCAAGCGGAAGACCTCCGTCGCGCGGGTGATCCTTCGTCCGGGCGACGGCACGACGTGGATCAACGGGCGCACGCTCGAGGAGTACTTCCCGCGGGCGGCCCACCGGACGTCCGTGATGGCTCCGCTCAAGCTTGCGGGCGCCGAAGGGCGCTACAACCTTCGTGCCCGCGTGCAAGGCGGCGGCCCGTCCGGCCAGGCGGGCGCGGTTCGGCACGGCATCGCGCGGGCTCTCGTCGAGGCCGATCCGGAGCTGCGCATTCCGCTCAAGCGTGAGGGCTTCCTCACCCGCGACGCGCGCAAGGTCGAGCGCAAGAAGGCCGGCCTCCACAAGGCCCGTAAAGCGCCTCAATTCTCTAAGCGCTAATTGGCCCGCAAGTACTTCGGCACCGACGGCGTCCGGGGGGTCGTTGGGGAAGACCTGACCCCAGATCTCGTCGAGCGTTTCGGCCGCGCCTCGTCGCTCTGGTCCGGGCGTGGCCGCGTCTTCGTCGGGCGCGACACGCGAGGCTCCGGCCCAGAGCTCGAGGAAGCTTTCGCGCGAGGAGTCGCGTCCGCGGGCGGTAACGCCGTGCTCGCGGGCGTACTTCCGACCCCTGCGGTGGCCTTGCTCGCGCTCGATCTCGGAGCGGTCATCTCCGCCTCGCACAATCCCCCCGAGTACAACGGGGTCAAGCTCTTTGATAGCGAAGGCCGGAAGTTGACAGACAAGGCCGAGGAGGAGATCGAGGCTCTCCTCGACGCCGAGCCCGCCGATACGCCTGGCTCGATCGACCGGGTCGAGGTCGCGACTGACAGCTACTTCGAGCACATCGTCGAGCGCTTCGGGAGCGACCTGAGCGGGCTCAGGATCGCGGTCGACTGTGCGAACGGGGCGTATTCCGGCATCGCACCGCAGGCGTTCGAGCGTCTCGGCGCCGAGGTCTCGCCGGTCGCGGCCGCGCCGGACGGCGAGAACATCAACGTGGGCTGCGGGGCGACCGACCTGACGCTCCTGCAACGGGTCGTCGGTGATGGAGGCTTCGATCTCGGCATCGCCTTCGACGGCGACGGCGACCGCATGCTCGCGGTCGACGCCGACGGCGCGTCGGTGGACGGCGACCAGATCCTTGCGATCCTCGCCCTCGACCTGAAGGTCGGTCTCATCGCCGTCACGGTGATGACAAATCTCGGCTTCCACCGGCTCATGGGCGAGCGCGGGATCCGCGTGATCACGACCGACGTCGGCGACCGGTACGTGCTCGAGGCGCTGCGCCGGCACGGCGGCTCGCTCGGGGGCGAGCAGTCGGGCCACATCATCTACCTGCGGGATCACGTGACCGGGGACGGCCTGGCCGCCGCGCTCCTTCTCTGCGGCGCCCTCAAGGGCAGAACCCTGCGCGAGGCGGCCGCGGTCATGCCGCACTATCCGCAGGCGCAGGAGAACGTTCCCGTTTCCACACGAGTCCTCCCCCAGAGCCTCCTTGCCGAGGTCGAGCGGCTGAACGGCGAGCTCGGAGAAAGGGGCCGGATACTCGTCCGCCCTTCCGGTACGGAGCCCGTTGTCCGTGTCCTCGCGGAGGCTCAGGACTACGCGGAAGCCCGAGATCTCTGTGGTACCATCTCTGGCCTCGTTCTACGAGAGCTCGGTTGACCGATCTCCGACGCAGGGGTCGCGAAAGCCGGGCTTTTACGCGTTCTGTAGAGAATTCAAGCCGTCGACCTACATCACCTGAAGGCCCCGCAGCCGAAAGGAGCTCAGGGTGTGTGGAATCATCGGATATGTCGGGCCGCGGAGAGCGAAGCCGCTCCTCATTCATGGCCTAGAGCGCCTCGAGTACCGGGGCTATGACTCGGCTGGGCTCGCACTGCTCGAGGACGAGGGGCTCGACTACCTGCGGGCGGTCGGGAATCTCGCAAACCTGAAGCAGGTCGCCAAGCACAACGGCTCGCAGTCCTCGACCGGGCTCGGCCACACGCGCTGGGCCACGCACGGGCGGGTCTCCGAGGAGAATGCGCACCCGCTGACGGGCTGCGACGAGCGCAAGGCCGCCGTCGTCCTGAACGGGATCGTCGAGAACTTCCGGGAGCTGAGGCGCTCGCTCGAGTCCGACGGCCACAAGTTCAGCTCGGAGACGGATGCCGAGGTCGTGCTCCACCTCGTCGAGCGGCACTACAAGGGCGATCTCGTCGAGGCCGTCCGCGCCGCGTACACGGAGCTGGAGGGCCACTTCGCCTTCGTCGTGATTCACCGCGACCATCCGAATCAGCTCGTCGGCGCCCGCGTTCAGTGCCCACTCCTCGTCGGTGTCGGCGAGGGCGAGATGTTCCTGGCCTCGGCCGTCACGGCGTTCCTGAAGGAGACGCGGAAGATGCAGCTGATCGAAGACGGCGAGGTCGTGTCGATCACACCTGACGGCGCGACATTCACGAGCGTCGAGGACGGCGCGGTCGAGCGCGACGTGATCGAGATCGACTGGGACGACGAGGCAGCCGAGAAGTCAGGCTACGAGACCTTCATGCTGAAGGAGATCTACGAGCAGCCGGAAGGCGTGCGCGAGACGATCGGCGACCGCGTCCGCCACGGCAAGCTCGTGCTCGAGGGAATCGGGCTCAGCGACAAGGAGATCCGCAACCTGCGGCGGATCGTGATCCTCGCCTGCGGCACCTCGTACCACGCGGGTGTCGTCGGCCGCTACGTCATCGAGGAGTGGGCGCGCATCCCGGTCGAGCCGGACATCGCGAGCGAGTGGCGCTATCGCAACCCGGTGCTCTCGAAGGACACGCTCGTCATCGGCATCTCGCAGTCGGGCGAGACCGCCGACGTGCTTGCGGCAATGGCGCTCGCGCGGGAGAAGGGTGCGCGCACTGTGGCGATCACGAACATGATGGGCTCGCAACTGACCCGCGAGGTCGACTCCGTGCTCTATACGCGAACAGGGCTCGAGGTCGGCGTCGCCGCATCGAAGACGTTCACGGCCCAGGTTGCCCTGATCAGCCTGCTCGCGCTCAAGCTCGCCGAGGTCAAGAAGACGATCCCCGCGAAGGAGATCGAGTTCATCCTCGACGAGCTCTACCGGCTGCCCGAGCACATGCAGGCGTTCCTCGACGGGAACCATCCGATCGAGGAGATCGCGCAGCGCTACTACGACAAGCCGTTCTTCCTCTATCTCGGGCGCCACATCGGCCTGCCCGTCGCCCTCGAAGGCGCGCTGAAGTTGAAGGAGATCTCGTACATCCCGACCGAGGCGTACTCGGCCGGCGAGATGAAGCACGGTCCGATCGCGCTCCTCGACAGCGAGACGCCCGTCGTCTGTGTCGCGACCGACTCGCACGTCTACGACAAGGTCGTCTCGAACATCCAGGAGACGAGGGCGCGCGGGGCCCAGGTGATCGCGATCGCCACGGACGG
>CAZQAG010000010.1:0-63046 GCA_964591295.1 uncultured Gaiellales bacterium | reverse complement strand
GCAAATGTGGCCCTTCGTCGTGACTCGTCGCCGCCCGTCGTCGGCCCCGACTCGGCCTGTCACGCCGGAGGTCGCGGGTTCGAGTCCCGTCGCTCCCGTTCACGATCTCCCTGCGGCCAGGGCCGCAACGGCCGCAACGTTCCCCTTCTGCTCGTACAGTCGAACCGCCTCTTGGACGGCAGCCGCCGACTCCTCTAGCCGCCCGGCGAGCCGAAGAACCTCGCCAAGATCGGCAACCGCCCGAGCACGGGCATCGAGGAAGTCAGTGCGTGACGCGAGGGCCGTAGCCTCGCGGGCGAGGCGCTCGCCGCCTTCAAAATCGCCCCGGCGGGCCAACAGTTTTGCTCGTACCCGCCGCCAGGCGATGTGCGCGTCGGCGTCTGGAGGGCCCGTGAGGCGATCGGAACTCCAGCGCTCCGTCACCCGCAGAGCCTCTTCATCGTGTCCCTGCACGAAGAGCGCATCGGCAAGAAGCGGCGCGGTGCTCGCGAGAAAACCCAGCTCGCCAATCCGCTCGAGCCGTTCGCAGGCCGGACGCAGCTCACGCTCAGCGATCGAGGCAGCGCCTGCGAGTAACTCGACATAACCCGCCGCTGGGCCTACGCCAGAGGCGAGCATGACCTCTAGGCCGAGCTCCTCCGCCATCGCCTTCGCCTGCACAATTAGGTCGCGCGCTACGTCGAAGCGTCCCTGCATCGCCTCGAGCCGCGCGCGCGTCTGCAGAAGGGTCGCCTCGAGCCTTCGATTCGCCTCCGCGTGCGAGCGGATCTCTTCGACCCGTCCCAGCGCTTCGTCGACCGGCATCGGGCCACGGAGTGCCGCTGTGAAGATGTATTGGAGACTCTCGGCCTCCTGAGAGCGATCCCCTACATCTCGCGCGTAACGCGCGGCCTGCTCGAGAACGTCGATCGCGGCGGCGGCCTCGCCCCCCCAAAGCCGGAGCTTTCCACCCAGACCGAGAGCACGCGCCAGCCCCGCATCGTCACCAACCTCGCTGAAAACGGAGACTGCACTCTCCACTTGGCGCACGACATCCTTTCGGACAACCCCCGTCTGGGTTGTCCTCTGGAACCGGAGGTCGGAAAGGGCGACGGCTGCGTCGGCCGCAACCCCACGCTCTCCCGCGGCCCGCCCAAGCTCGATCGCCTCCGACAGCACCGAATCGGCGCGGTCCATCTGACCGGCCTCCCTGAGCGCTCGTCCGAGAGATGGAAGGAGACGCAGGCGCGAACGGTCCTCCGACGGCAGCAGAGCGCCGGCTCGCTCGAGGAGATCGACCGCCGCGGGGGTATCGCCGCGAGCGTTCGCCCTCTGACCCGAAGCGGCGAGGCGCTCGGCGGCCCGCTCGGCAAGCGCGCGCGCGCGCTCGCCCGGCAGCCCGAGCTCAGCAACACTTCGGTACGCCTGCTCAAGGTGGTAGCCGACGATCTCGTCGAACTCCTCGCCCCGACCGTCGAGCCAGACGGCGACGCGTTCGTGCAGATCCGAGCGGAGCTGCTTCGGTATGCGCTCGTAGGCGGCGTCGCGGATCAGCATGTGCCGAAATCGGAAGGAGTCCTCGGTGGACTCGTGCGGACGGATCAGCTCCTTGCGGACGAGTGCCGCGAGCTGGGAGCCGAGAGGCCTGCGACGATCACGAGCTAGCTCTCCGAGCGCCTCCCACTCGAAGTCGAGCCCTACGACGGAAGCGCGCTCGAGCAGATCCCGTTCAGCTTCGGGAAGTGCGTCGAGACGTGCGGCAAGCAGCGCGTGAATCGTTGCCGGCACACGATCGGCCTCACCTCCCTCGGCCAACATCGCGATCAGCTGCTCAACGAAGAGCGGGTTCCCCTCGGCCACCTGCTGGATCCGTGCGCGCACTTCTGGCTCGAGCTGCGACGCGCCGAGCAGGCTCTTCATGAGCTCGTCGGCTTCTCTTACTTCGAGCGGCTCGAGGGTCAGCGTGTCCGTGTTCGGCCGGCCGGCCCCCCAGGCCGGACGCTCATCGAGCAATTCCGGCCGGGCCATGCAGAGGAGCAGAAGCTGCGCGTCTCGGGTCCAGTCGGCGAGATGCTCCATCAAGTCGAGGAGAGTCGGCTCGGCCCAGTGGATGTCCTCGAATACGAGCACGAGCGGCCGCTGCCGCGCCCGACGTTCGATCGCCTTTCGAACCATCCAGAAGATTTCCTCCGGCGCGCCGGCAGCGAGTGCTTCGTCGAGCTCGTCCTCGGCGCCCGCGGCCGCGAAGATCTCACGGAGTGGCCAGTACGTGATGCCTTCGCCGTAGGGCAGGCAGCCGCCCGAGAGCACATCCGCCTCGCCACGGAGATGCGACGCGAGCTCGCGCGCGAGGCGCGACTTGCCGATGCCCGGCGCCCCGAAGACCGTGACGAGCCGGCAGCGGCTTTCTGAGATCGCTTGGTTCAAGGCGTCTCGCAGACGTGCAAGCTCCTGCCGCCGACCGACGAGCGGCGCGTCGGGGTGCCTGTCGAACGCCTGTGCACCCCCGTCGACGCGCAGCAGGCGGTAGGCGGCGATGGGATCCGCCTTCCCTTTGAGTGAGAGCGCCCCGACCGGCTCTACCTCCACCGCATCTCGCGCAAGCTCCAGCGTCTGTTCGCCAAGCAGGATCTGACCGGGGGCAGCTGCCTGCTCGAGCCGCGCGGCGACGTTCACGGCATCTCCGGTCACGAGCCGCTCACCGGACTCCTCTTGGCCGGTGACGACCTCTCCGGTATTGACGCCGATCCGGGCTTCGAGACCAAGGCCGAACTCGCGTTCGAGCTCGGCGTTCAGCAGAACGAGCCGCTCGCGCATTTCGAACGCGGCGTGCAGAGCGCGCTTGGCATCGTCCTCGTGGAGGATCGGTACGCCGAAGACCGCCATGACTGCGTCGCCGATGAACTTCTCGACCGTGCCTCCGTGGCGCTCGAGGACGCCTTTCATCTCCTCGAAGTAGCGCGACATGACGTGGCGAAGCGACTCAGGATCGAGCCGCTCCCCAAGAGCCGTGGAACCGGTTACGTCGGCGAAGAGGACGGTGACCGTCTTGCGAACCTCTCGAGCCCCGGTGGGCACCAGCACCGTGCCACAGCCGCCGCAGAAGCGGAAGCCGTCGGGGTTGACCTGCCCGCAGCTCGAGCACTTGAGCATCGCCTAAGAGTACGACGCCCAGCCCGCGGTCCCACGACCGGACCCGGCGAAGCCGTGCCGTTGGCACGCGAGGTCAGGGGGGCGCAGCCGTCGCGCGTTCCTGAACTGTTTTGGTTGACAAGACTAAAACCTCGTGCGAAGGTAAGAGTCATGGCGACAAGAACGCGGAAGGCGAACCCCCCAACCGGGTACGACGCGAGCAAGTTCCCGGCCTTCGCCGTCACGGTGGACGTCGTCATCCTGACCATGGCCGAGGGCGTGCTCCACGTCCTGCTCGTCCGGCGGGGGGAGGAGCCGTTCGAGGGCATGTGGGCGATTCCCGGTGGGTTCAAGCGTCCTGAGGAGACGCTGGACGAGGCGGCGAGACGCGAGCTTTCCGAGGAGACCGGCGTCGACGTCCCGAGCCTGCTGAACCAGTTCGGCGCCTACGGCGATCCCGGGCGCGACCCGCGCATGAACGTCGTCACCGTCGCGTATCTCGCCGTCCTTCGCGACGTGGGAGCGATCGTCGCCGGCACCGACGCAGCACACGCCGCGCTCGTCCCCGCTTCGGACCTCCTCGAGGAGAGGATCGAGCTCGCGTTCGACCACCTGCGAATCGTCCGCGACGCGGTCGACCGTGTCCGGGTCGAGCTCGAGGTCTCGGGCATCGCGACGGCCTTCGTCGGCACGACCTTCACGATGGCCGAGCTCCGAGCGGTGTACGAGGCGATCTGGGGCGTGCAGCTCGACGCCGCGAACTTCCGGCGCAGCCTCGTCGGCGAGGACGGTTGGGTGATCCCGACCGGCCGCACGGCGCGACCCGGCCCCGGCGGCGGAAGGCCCGCTGAGCTTTACCGCGCCGGGCGGGCTTGGAAGAACGGCACACCCATCCATCGCATGCAGGGGAACTAACGAGAGGAATGAACCAATGAGAGCAGTCGTCCACGATCGGTACGGACCTCCGGAGGTGCTGCGCGTCGCCGAAGTCGAGCGGCCCGTGCCGAAGGACGACGAGGTGCTCGTCAGGGTCCACGCCTCGACCGTTACCCGCGGCGACGCGATGGGCGTGCGCAGCGCCGACTATCGGTTCACCCGTGTTTTCACCGGCATTCGCCGCCCGAGGCGGACGAGCTCCGGCACGGAGTTCTCGGGCCGCATCGAGGAGGTCGGTGCGGCCGTGACCGAGTTCCGAGTCGGCGACGAGGTATTCGGCGTCGAGCGCGGTGCGAACGCGGAGTACGTGGCCGTGCGTGAGAGCGACGTCATTGCACAGAAGCCGACAGGGCTGACGCTCGAGGAGGCGGCGGCCGTCCCCGACGGCTCGCTGCTCGCGCTGACCTGCCTGCTTCCGGCGTATCCGCTGCGGGGCAAGAGCGTCCTCGTCTACGGCGCCGCGGGCTCCATCGGAACGGGCGCGGTCCAGCTACTCGCGCACCACTTCGAGGCCGACGTGACAGCGGTGTGCGACACGAAAGACGTCGAGCTCGTGCGGTCGCTGGGAGCGCGGGAGGTCCTCGATCGCTTCACTGAGGACTTCACGCGCAGCGGCAAGACGTACGACGTGATCTTCGACGCGGTCGGCAAGCACTCGTTCCGCCGCTGCCGGCGCTCGCTGAAGCGCGGCGGGATCTACATCTCGGCCGACCTCGGGTTCATGTACCACGTGCCGCTCCTCGCTCTCGGCACGCGGTTCGTCGGGAGCAGGCGCGCGACGCTCGGCATCGGCCGCTATCGCAAGGAGGACCTCGTCTTCGTCAAGGAGCTCGTCGACGCGGGCAAGTACAGCCCCGTGATCGACCGGAGCTACGCACTCGACGAGGTCGTCGAGGCGACGCGCTACGTCGAAACCGGCCAGAAGACCGGCAACGTCGTGCTCCGCGTGAGCGAGGCTGCGCCGGGTCAGCTGACTGAGCCAGCGGCGAAAATCAAACAGGAATTGCCAATGTGAGGCGGTCGTCCTCCGCCGAACCGGAATGGCGCGCGGTGCGAATCAGAGGGGAAGGAAAGCCCCGAAAAAGGAGTCTCAATGCGCTTCATTCCGACCAAGCTCCATGCGCCGATCGACTACATCGTCGGCGCAGCGCTGATCGCCGCACCCTGGATCTTCCAGTTCTCGGAGCACACCGCCGCGACGATCGTGCCGATCGTGCTGGGAATCGGGCTTATCGCCTACAGCCTGTTCACGAACTACGAGCTCGGCGTCTGGAAAGTGGCGCCGATGGCCGTGCATAACCTGATCGACATCGCCGCCGGCACCCTCCTGGCCTCCTCGCCGTGGATCTTCGGCTTCGCCGACGAGACGGCCAACGTGTGGGCGCCTCATCTGATTGTTGGCATCGCCGCGATCTTCCTCGGCCTCACCACCGTGCAGCGGGGTGGCTACTCGTATCGCAAGAGTGGCACCACGCAGACCACGCCTGCCGGCTAGCTCATTCAGCCCGCTAAGTCGTTCAGAGCGCGCGGTGGCGTTTGTCCGCCGCGTGCTCCACGCTTCTGGAGCCGCGCAGGCCGGCTTCGGGCTTCAGCAGACTACGCCGACGATCTTCGTCGGGCAGTCCGCGATCTGGGCGACGAAGATCGCGGCCTGGTGATTCTTCAGGGTCTCTTGCGCGATGTACTCGTCGGGAGGATAGAAGCCGTAGCCGTAGCCGCTGAGCTCGATCGTGATCGGGTAGCGGCGCAGGGCTCCGTACATCCAGTCGTTCCAGTCGCCGTCGGTGATGTAGAGGTCCGACGACTGCTGAGCCCAGTAGCCCGTTGTTCGCGCCATCTCGGCGCCGATCGCGACGAACGTCTGATGATCGACGGCGGTCATGTCCGGCGGGATGTCCTCGTACGTGTACCCGTACGGGTAGAGGATCAGGTCGCCGTAGGAGTGGTAGCTGATCCCGGTCGTGACATTCGGATGAGCGTTCATGAAGTCGGCCATGCGCGCGTCCTCGGGCGTCGAGAATGGGAACGCGCCGCGATAGGTCTCGCTGCCCCGGTTGCCGCTCGACCCGCCGCAGCAGCCCCAGTTGTAGCTGTAGTTGCGGTTCAGATCGGTGCCGTAGATGCCCTGGTCCGGCTGCCGGTTCTTACGCCAGTACCGGTACTGGCCCGTGGCGATGTCCCACTCGGAGCCGTCCGGGTTCAGGCTCGGGATGAAGTAGATCTGGCGGGTGTTGACGAGATTCCTGGCCATCGGCTTGTCGACGAACCGGTGCAGGAGCGAAAGGACGACCTCGACCGTCATGTGCTCGCGCGCGTGATGCTGGCCGACGTAGAACACACCCGGCTCGGACAAGTTGTCAGTCGCGTCGTTCGAGACGCGCGCGCCGATCAGGTCCCGGCCGTCGTACGAAGTCCCGAGCGAGAAGAGGTGCACGGTCGACGGGTGCGCTGCCGCAACCGCCTGCATGTCGGCGACCATCTCCGCGTAGTTGTGGTAGTCGGAGTCCTCAGGCGGGAAGTCGTCGGGCTCCTCCCTCGGGAAGACGCGAAAGCCACGCAGGGCAAGGGCTCGCGCTTGCGCATCGCTCCCATAGAGCTCGACGTGATCGGGCCAGTACGCCTCGCCGATGTCGTAACCCTCGGTGATCAGCTGGGAACGCTGCTCCCGCGTATAGATCCCCTGGATGACAAAGCGTTTGACCGAAGGACCCGTCGCGGGCGCAACTGCCACGCCCGGCTGCGTGTGGACCACAGCAGGCTGAGCCACAGCTGGCGCCAACAGCAGAGCAAGGGCCGAGAGCCCCCCAGCAACGACACTCTTCAGCACGCGCCCTGGAGGCTAAGCCCTCGCAGTCCAGAAGGCAAGCCCGCGAGTCGTCAAGTGGCCCGCCCGGGCCCCTGGACGCTCAGCCGAGCTCGGCGAAAGGGCTGACGCTCATGTACTTGAAGCCCGTGTCCACGGCCAGGGTCACGATCACCGCGTCCGGGCCGAGGCGCTCAGCAAGGCGATGCGCGCCGACCACGTTCGCTCCGGTGGAGATGCCCGCGAAGATGCCCTCTTCCCGCGCGAGCCGAACCGTCATCGCGACCGCTTCGTCGTCCCCGATCGGCTCCAGGTGGTCGACTTTTTCGGCGTCCCAGTGGGGCATTACGAGCCCCGTCCAGCCCTGGATCACAAACGTCCCGCGCTCGCCGCCGCTGATCGCCGCCGACCCCGCCGGCTCGTGTGCCTGGATGAAGACGCCGTGGCGCTTGAGCGCGTCTGAGACGCCCATCACCGAGCTCGCCGTTCCCATGCCGTGGCAAAACGCGGTCACGCGGCCTGCGGTCTGCTCCCAGATCTCGCGGCCGAGACGGTCGCAGTGATCGGGGATGATGTACGGGTTGTTGAACTGGTCGGTCGCGTAGTGGCCCGGCGCGCTCGCCAGCTCCCCGGCTCGCTCGACCATGTTCTCGATGTCCCTCGCAGTCACCTTCGGACGACCCTCGACCGACTCGACGACATCGATTTCCGCGCCGAGGGCGCGCATCAGCTGAAAGCGCTCCTCGGTGAGGCAATCCGCCATCACGATCAGGGCGCGGTATCCCTTCGCCCTGCACACGAGCGCGAGCGCGGGGCCGGTGCTGCCGCCCGTGTACTCGACGACGGTGTCGCCCGCGGTGATCAAACCGTCGCGCTCCGCCCCCTCGATCATCGCGAGCGCCATCCGGTCCTTCATCGACCCCGTCGGGTTGCGGTACTCGAGCTTCAGCCACAGCTCTGCCTCGTTCGAAGGCGCGCAGCGACTCAGCCGGACGAGGGGCGTGTTCCCGATCGCCTCGAGGATCGACTTCATGCGGGTCGGGTCAGGACGGGGGACGCGCGCAACCGCAGACCACGTTCGGCTGGCACGGGACCGCGACCTGTGTGAAGCAATGGCAACACCCGGGCGGGCACGAGCACTCCGAGCAGCGCATCCGGCAGCCGGGCATCTGGCCGCCGGGGGAGCAGCAGAACCACTCTCCCGTCGTCGTGCACCCGGCCGGGCAACCACCACCCTGCCAACACGCCTTGCAAAGGTAGCTCGGGTTGGTGCAGACAACGTGTGGCGAGAAGCACGGATTGCAAGGCCCGCCGCCGCAGCCCGCGCACCCTCCGAACGAGCCGACGGCGACGTCCGTTCGGGTCAGGTAAAGCCCCGGCCCCTAGCGAGCTCGCTCCCAGGAACTTGAAGAATTGCCGGCGAGAGGATCGCCGCGCCAGTGACCGCGCTGCATAGCCTGCGATATCCATCAGGCCTCCGAGCCGAGCTGCTCAAGCTAGACGCTAGGACGGGCGCTAGATATCACATCTCTGGGATCGGGTCACGTTCGTGCCTCTCGTCGGGCTTGACTCACGAGCGGAGTGTCGCTTCGAGCTGTTTCAGCTCGCCTAGACGCCTACGGAAGCCTCCAACGCGTCCGAAACCGCCTCGGGGGTGGACAAACGTCGTTTCCCGACTACGATGCGACGGTCACGAACAGGCCAGGGCCGCTCGATCGCATCTTTCGCGGCCCGTCGCTCCGTTCTCCCCTATGCCGATCATTCTCCGCAGCCTCCTGCTGGCGTTCGCTTTTGCCGCGATCGCCGTCGGCTGCGCGGGCGCGGTGACAATCGAGCACTCGGGAGAGGCGAGCAGCACTGTGCCCCACGGATTCGGGACCGCCGGCGCGTGGGTCGAACGGCCCATCACGCGCGACGCTCCGAAGCGCGCGGTTCGGAAGCGGACCGTCGGCGAGCGCGCCGCGGCGATTGCGCTCGAGGCGGTCGGCGTGCCCTATCGATGGGGTGGCGCCTCGATGACGAGTGGGTTCGACTGCTCTGGGCTCGTCTACTGGGCATACGGCCGGCTCGGCATCGCGCTCCCACACAGCTCCTACGCGCTGTATGACCAGGGTCGGCGGGTGCCGCGCTCCGGGATGAAGGCGGGCGACTTGATCTTCTTCTCCGGGCTCGGGCATATGGGCCTCTATCTCGGCCGAGGACGCATGGTGCACGCCCCGCGAACGGGGCGGCTAGTCGAGGTCGTCAGGCTCGCGGGCTCGCACTACGGCAGCCGGATCGTCGGCATCCGGCGCGTCGTTACCGCCTGACGTCCTGAGCCACTGCGTTTGGAGGTTCGGAGGCGATTGTCCTATCGTCCTACTCCGGAGAGCTTTCCCACGAGGGGAGCGGGCCCCTGCAGGCGCGAGTTGTCATCGTCATCTCCGTCGCACTCCTCACGGTGGCGTCGGCGGTACTCGCGGATCGAGGCGCAGCGGACACGGACACCGCTCAGGTGGCTGTCGAGGCGAAAGTACTCCGCCGGCTCGAGGCAAAGGGCACGGCGACTTTCTGGATCGTCCTGCGCGAGCAGGCTGACCTCGGCCCCGCCGACGCCATCCACGATTGGGACGCTCGCGGTCGGTTCGTACCCGAACGGCTGAAGGAGGTTGCCTCGCGCAGCCAGGTCCCGGTGCGGAGGCTGCTCGATGCCCGCGGCGTCTCCTATCGACCCTTCTGGGTCCTGAACACGATCGAGGTCAGAGACGCCGGCTTCGACGTCCTCGAGGCGGTCAGCGCGCTGCCCGAGGTGAAGAGGATCCTCGCGCCGCGCGTCTATCGCATCCCTGCGCCGATCAGATCCTCGGGGCCAAACAACCTCCAGGCGGTCGAATGGGGGATTGCCGCGATCCACGCCCCTGAGGTCTGGTCGTCCTACGGCAACCGCGGTGAGGATGTCGTCGTCGCGAACATCGACACGGGCGTGCGGTACACGCACCAGGCGCTCGTCAGGCAGTACCGCGGCCGGCACGTGAACGGCACCTTCGACCACAACTACAACTGGTTCGATCCGTCCGAGGTCTGCGCGGCGCCCTGCGACGACAACGACCACGGCACGCACACGATGGGGACGATCGTCGGCGACGACGGCGACCCTGGCCCGAACCAGATCGGCGTTGCGCCGCATGCGACGTGGATCGCCGCCAGGGGCTGCGCGGCCACCGGATGCTCGGAGTCCGCACTCCTGGCCTCCGGGCAGTGGATGCTGGCGCCCACCGATCTGAACGGGCAGAACCCGCGTCCCGACCTGCGACCCGACGTGGTCAACAACTCGTGGGACGTGGCCGGAACGAGCGAGTTCTATCGTGCGACCGTCGAGGCCTGGGTGGCGTCGGGGATCTTCCCCGCCTTCTCGGGCGGCGGCTCCGGTCCGGATTGCGGCTCGATCGGTGCTCCCGCGAGCTATCCGGAGACCTACGGCGTGGGCGCGTTCGCGCAGAGTGGCGCGATCGCGTCGTTCTCGGGGCGAGGCCCGTCGCCGATCGACCCGTTCCCGGTCAAGCCCGACATCGCCGCGCCCGGTGTCTCGGTGCGCTCCTCGACGGCCGGCAGCGATTCGAGTTACGCCATCTACAGCGGGACGTCGATGGCGAGCCCGCATCTTGCCGGCACGGTCGCGCTCATCTGGTCGATCGCGCCAGGGCTTCGCCGGTCGATCGCGGACACGCGCGCGATTCTCGATCAGTCGGCAACCGACGTCGCGGATCTCTCCTGTGGCGGGAGCGCGGGGAGCAACAACGTCTGGGGTGAGGGGAAGCTCGATGCCCTTGCCGCCGTCGCCCTGGTCCCGCCTCCTCCTCCACCTCCACCGCCACCTCCACCCGTTCCACCGCCAGCTCCCCCTCCTCCTCCCCTGCCACCGCCACCGCCGCCGCCTCCGCCGCCGCCACATCCGCCGCCACCTCCCCTGCTCCGCTGCAAAGTCCCGCGCGTCATCGGCATGAGGCTCAGCAGGGCGAAGGCGAGGATCCGCGCGAAGCACTGCTCGGTCGGGCGCATCCGGCACAAGCGCTCCGCTCGAGTCGGCCGCGTGATCGGCCAGAGCCCCAAGGCGGGTGCGATCAGGCGCGCGGGCTTCCGTATCAGCCTGGTGGTCGCCGCCCGCAGATAGCCGCCGGTCAGCCGGAACGGGCAACGGTTTATAGTCCAGCCCTGCTTCTGACTTGGAGGCTCCGGTGGCGGGCGTGACGTTCGAGGGCGTGGGGAAGGTCTATCCGGACGGCACGCGTGCGGTCTCGGAGATGGATCTCGCGATCGCCGATGGAGAGTTCATGGTGCTCGTCGGACCGTCAGGGTGTGGCAAGACGACGGCTCTACGCATGGTCGCGGGCCTCGAGGAGATCAGCGAGGGCGTTATCAAGATCGGCGACCGCGTCGTCAACCACGTGCCCGCGCGCGATCGCGACATCGCGATGGTCTTTCAGAGCTACGCGCTCTACCCACACCTCACGGTCTACGACAACATCGCCTTCGGCCTACGGCTTCGCAAGATGCCGAAGGACGAGATCGACCGGCGCGTCCGCGAGGCCGCCCGCGTCCTCGGGCTCGAGGAATTCCTGAACCGAAAGCCCCGTGCGCTCTCCGGAGGGCAGCGCCAGCGCGTGGCCATGGGCCGCGCAATCGTTCGGGAGCCGCAGTCCTACCTCATGGACGAGCCGCTTTCGAACCTGGACGCGAAGCTTCGCGTCCACATGCGCGCGGAGATCGCGAGCCTCCAGGACTCACTCGGCGTCACGACGCTCTACGTCACGCACGACCAGGTCGAGGCGATGACGATGGGCGACCGGGTCGCCGTCATGCGCAAAGGTGAGATCCAGCAGGTCGCGCCGCCGCAGGAGCTCTACGAGCGGCCGGTCAACCTCTTCGTCGCCGGGTTCATCGGCTCGCCGGCGATGAACCTGGTCGAAGCGGTCATCGATCGCCGAAACGGCTCGTTCGCCGCCAGCGTCGGAAGCCAGGACCTCACGCTCGGCGACGAGGTCCTCAGGGCGCGCCCCGCGCTCGAGCGCTACGTCGGCCAGAAGGTCGTCCTCGGCATCCGCCCGGAAAGCCTGGAAGACGCCGACCTGGCTCCGGAAATCCCGGACGACCGGCACATCAAGGGCGTCCTGGTGCTCCGCGAGCCGCTCGGCTCCGAGATCATCGCGCACTTCGAGGTTGACGCCCCGCCCGCGCTGACGGAGGACGTCCGTGAGCTCGCCCGCGACGTCGGGCACGAGGGCACCGTCCAGGCGCCCTCGGAAGGGGACACCAAGACGACATTGGTCGGCCGGTTCGGGCCTCGCTCACGCGTTCGAAACGGCGACGTCATCGACGTCGCGGTCGACACGAGCTCGGTGCACCTGTTCGATCTCGAGACCGGCGAAGGCATTTATGCGTAGACCAGTAAGCGCTGTGGAAGACAAGCAAACCGGGGAAGGAGCTCTGGCAATGAAGTACCGAGTGGTTCTAGGAGCGCTGATCGGCGCCCTCGCGTTCGCCGCCGCAGGTTGCGGTGGCGGTGGCGATGGGGACGGCGGCGCCAGTGGGAACGAAGACGTAAGCGGCTCGATCTCGATCATGGCGATCTGGGCCGGCGAGGAGCAGAAGTCGTTCGAGGCCGTGATCGACGGCTTCAACGAGGCCTACCCGAACGTCGACGTCAAGTACACGTCCGGCGGCGACAACCTTGCGCCGCTTCTATCCACCGCGATCGAGGGCGGCAACCCGCCCGACATCGCCGCGGTCGGCCAGCCCGGACTGATGGCGGACTTCGCGGAGAAGGGCGCAATCAAGCCGATCGACAACCTTCGCGAGAACGTCGTCGACGCCTTCGGCGAGGCGGTCGCAGACGCGGGCGCCGTCGACGGCACCCAGTACGCAGTGATGTTCAAGGGGGCCAACAAATCGACCGTTTGGTACAACGTTTCGACGTTCGAGGAGGCCGGCGTGGGCCCGTCGGAGACCTGGGACGAGCTCACGGAGGTTCGGGACACCCTCAAGGCCGCCGGCATCACGCCGTACTCGGTCGGCGTCGACGTGGGCTGGCCCATGACGGACCTCTTCGAGAACATCTACATCCGCAGCGCGGGTCCGGAGAAGTACGACCAGCTGGCCAAGCACGAGATCCCGTGGACCGACCAGTCCGTGAAGGACGCTCTCACGCTCATGGCCGACGTGGTGGGTCAGTCCGACAACATGGCCGGCGGAACCGACGGCGCGCTCCAGACGGAGATGCCCGATTCCGTCGCCAAGGTCTTCTCAGACTCACCGGAGGCCGCGATGGTCGTCATCGGCGACTTCGCTCCGGGAGTGACCGAGACGACGCTCGAGCCGGAGACGGGCTACAACGTGTTCACCTTCCCGTCGATCGAGGACTCTGGTCCGTCGGTCGTGGGCGGGGGCGATCTGTTCTTGAAGTTCAAGGACAGCCCTGCTGGAGACGCGTTCCTCGAGTACCTCACGACAACGGACGCAGCCGAGATCTGGGCCGAGCGCGGAGGGTTTGCGTCTCCGCACAAGGACCTCGACCCGAGCGTCTACCCCGACGAGATCACGCGGACGACGGCGGGCGCGCTCGGAGAGGCGGAGACCTTCCGCTTCGACATGTCCGACCTTCAGCCTTCGGCTTTCGGCGGCACTCCGGGCCAGGGCCTCTTCAAGGCGTTCACGGACTTCGTCGCAAACCCGCAAGACATCGACGGGATCACGACGAAGATGGAGGCCGACGCAGCAAAGGCCTTCGGGTAGGCAACCGAGGCGAATGACCGTAGGCGCATCGACGGCGGAGGCTCCAAAAGGGGGGCCTCCGCCTCAGAACTACAAGGCCAGCTTCTGGGAGCGGTACGGGGTCGCCGGCGCGTTCCTTGCGCCGGCGCTCCTCTTCCTCGGAGTGTGGATCGTCTATCCGACGATCCGGACGATCGTCCGTAGCTTCTACGACCGCAGCGGGGATGAGTTCGTCGGGATCGACAACTACGAGAGGCTTTTCAGCGACGACACGCTGCTCACCGCGCTCCGGAACAACTTCCTCTGGATCCTGGTCGTTCCGGCTCTCGTCACGGCGATCGGGCTCGTCTTCGCCGTCCTCCTCGAGCGGGTGCGCTTCGCGACCGCCTTCAAGGTCGCCGTCTTCATGCCAATGGCGATCTCGCTGTTCGCCGCCGGGGTCATCTGGCGGCTGATGTACGAGAAGGACCCGGACCAGGGAACGGTCAACGCCGCGGTCGCGGTCGTAAAGGACGCTGTCCAGCCCTCCGGCGCCCTCTCGGCGGCGCGGCCCTCGACGGACAAGCTTCAGGGAGGCCCAGAGGGGGGTCTCGTCCTCGAGCAGCCGCTCGAGACCGGCGGCGTCGCGCAACTCGGTCTCACGGCGATCCGAACGTCCGACGTCCCGGCAGACGCCGAGCAGGCCGTCGTGCCGGAGGCGCTCGCGGGAGGGATCACGGGAGTGGTCTGGAGAGACTTCAAGCCCGGAGGCGGCACGCCGGGCGAGCTCGAGGAGGGTGAGCTCGGGCTTCCGGGTGTGACCGTGGAGCTCCGGGACGAGAGTGGAAGGGGGGTCTCGGAGACTAAGACCGAGCCGAACGGCACTTTCGCGTTCGAGGAAGTCGAGCCGGGGTCCTATCGCACGGCGATCGGGCCGGAGACCTTCTCGCAGCCCTACGCCGGGGTCTCATGGCTCGGGGCGGGCCTCATCCTGCCCTCGATCATGATCGCGTACATCTGGGTCTGGGCCGGGTTCGCCATGGTCGTGATCGCGGCCGGCCTGGCAGCCATCCCCCGCGACCTGCTCGAGGCAGCGCGCACGGACGGCGCGAACGAGCTTCAGGTGTTCCGCCGCATCACGGTGCCCCTCCTGGCGCCCGTGCTGACGGTCGTCTTCATCACGATGCTGATCTACGTTCTCAAGGTGTTCGACATCGTGATCGCGATCGCACCTGGCTCGGTGCAGGACGACGCGAACGTGATCGCACTCGCGATGTGGCGCACGTCATTCGGCGGCGTCAACGACTTCGGCCTCGGCGCAGCCATCGCCGTCTTCCTGTTCCTGCTCGTGATTCCCGTTCTCGCGCTGAACGTTCGCCGCTTCCGGAGGGAGGTCTAGGTGGCTACGACTCCCGTCGTGCTCACGGAGTCGACGGCGGCGAAGATCGTCCGCAACCTCGCGCGAACGCCCGTGTACCTCGTGCTCGCGTTCATCGCCGTTCTGTGGCTCGTCCCGACCCTCGGCCTCTTCTTCACCTCGGTGCTCGACCCCTCGGTGATCGGGAGATCCGGATGGTGGGAGGTCCTCTCGAAGCCAAGCGAGACGACGTTCGACAACTACAGGGAGATCTTCGACAACGAAGCGATCACGACCTCGATCCTGACCACGCTTTGGGTTGCGCTCGGCGGGACGATTCTCCCGATCCTGGTCGCCTCGCTCGCGGGCTACGCCTTCGCCTGGCTCGAGTTCCCCGGGCGAGACTGGCTCTTCCTCGTGGTGGTCGGGCTCCTCGTCGTCCCGATCCAGATGGCGCTGATCCCGATCTTCTCCCTCTACAACGACTTCGGGCTTTTTGACACCGTCCTCGGGCTCATCCTCTTCCACACCGCCTTCGGGTTACCCTTCGCGATCTTCCTGCTCAGGAACTTCTTCATCGGAATCCCGCGGGACCTGCTCGAGGCGGCGCGCATCGACGGAGCCTCGGAGATCCGGATCTTCGCTCGGCTGATTCTGCCGCTGGGGCTGCCGGCGATCGCGTCCCTCGCGATCTTCCAGTTCCTCTGGGTGTGGAACGACCTGCTCGTCGCGCTCACGTTCGGGCGCGAGACTCAGCCGATCACGGTCGCCATCTTCTCGCAGATGCGGCAGTTCAGCGCCAATATCGAGCTGATCGCGCCCGCTGCCTTCGTCTCGCTCGCGATCCCGCTGATCGTCTTCTTCGCCTTCCAGCGCTACTTCGTGCAGGGCTTGCTCGCGGGCTCCGTCAAATGACAGGCAGCTCCCGCTCGCGCCGTGTGGCCGGAACGATCTTCGCCGCGCTCACGTTTGCTGCGGTCGGCACGGCGCTGGCGCAAGACGATGCGCGCGTGCCGGAGATCTCGTCGACGTACACCATCGACAGGGAGAACGGCTACACCGAGTTCTGTATCAAGATCAACGCGGACCGATTCGAGGGGAAGATCTTCGACGTCGAGTTCGTCGGCGCATGGGCACCGCCGATCACGACGCCGCTCGATCGATTCGGCCCGCCGGGAATGTGGGAGTGGGAGCCGTTCGGTGGCGGGGGTGGCAAGCGAAGACCGGTGTCGCAATGAGCTCTGATGCAAACCATTGCTTCCGACTACCCGTGACATCTCTTCCCGACCCAGTAGAGCTCAAGGCATCGACGAAGCTGCCGAGCGGGAACCACCAGCCGATCTTCGAGTTCGTGAGCCGTCCTCCCGACTACCGGAGCGCCCGAGGCGACGTGCCGCGGAACTTCACGTTCGGCGAAGGCCAAATTGCGGCACTCGGCGTGCTCAGCCCGGCCGACGTCGCCTGCAGGCCGCAACCAATCGAAGAGCAGTTCGTCCTCGCCACTCCGCGCAGAGGTGTGCTCACAATCCGTCGGTCGGGAACGGGAGAGACGGCGTCCGGTCGAGTCGACGCGCTCGGGCACTTCGGCGCTGCCGGAGAGACATCGTCCTACGTCGGGCGCATCCGCGGCAAGGAGGCGATCCTCGGCTACCGCGATGGACGGCTCCCCGCGTGCGAGCAGAGTTTTGTCGGTCGCCTCGAGCTCGGGCGCGCAGGCCGCGCCGTTCCCTCATGCGTGCGCCCAACGATCGTCGCGCCGAGCCGAGAGCGAGTACGACGGTCGCGGGTCAGGTTCCAGGTCGCAGCGAGATGCGCCGGGCAGCCGCTGGCTCGCTGGCCGGTGGCTGTCACCCTGCGTTCGGGGGGCACCACGTTCAAAGTGGGGTCGTTCCGGACGACAGTCGACCCGCGCCGACTCGTCGTCGAGCTGGGTGACACGCGCCCGCGCGAGCTCGTCATCCGCGCGAACGCGGGCCGCGGGCTCGCCGCCGCGATGAAGCGGATCCGTCTCTTCTACGGGTGAACAGAGTGGGAGCGGCAACCTCCCGGTAACCCACTCGACCGGAATACGATCGAGTGGCTCTCGTTCTTCTAGAAGGGAAAGCAACCAGGGAGCCGCCAGATGCGCCTCGAGGGAATCCACCACATCACCGCGATCACGGGCGACGCGCCGGGCAACGTCGACTTCTACGCGAGGGTGCTGGGCTTGCGCCTCGTGAAGAAGACGGTCAACCAGGACGACCCGACCGTCTACCACCTCTTCTATGCCGACGAGCGCGGTTCTGCCGGCTCCGATATCACGTTCTTCGAGTACCCGGGTGCCAGACGCGGGCGCCCGGGGGCGGGCATGGTCAACCGCGTCGTCTGGCGCGTCGCCTCGGACGAGGCGCTCGACTTCTGGGAAGAGCGGCTGCGCAGCGAGAACGTCCCCCTCTCGCGCGCTGACGGGCGGCTGACCTTTTCGGACCCCGAAGGCCTCGGCCTCGAGCTCGCAGTCGTCGAGACCGACGACGAGCCGCTCGTCGCGGAGAGCCCCGAGATCCCCGCCGACCAAGCGCTCCATGGATTCGAGGGCGTGCGCGCCTACACGTCCGACCCAGAGGCGAGCCGCGAATTCCTCGAGGGCACTCTCGGCTTCGAGCCTCGCGGAAAGAGCGATTTCGAGGCGCGGGGCGAGCGCCGTGGCTCCTTCTACGCCTACGACCAGACGACCGAGCCCGGGATCCCCGGAGCCGGCACCGTGCACCACGTTGCCTGGTCCTCGGAACCCGAAGAGCACGAGGCATGGCAGCAGCGCGTGAGAGAGGGAGGCGGATCGCCGACTCCGGTGATCGATCGCTTCTACTTCAAGTCGATCTACTTCCGCGAGCCGAGCGGCGTGCTCTTCGAGATCGCGACGCTCGGCCCGGGCTTCACGACTGACGAACCGCTGGAACACCTCGGCGAGCGCCTGTCGCTGCCGCCCGACTTCGAGCACCGTCGCGAGCAGGTCGAGCCCGTGCTCACTCCCCTCCCGAACCCGAGGGAGAGCTGGGCGAAACGCTGAGCGATCTCGTTGTCAGGACGCGGCCTGCCGCGGCTCGGCCCGAAGGCGCGCTGGTCCTCTTCCACGGCCGCGGCACGGACGAGAACGACCTCTTCCCTCTGCTCGACGAGCTCGATCCGGAACGACGCCTGCTCGGTGTGACACCCCGGGCGCCGCTCTCGCTCCCGCCGGGCGGGGCACACTGGTATGTGCTCGGCGAGCTCGGCTATCCGCCGCCCGACACGTTCCTGCCGTCGTACCGCCGGGCGGCCGGCTTTCTTGACCAGCTCGCCTCCGAGACGGACATCCCGCCGGAACGAACGGTGCTCGGAGGGTTCTCTCAGGGCTCGATGATGAGCTATGCGCTCGGCCTAGGCGCAGACCGCCCTCGGCCGGCCGGGGTGATTGCCCTCAGCGGCTTCGTGCCCACCGTCGAAGGGCACGAGCTCGATCTCGACCGCCCGTTGCCACCGATCGCAATCGGGCACGGCACCTTCGACCCCGTCATCGGAGTCGAGTGGGGCCGGCAGGCCAGGGAGCTCCTGGAGAAGGCGGGAGCCGATGTCACCTATCGAGAGTCGCCTCTCCCGCACGCCATGGACCCCGCTTTCCTAGCGGAATTGAGGCCATGGCTGCGGGGCGCGGTGCCCGCTTCCGCGCAGCTCGAGACCCTGTAAACGACGTTCCCTCGGACGAGGGATGCCATCCATCCCCCTTCGCGGGGAGGCGACCTCTACCAAACCGTCCTACGGTCTGCCTAGGTCTCTACCCGAGTCCATGCGGCATTTTGTTCTCCACCTGCGGCAGTACCTGGTCCACGACCTGGGCAGGCTTGCTCTGGACCCGCGCGCGTATACGGAGCTGCTCAAGGTCGGCGCCTTCAAGGCGGGAGGAGCAGTAACAGCCGGGCTCCTAATCCCGGTCACGGCGCTCGCGACGTACTCGATACCGGTCACGGCGATCGAGCGCATCGCTGCGCCGATCGTAGGCGCCGCGCCCGACATCTTCGACGTGCGCAGCCTGGGCCGACTGAGCCGGGCGCGCCTTCGCGACGCCATTCAAGCGCCGGGCACGATCCGGCGCGCACTTGACGGCGCGGCCGACGTCCTCGATCCGGGCAGCTTCGATCAGACGGCCGCGGATGCCGATGCTTTCCCAACAGGCGATCCCGACCTGTTCGACGCGCGCAGCGTCGACGAACAGCATGCGCCGGCCGAGGCCGCGCCTGGCGACGCAGCCGATCCGGGCACCGGTGACGAGCCGGCCCCCGACGACGATTCAGGAGGCGGCTACGCCCATGGCGCAAACGACCCCGATCCGGATAGCGACGACGTCGCGGATGACAACGAGGCCGGCGCGCAGGATCAGGGGGGTGAGCAAAGCGAAGATGACGGCACGGCCGACGGTCAGGGGAAGGGCGCCGACGTCCAGCAGGGCGACCAGGGCAACGAAAGCAACCAGGATCAGGGTGATCAGGCCGGCAGCCTCGAAGACATCGGGAATCAGGACAACCAGCCTGGCGATCAAGGCGGAACCGGTGGCGACACCGCCCAGGGTGGCGACATTGGCGGCGCCAACCAGGGCGACATTGCTGGCGCCAACCAGGGCGACGTTGGGAGCGCTGACGGAAGCGGCGACGGGAGCCAGGGCGGAAACCAAGGCGACGGCGACCAAGGCGGCGACCACGGCGACAACGGTGGCGGCAATCAGGGCGGTGGGCCCGAGGGCGACCACAACGGCGACGGCCACCCGGACAACGGGAATGGCAACGGTGGCGGCAATCAGAGCGGTGGGCCCGAGGGCGACCACAACGGCGACGGACACCCGGACAACGGGAATGGCAACGGCGACCCAACCGAGGACAAGGACAAGGACAAGGGCGACCACAACGGCGACGGCCATCCCGACAACGGGAATGGCAACGGATGAGCCCGACGAGGCGGAACCGGCGACGTGCTCCCGGCAACAACCTGACCCAGCTGCCCCCGATTCCCACCGAGCGTCTCGCCCATCCCAAGCCGCCCCGGCTCGTTCTTCGGTTCGCCGTCTACACCGCGCTCGGCCTGGCAATCGCCGCGGCAGGCATCCTCATCTTCGTCCGGCAGCACGCGATCGCCCAGGCGGAACGCGCGGTGACCTTCCACACGGGCTTCGTCGCAGAGTCGATACTCCGCGATCGTCTCCGGCCATCGGATCTCCAGCGGCCCGTCTCGCCCGCCAGGCGCGCGCAGCTCGACCGGCTCTTCCAGCGACAGGTCCTCGTCACCGGTGCGCTTCGCGTTGCGCTCTACGCCCCTGACGGCACGATCACGTACTCGAATGACCACGCGCTGATCGGAGCCCGCGCACGACACCCCTCTGCCGTGCGCAGTGCGCTCGCCGGACAGGAGACGCATCGTGTCTCGCCGATCAGTCTCTCCGGAACCGAGGTGAAGGTCTTCGGCTCCTACGCGCCCGTGCGGCTGGACCGGGCGACGCCTGCCGGCGCGTTCGAGCTCGACCAGGACTACGCGCCGATCGCGAGCGCAGCACGGAAAGCGTTCCTTCCGGTTGCCGGCGTTCTCGAGATCCTGCTTCTCGGGCTCTACGGCTCGCTCTTCCCGCTCCTGCGCCGGGTGACCCGACGGCTGCGCAGCCACGTGTCCGAAATCGAGCACCAAGCGCTCCACGACAGCCTGACAGGCCTTCCGAATCGCGACCTCTTCCGCGATCGAGTGGCCGCCGCCCTCGAGGAGAGCCGATCCGGCAGCGATGGGCTGATCGTGATGATCTTCGACCTCGATCACTTCAAGGAGATCAACGACACCCTCGGCCACCAGAGCGGCGACCACGTACTTCGCCTGCTCGCGCAACGGCTGCGCGCCGTCATGCGCAGCACGGACACCGTCGCCCGACTCGGTGGCGACGAGTTCGGCGTGCTCGCGCAGGGAACCGCGGACTCGGACACAGCTCTGCAACTCTCTGCGCGCGTTCAGCGAGCGATGGAGCGCCCGTTCGTCGTCAGCGGCCTGACGCTCGAGGTCGAGGCGTCGATCGGCATCGCCGTCTCCCCGGAGCACGGAGACGACGTCGAGACGCTGCTCCGGCACGCGGACGTCGCCATGTACCTGAGCAAGGAGACCCATCACCCAGAGCTCTACGATCGGGAGCACGATCACTATTCGCCGGACCGGCTCGCGCTCGTCGGAGAGCTGCGCCGCGCGATCGACGAGCGGGAGCTCGTCGTCTACTACCAACCTCGAGTCGAGCTTTCGACAGGCGCTGCGCGAAGCGTCGAGGCGCTCATTCGCTGGAACCATCCGGAGCGTGGCTTGCTCGGGCCCGGGGAGTTCCTACCGCTCGCTCAGCACACCGGCGTCGTCCGCCTGATCACGCGCTACATGCTCGACGCCGCCCTCCGGCAGTGCCGAGCCTGGCGGGACCTGGGCCTCGACGTCAACGTCGGAGTCAACCTCTTCTCCCGCGACCTTCTCGACGGCGGCCTACCGGACGAAGTCGGACGTCTCCTCGCGGCCAACGGCCTCGAGCCGCGCCGCCTCGAGCTCGAGATCACGGAGGACACGATTCTCGCCGACCCCGCGCGGACCTCGGCCATCCTCGAGCAGCTCGGCGCCCGCGGCGTCGCACTCGCGATTGACGACTTCGGAACCGGCTACTCGTCTCTCAACTACCTCAAGCGCCTGCCGGTGGACGTCCTCAAGATCGATCGAAGCTTCGTCTCGCGCATGGAGGTCGACGAGGACGACGCGATCATCGTCCGCTCGACGATCGAGCTCGGGCATAACCTCGGGCTCCTCGTCGTCGCCGAGGGCGTCGAGAACCAGGAGACGCTAATCCGCCTCGCCGAGCTCGGCTGTGACACGGCCCAGGGCTATCACCTGAGCAGGCCGGTGCCGGCCGAAGACATGACCGAGTGGCTGCTCGCACGCGCGCCGCGAGTGGCGCGGATCGCCGAGGTTGGGTCCTAGTTCGCGGTAGGAAGCCGCGCCGGTCGCGTCGGCCTGGCGCGCGGCGGGAAGAGGATCGGCCCCGCCTGGGACTTCGCCCTGGGGGTGATCGGAGGTTTGTTGATGTCGAAGGTCGCGCTGGCCATCCGCTGGGTGAAGACGCTCCCGGCGTTTTGCTTCGCGAGCGAGAAGACCGGATGCGCCTTGCCGTCGGCGGTGAACGACGTCGAGGTGTAGTCACCGACCATGCGCCCCTGATTCGTGTTCGCGATCCAGGCGACCTTCATCGGACCGCCGATCCTCCGCCCGGTCGTCCACGTCGCCCCGCCGTCGAGTGACGACACGAAGCCGAACGTGAGGTCGCACGTGGTGGTGGTGCAGTTGCTGACCGGGAAGTAGTAGTAGCCGAGTGCGAGATGGGTCGTACTGCCGGAAGTCGCCTTGTCGACGGCGATCCCTGGCAGGAAGTGGTCGACTCCACTGTTCGTCGGGTCGATCGGAACTCGCGTCACAGCCGACCACGTGAGCCCGTCCATCGAGGTGCTGTACACGATGTCGTTCGCGGGGCAACCTGATCTGAACCGGCAGTCCTGCCACGCGACGTAGACCTTGCCGTCGCCGGCCACCTCGGCCGACGGAAGCGAGAAGGTCCGCATCCCGCCCGCGACGTTGTGCTCGGTCACGTTGGAGACGAGCGTCGAGGAGGACCACGTGGCTCCCCCGTCGGTCGACCGGAACGAGCGCGTTGCGCTGCCGTTGGCCGAGTAGGGAACGACGACGTTTCCGTTGAGCTGGACGACAGGCTGGCCTCCGAGGCCAGATGGAGAGCCGGACGGTGTGCGAATGGGGCCCCACGTGAGGCCGCCGTCAGTCGACGTGACCATCCTCATGGTGTTGCCGGCGCTGAAGTCGTCGTACTGGATGTAGCAGTTGCCGTAGAAGGGGCTCGAGGCCCAGGTGTCGCAGACGATCCAGGTCTTGTCCCAGAAGGTTCCCGGCGCCTCGCCGGCGTTGACGGGGTTCGACCACGTAAGGCCGCCGTCAACAGAGCGGTTGACGAGCAGGATGTGGCCGTTCCCGCCCGAGTCGATTCCGAGGCCCAGAGCTAGCCAGACCTGGTGCTCGGGGTCGTAGGCGATGGCCGGATCGCTGATCCTCGGCCACGGGCCTCCCTGATTCACCGTCGTGCCGGGGAAGCCACCCGTCGTCCAGGTCTGTCCGCCGTTCTGCGAGGTGGCCCACATGTTGTTGCTCGCGCCTCCCCCGTTGACGTACCGCCCTGACTGCGTGACGGCCACGATCGTCGAGCCATGCGCGTATGAGTCGGGCTCGACCTGCGTCTTGTGCTGGGGGCCCGAGTTCGTGTAGATGTCGATGCTGATCGGGGTCGCGATGACGCTCTGAGCGGCGCCGGTCGCTACGACGAGCAGCCCAACGCCCACTGCCACGACAGCGGCCCAGGTCCTGATTCCCCTCAGCCCTCTCTCCCCCACAGTCGCCCGATGTTAGCCCTTCGCGCGCGCTTCGCCTAGTCGTAGTAATTGGCCGGGCGTAGGAGATCCTCGGGGGCCCCTAGCTCGACCGTGGCATGGGCGAGCCCGTCGGGGCGTCGTTCCTCGGGATGTGTGTCTTTTAGTCGCGCAAAGTGCGAAGTTACTTTGCGCGAGTCCCGGGCCCGTGGCCCGGGACCTCTAGTTCGCGCTAGGCGCTTTCTGGCCGTCGGGCCGACTGACGCCTCGATAGACGGGCTCCTTGCCTGCAAGCACCCTCGAGGAAACCTGGGGCGCCGTGATGTCGAATGCGGCGGCCGCGGCGCGCTCCGAGAACACACTGCCTGTCGGCGCCTTGGCGATCGCGAAGATGGGATGCGCCTTCCCGTCACCGGTGAACGACGTCGAGACGTAGTCGCCGACCATGCGGCCCTGGCTCGTCTCCGCTATCCACGACACGTTCATCGGGCCGGTGAGCGGCGTCGGCGGCGTCCAGGTTGCGCCGCCGTCGAGCGACGAGACGAAGCCGGCGATGAGCTGGCACGTGCTCAGATTGCAGCTGCTCACCGGGTAGTAGTAGTACGTCAGCGCGAGATGCGCGTCGCTGCCGAGCGTGGACGTGTCCGCGCCGATTCCCGGAATGAAGTGGTCGACGCCGCTTGATATCGGATCGATCGGAATGCGCGTAACGGGCGACCAGGCGACACCATCCGTCGAGGTGCTCATGACGATGTCGTTCGCGGGGCAACCGGACCGGAAGCGACAGTCGTGCCAGACGACGTACACCCGCCCCGATCCGTCGACCTCGGCCGACGGGAGCGGAGGATCGCGAAGGTTGGCGGCAACGTTGTGCCTGGATTGGCTCGCGACCAGCACTGCACTCGTCCACGTCGCACCACCGTTCGTCGAGCGGAACGCGCGGATCGAGCTGTAGTTCGCGCTATACGGCACGACGACGGTTCCGTTCGGCAGGACGATGGGCTGGCCGCCGAGGCCGGATGGGCTTCCCGCGGGGCTGAGGGCCGGGCCCCACGTGAGGCCGCCGTCGGTCGAGGTGCTCATCAGCAGGAGGTTGCCCTGCCCGTTGTCGTCCCACTCCGTGTAGCAGTTCCCGTAGTGCGGGCTTGACACCCAGTTGTCGCAAGCGATCCAGTTCTTGTCGTATGTGCTCGAGCTGAGCGACACGGTGACCGGGTTCTGCCAGGTGAGCCCGCCGTCGGTCGAGCGGCTCGTGAGGATGGCGCGCGGGGACCCGAGCGGCGACGAAGCGGACCCGATAGCGAGGCCCGAGATCATCCACACGTCGTGCTCCGCGTCGTATGCGACGGCCGGGTCGCTGATCCGCGCCCACGGACCGCCCGCGTGGATCGTCGTGCCCGGCAGCATGCCGGTCGTCCAGTGCCTCCCCGAGTCGGTCGAGGTCGCCCAGCCGAGGTTGCTGGCGCCCCCGTCGAAGAACCGGCCCGTCTGGAACGACGCGACGATCGTGTCCCCGAAGGCGAACGAGTCGGGCTCGAGCTGGGTCGCGTGCTGGCTATCCGGGTTCGTGTAGGGGTCGCTGCTGATCGGGGTCGCGAGGACGGTGCCGGCGGAGCCGCCCGCCACGAGCAGCAGGCCGAGGGCCGCGGCGACTGCAGCGACCGCACTGCCTGCTCCCCTCCGCCCTCGCTGCCCCACGGTCGCTCGATCTTAGTCCCCTCTCTCGAATTCGCCTAGACCGTGTAGGGTCGGGCCCTCGGTGGCTAAGCGGGTGCTCGAGCGGAAGCAGGAAGAGCGGCAGCGCCCCGTCGAGCCCAACCAGGAGCTCGAGGCGCTGAAGCTGGCTCTGCGCGAACGAGCGCAGGCGATCGAGCTGCGGGAGCGCGAGCTCGGCCGAGAGCGGCGGAAGCTCGAGCTCCGGGAGCGACGCCTCGCCCGCCGAATTCGCCTGCTTCGTGCCGAGCGTCACTGGTTCGCGCCGATCAAGGCGAAGGTCGCGGAGCGAACCGACGACGGACCGAAGCTCGAGAAGCGCGCCGCCAAGCTCGCGGCGGCCGAGCAGACGCTGGCACAACGCGACGAGAAGCTCAACACGCGGCAAGCTGAGCTCGACGGTCTCGGGCGCGATGTCGAGAAGCGCCGAAAGGAGCTAGATAGGGCCCGAAACGAGCTAGACGCACGAGGGACGGAGCTCGATGCGCGAGCGGCAGAGGTCGAGGAGCGAGGGGCTCGAGCCGACGCGCTCATGCAAAGCCTCGACGAGCAGGCGGTCGATCTCGAGCGCCGCTCGGAGGAGCTGGCGAAAGCCGAGGCCGACGCGACCGCGGTCCGCAGGCAGCTCGACGAAAGCTCCGCGGCCGTGCGGGAGCGTGAGTCCGACCTGCTCCGGCTGCGCGGGGAGATCTCGACCGAGGGTGAGGCCGTTGCCGCCAGAGCGGCGGAGCTCGAAGCGCGCTTCGGCGATCTCGAAGGCCGCGAAGGCCTGCTGGCCGACCTCGACGGCCGCCTGAAGGAGGTCTCCGACGCGGAGGACCGCCGCAGCGATGAGGACGAGCAGCTCGAAGAGCGAGCACGGGACATCTCGAGCCGCGAGGAAGCCCTCGAGGCTCGGAGCGCGGCTTTCGACGAGACTCTGCGGGCCACCGAGAGCCGTTCAGAGGAGCTCGCAGGACTCGCCCGGGAGCTCGACGAGCGGGAGCGCGCCGTGGCCGCCGCATCCGAGGCGGCCACACAGCAGGAGCGCCTGCTCGAGAAGCGGGAGCGCCGGGTCAAGGAGCGCGAGGTGTCGCTCGACTCGACGCAGTCCGACGTCGAGCAGCGCGAGCGCAAGCTTCGGCGCAAGCGGGGCCTGAGCCTCCGAGCCCCTTCCTCGGCTCCCGACCCCGAGTACCTCTCGACAGCCCTCTCCGCGCGCGAGCGAGACATCCAGAAGCGGGCGGCCGCGGTCGAGGGCGTCGAGGAGCGCATCGCAGAGCGTAAGGCGGAGCTCGACGAGCGGACGAAGACGCTCGAGGAGATCCAGCGCACGCTGACGCGCCTCCAGGCCGATGTCGAGCAGGAGCAGCAGGCCGCAGCCGAGGCGATTCGGACGATCGAGGCGCGCGAGCGTGCAATCGCCGAGGCGGAGGCCGACTTCGAGACCCGGTCAGCCGAGCTCGTCAGTCGCGAGCAAGCGGCCGAGGCCGCCGAGCAGAGCCGGAAGGACGAGGCCGAGCGGGTGCGACAAGCGACCGCCGACGTTGCAGCGCGCGAGCGCACCCTGGCCGAAGAACAGGCGGAGCTGGCGCGGCGCAAGGAGCCGCCACCGGTGCCGACCGGGTTCCTCGCCGGGCTCGAGGCCCTGGCCTCCGCCAGCCATCAACGGCGTTCTCGCCGCGACGACGACTAGCGGAGCCGGATAGCCGAGGAGGCCCGCGAAGAGGGCCCCCTCGAGATCGGATCAAGGTCCGGCTAGTACGCGGCGGCTCGCGTCAGGTAGCCGTAGTAGCGGCCGCCGACGGGGCGGCCCGGGTCGCCGTTGAAGCCGTAACCAGAATTGGCCTGGTTGTAAGCCTGCGCGTCGCCTCGCAGCTTGGCGATGATCTGCGCCGGGGTTCCGGTGCAGGCTCCGGTCGAGATGCAGAGCGCCGCCGTGCCGGCCATGTTGGGCGAGGCCATGCTCGTGCCCGAGAGCGTGCTGTAACAGGCCGAGCATGTACGTCGAGTAGATGCAGACCCCTGGCGCCGCGATCGTGTGGTTCTGATCGGCCGCGAGCGTCGCGAAGTTGCTGAAGCTCGCGTACTGGTCGTCCGTGCCGCTGCGGCAGGTGCTCGCGCCGCCGCCACCGGGCGTCCCGTTGTAGTCGGCGACTGCCGTCACGGTCAGCACCTCGTCGTACGCGGCAGGCGTGGACGAGCGGTAGTCGACGCCGTCGTTTCCGGCCGCGACGACGTACGTGACCCCGGCCGCGGTCGAGTTGCAAATCGCCAGATGCTCAGCGTCGGCATTCGAGCGCCCGCAGTTGCCGTCGTCCGAGCCGCCGCCGCCGAGGCTCATGTTGGCGACAACGATGTTGTTGTTCGGATCTCCGTCGGTGCGCGTCGACGTCACCCAGTCGATGCCGCAGACGATGTCCGAAGTGAGCTCCACCCCTGCGTCGTTCAGCACCTTGACCGCGTAGAGGCGCGCCCCAGGAACGATGCCGACGACTCCGTTCGCGTCGTCCTTCGCCGCGATCGTGCCCGAGACGTGGGAGCCGTGGCCGTGGCCGTCCATGGTGCCGGCCCCGGGCGCGCAGGCTCGGCCGCCGACGACGTTCAGATCTGGATGGGTGCTGTCGATCCCGGTGTCGAGGACAGCGACGTTCACGTTCACCGTGCCGCTTCCGTTCCCGGAGAGCGTGCTGCTCAGGTCTCCGTCGATGCGGTTGGTACCGGTCGGCAGCGTCTGCGCGGTCGCGCGAACGGCGCGATCGGGCGAGACGAACGCAACGCGGGAGTCAGCGCGGACGGCGGTCAGCGCGTCCGCAGATAGCGTCGCCGAGTAACCCCTGAGTGCGTGACTGTAGGTGTGGTCGACCTTGGCCCCGAGCGCAGTGTGCTGCGCGAGCACAGGAGCGAGCGGTGCCCCATTGGCAAGCACGACGATGTAGCGCTCACTGGGCGGGCCTCCGCTCGCAGGCGCACCGACGGTGGCGGCGACCGCAAGCAGCCCGAACAGCAACAGCATCCGTTTCACTTCAACCTCCCCGAAGAATGGGCGAATGGAGAATGGGCGAACCTCTAGCGAGTACCCTGGTAAAGCGTTCTGAAACGGCGCGTTGCTTAGTGGTTTTCGCGCTGTAATTGGGTGATTTGCAGGCCTTCTCGCTCGCCGGCATGCTCGACCTGGAGCGTCGTATGGTCGAGTTGGAACTCCGTGGCGAGAAGCTCCTGTAGCTCGCGCCTGCGCGCATGGCAATCGTCGCCCCGCCGGACGAGCACGTGCGCGGACAGGGCCGGAAACCCCGAGGTGATCGTCCAGATGTGGAGGTCGTGCACTTCCACCACGCCCTCGGCCTGGGCCATCCGGCGACCAACCTCCTTCGCATCGATCCCCGCGGGTGTTGCCTCGAGCAGGATCGCCACCGAGTCGCGGAGGATCGTCCAGGAGCTGGCGAGGATCAGGACTGCGATCGCGATTCCGGCGATCGGATCCGCCTGCCGCCACCCGGTCGTGAGGACGACGAGCGCCGCGACTGCGACCCCGACCGAGCCGGCGAGGTCGGCGAAGACATGGCGGCGCGCCGCCTGCACGTTCAGGTTCGCTTCCGCCGTCCGCCCGAGGATCGCCGCCGCGGCAACATTGACGCCGAGCCCGATGACCGCAACGAGGAGCATCCAGCGGCCGAGGATCTCCGGCGGATCGTCGAGCCGGCGGATCGCCTCGACGAACACCCAGATCGCGATCAGGACGAGTGCGAGGCCGTTTGCGAGAGCGGCGAGGATCTCGGCTCGGCGGAAGCCGAAGCTCCGCTCCGGGGTCGCGGGCCGGGACGCCAGCCAGGCGGCGCCGAGCGCGAGCGCGAGTGCCGCGGAGTCCCCCAGCATGTGCCCCGCGTCCGCCAGCAGCGCCAGGCTGCCGGTCAGGATCCCGCCGACGATCTCGACCCCGGTGTAGGCGACGGTCAGGACAAGGACGAGCCGGAGCGCACGCCGACTGCCGGCTCGGTAGGAGTGGTCGCGCGAGTGCGTCATTTCGGCGGCTCGATCGCGAACCGGCCGTTGAAGTCGCTGTACCGGTGGAGCATGAAGTGGCTGGCCGCTGTCATCTCCGCCTCGACGACGCGCCCTGACGGCTCGACCGAAAGCCGGAACCACGCCGGCACCGGCTCGAGCCCGAAGGCCGCGAGCTCGGTGATCCCGTTCGCTCGGCGGCCGACGACGCGCGGATGCCTGGCCTGGTACCACATCAGCATCTGCGCCACCTTCAAACCCGGGAACAGCGCACGCTCCCAGCGCCCGTCGAGGTAGTCCCACCGGGTCCGGCCGATGATCACGGAGCGGAAGTCGTTAGCGGTTCGGAAACGAAGGCGGTTCGGGGCCCGGACGTCGAACTCTGTCCTGAGCCCGCCACTGCCCGAGCTCAGCTGCTCGGTGAACCGGAACGAGCTGAGAGCGTCCATCGTCTTCTGCGCCCTGCTGAAGACTGCGGTGCCGCTCGGCGGCAGCCGGGCGGGGAGCGCGAAGGAGACAGTCGCGGAGCCTGCGTTCACGGTGAGTCGTCTCGGTGAGCCGTCGAGAACGGCAGCCCGGACTCGAGAGCAGCCGACCCCGCACGCCCGAGCCTCGACCGGCTGCCCTTCGATCTCGATCCGGAGCGCGCTCGTCGCAATCGGCGTCTCCGCACGAAGCGCCGCCACCTCCAGCGGCCCGCCGGGCCGGGCGGCGAGCCCCACGAGAACGTTGCCGTCGTGCTTTCCGAGCGTCAGCGCGGAGGAATCCTGGGTCAGCGGCAGGGAGAAGGACTGGCTCGGCGAGCTTGGCGTGTCGGCGACCGGGGTCGTGGGCTCGACTCTGCCAGCGAGCACGAGGACGAGGGCGCCAACGGCCCCCAGCGCGACGACTGCGGCCGAGAGTGCGATCCAGGCGGTGCGGTTCACGCCCGTAGCTTGCAGGAAGCTCGCTAGTCGGTGGGAGAGGGAAGGCGACCGACGGAGATCGTGATCTGCGATCCAGCCGGAGCCTGCTCGCCGCCGGCAGGCGACTGCTTGACGACGATGCCGTTCTCTGCTGGATCCGCCGTCGGCTGGTCGACGGTTCGCACCGTGAAGCCCGCCCGGGCGAGTGCGCGCCTTGCCTCAGCCTCTGCCTGGCCGGTGACGTCAGGGACCGCGCGCTGAGGCCGCGGGCCAGGGCCTAGCGAGATGTTGATTCGCACCTGTGAGCGCGGCGGGACCTTCGTTTCGCCAACGGGCAGTTGCGAAACGACGCTTCCTCGCGGCCTGCGCGAAGCCACCGGGAACGAGTCGACCTTGAGACCGACCTCCTCGATGGCGTCGACGGCATCCGCCTGGCTGAGGCCCACGACTTGCGGCACGGCGACGCCGCCCGTCGCCGAAGTGGAGCCGATCGAGACGTTTAGCCCGACGACCGACCCCTTCGGCGCTCTGGTGCCGGGAGCCGGCTCCTGAGAGATCACGATCCCCTTCGGCTGCGTGCCTTGGATCCGGGACACGCTCAGGCGGAACCCGAGCCGGCTGAGAGTCGCAGTGGCCGCCGCCTCGGTTACGCCCCTCACCGAGGGGACTGTGACGAAGCTCTGGCCCTTCGAGACCCTGAGGACCACTGTGGAGCCCCGGTTCGCCTGACCGCCACCGGCCGGTGTCTGACCGACGACACGATCCTTCGGCTGGGAGGAGTCGATCTTGACGCTTCGCCCCTTCAGGTTCGCGGAGCGAAGGCGCACGAGTCCCTGGTCGACAGGCAGGCCGACGACGTTCGGCACGTCGACCGTCGAAGGCCCGCGGGCGACGACGATAGTCACCGTGCTTCCGGGATCGAGCTCCTCGCCGGCGGGCGGCGTCTGGGAAAGCACGGATCCCAGTGGCTCGCTGCTCACCCGTCCTCGGACGACCGCCGAGTAGCCCCGCTGGGCCAGCCTCTCCGTCGCGGCCGTGGTGCTCAGGCCCACCACGTCGGGCACCGTCGTCTGCGTCGCCGAGCTCCCTTCGTCGCGAGTGAGGAGGTACGCGGCGGCGATTCCGGTGACGACGAGCGCCAGCAACAGCACGAGCCACGGCCAGATGAGCGGCCGCCTGGGAGGCGGGGTGACGACCTCCTCTTGCACGTACCGGCCCCGGGGTGGGAGCGCAGCGGTCCCTTCGGTCACCTGTCGCCGGCGTCGAAACATCAAAGGTTTGATCCCTCCTCGGCCGCGAGTCTAATCCTCCAAGGCTGAGTATCTTCCGCGTGGTGCGCGAATCGGCCCACCTGCGCGAGATTCGGACGCTCGATCCCGTCGCGGACCATCGGCGCATCGTCTACCTCGACACGTGCTTCGAATTCCCGTGGGACACGACGCGCTCGCTCGAGCTTGCTCTCTTCCGAACCTTCGCCTCGCCGTCGATCTCCGCGCTGCTCGACTCGACGGGCGAGTCCGGCCGCGCGGCTCAGAAGCGTTACGACGACACCGACCTGATCCTCTCGACGATCGTTGAGGCGGGCTACGACAGCGAGGAGGGCAAGAGCGCCGTTCGGCAGATGAACCGGATCCACGGTCGCTTTCAGATCTCGAACGAGGACTTCCTCTACGTGCTCTCGTCGTTCGTGTTCGAGCCGATCCGGTGGAATGCCAGGTTCGGGTGGCGCCCGTTGATCGAGACGGAGAAGCTGGCGACCTTCGAATATTGGCGCGAGGTCGGGCGTCGAATGGCAATCAGGGACATTCCCGGGAGCTACAGCGACTTCGAGCGCTTCAACGAGGAGTATGAGCGGGCGAACTTCCGGCGCACCATAGAGGCCGGCCGAGTCGGTCTTGCGACGCGCGACATGTTCCTGGCGTGGTTCCCGGGGCTGCCGAAGCGATTCGGGGCAACGGCGATCTACGCGCTGATGGATGACGTGCTCCTCGATGCGTTCGGCTTCCCTCGACCCCCGCGCGTCGTGCGGTCAGCTGTCGAGGACGCCCTTCGCGCCCGCGCGAAGGGCGTCTCGTTGGTCCCACCGCGTCGCCGTCCGCGCCTCCGCACTCGGCGGAGGACGCGGACGTACGGACGCGATTAGAAGCTCGAAACGCTAGGTCCTGCTTAGGGGAACCGCAATACCTCCCCTGCCGGGCTCGTGCTCTGGTTCGAGATGTAGATGGAGCCGGCCGGCCCGAAGACGAATCCACCGGCTGCCTCCAAGCCCGTTACGACAGCCGTCTTCGATCCGTTCGCCTCGAGCCTGTACAACGCGCTTCCGGTGCCGTCCGGCGGGTGGCCGAACTCGAGCACGTACAGTCGGCCGTCCGGTCCCCACGCGATGTCGATGATCCAGTTCCACGTCGGGCCGTACGGCGTTGCCGTGCCGTTTGCGACTCGGTAGACACGCGCGATGTTTGGCGTGAAAGGCCCGCCGGTCAGCTCACCGACGTAGTAGGCGCCGTCAGGCCCCCGCGCCACGGTTGTCGGCACCGAGTCCGTGCTTCGTCCCGGACGCGCCGGGAAGACGGCGAGCAGCGAGACATGGTTGCCGTGGACCTCGAGCAGGTCGTTGCCGCCGGCATCGGTCACCACCCGATGACCGCTCCGATTCAGGATGCCGTAGGGATTGCTATCCGGGACGAACCCGTCCGGATTGTTCGCCGCCTCGTAGGCCGCGATGTCCGTCTCGAAGCTCCAGTGATCTCCGTTACGGGCATCCGGGTGGACCTTCACCAGGCGGCCCATGCCGAGCGCCCGGAACGGAGCGATCGTGGGATCGGTCGGGTCGGCGCCGAGACCGATCGTCAGGTACGCCTTGTTGCCCTGGAACGAGAGATCGTGCGGCCCGAGTGCCGCAGCGCCGCCGAAAGGCGGCGGGGCGTTCGACGGAAGTCCTGTCGCGACGTATTCCTGCACGCCGTTCCGGAGGCGCGAGACGCTTCCGGTCGGCCCGTAGCACCTCGTCAGTCCGTCCGAGAAGAGAGCGCAGGGCGCGGCTCCGCCGAGTCCTGCCTCCGCAACGTAGAGGTATCCGCGCTGATCGAACGCGAGCCCGCGCGGGTTGTGCAGCCCGGTCATGACGGGCGTCCCGACCGTAAGCGTCGCGCTGCCTCCCCCTGCGAGCCCGCCGAGCGCCACGCACGCGATACCGACGAGCAGTGCCAGCTTCCTCATTTCCCTCCTCCTAACTCCCCCCTGACCATCCGGTCCTACCACTTTCCGCCGGCAAGGGCGAGGGGAGCCGCAGATACCATTCGCCGGATGGTCAGCGAACCGCTGCAAGCGCTTCTCAAGAGCGCGTTCCCCGAGGCGACCGAGCTCTCGGTCGTCGACCGGACCGGCGGCGGCGACCACTTCCAGGTGACACTCGCGAGCCCGCGCTTCGAGGGACTCTCCCTCGTCGACCAGCACAAGCTCGTCTACGACGCCCTCGCCGCACCACTGGCCGACGGCTCCATCCACGAGCTCCGTATCAAGACGAAAGGAACCCCTTGAGCCTTCGCGACCAGATCAGCGAGATCATCGAGACCGAGCCAGTGACCCTCTTCATGAAGGGAACGCCGAGCTTCGCCGCCTGCGGCAACTCCCAGCGCGCGCTCGCGGCCTTGCGTGCGGCCGGGGCGCCCGTGACCACGATCGACATCCTCCCCGACCCCCGCTTCCGGCAGGAGCTCTCGGCGCTCTCCGGCTGGCCGACGATCCCGCAGGTATTCGTCAAGGGCGAGCTCGTCGGCGGCGCGGACATCGTCGAGGAACTGGCCGCGAGCGGCGAGCTCGAGCGCAAGCTCACCGACGCGCTCGGCCCCGACTACCGGAACGCTCGCGACGAGCGGGTCATCGAGCTGAGCGCAGCCTGATCGCCTGGCGCTGGGATTACCGCTCCGACTAGCGGCCGCCGGCCAATCCTTACGGAATTCTTTCGGATCGAACATTCCCTGGTCACGGGCGGGGTTTTCACTGTAAGCCATGAACAAGCTCCGATTCCTCACACTCGTGGCCCTGCTCGCGCTCGTAATCGTCAGCGCGGCAGCGGCTCGGCACATCACCGTAATCCGGGGCACACACGGCCCCGATGTCCTGACCGGAACGCCGTCCCGCGATCTGATCCTCGCTAAGGGCGGAAACGACGCCGTCAGCGGCCTTGGCGGGAACGATCGGATCTTCGCCGGCTGGGGCGACGATGTCGTCGACGGCGGGACGGGGAACGACCGCATCATCGGCGGCCCCGGCAATGACGTCCTCAACGGCTCCGACGGCAACGACCGCATCCGCGGCCGCTCCGGAGACGACAACGTCGACGGCGGCCTCGGCAATGACCGGCTCTTCGTCGGGCGCGGCGTCGACGTCGAGAGCGGAGGCGACGGAAACGACGTCCTCCACGCGCTCGCGCGTGACAACCAGGTCGACATGCTCGACTGCGGGCCAGGACATGACGTCGTCTGGCTGAACGCAAACGAGCAGGACACACACGTCAATTGCGAGGTAGTCCGAACGGTCTCGACGACCCAGAAGGACGACTAGAGCTTCCCCTCCCCATGCCTCGCTCCCCGCGAAGCCCGCCCCGCAGAGGCGGGCTTCGTCGTTCCTGGGGCGGGGTTTCGTCGCTTCCCGGCAGAAACGCTCTATCAAGGGATGAGCTGACCCGTTCCGCGGACGATAGATCGCAACAACACCAATCGTCGGTGCAGCGGCCGTGCCGATCCACCCATGGAGGTCTGCTCTCATGCAGAAGCTCTACCACTGGCTCGCACGTGAAGATGGACAGACGATGGCCGAGTACGGCGTCGTTCTGGCAGTCATCACGATCGCGGTCTTCGGCGCTCTGGCCCTGCTCTCCGGGAACATTGTTGCCGCCATGACCCGCGTCGCCGGCTACATCACATAACGCGCACCGACGTACAGGGCGGCGCGGCTCGGACTCACTCCAGCCGCGCCGCTAGCTCGTTCACGGGAACGAATCCCTGCCGCGGGGGATCGGGTCTGAGTCTCGGTTGGACGATTCCTCGGACCCCATCCTTCGGTGCAGCGACTGCGCCGATCCGTCCAGGAGGTCTGCACCGATGCGGAAGCTCTACAGCCTGCTCGCGCGCGAAGAAGCACAGACGATGGCCGAGTACGCGACGGTGCTGACCGTCATCACGCTCGCCTGCCTGGCCGCGTTCGCACTTCTCGCCGCGGCGAGCACGGGCGCGATCGGTGAAGTCGCCGGATTGTTCACTTAGGCAAGGGATGCCGAGGCGAGCCCGATTGTCCGATACTGCGTACTGACAGGTAATCCCCAGGCGGTGCGGTCACGCCGTGAGCACACGGAGGTTCACGTGCTCCGACTACGAAGACACCGTGCCCCTGAAGAGCCCTACGTGCTGGATCTCGGCGACGGCAAGACCCCCGAGCGCCGGCGAGCAGACGCCCGCAGGGCTCAGTACGAGCACCAGAGGCGACTGCTCGAGGTCAAGGACGTCGAGCAGCTGATCGCGACGCTTCACTCGGGAGGCCTGGGCAAGTCGGCTCCATAGGCGTTCGACGAAAACGCCGCGCACCCGTAGGCTGGGTGCCGCATGCGACGACATCTGATCGCGGGGCTCCTCGTAGTGATGGGGTTGACCGTGATCCAGGCCGCAGGCGGCGCGATCTTCCACGGAACCCAGGGCTCGGACCGGCTGAGCGGGACCGCGCGGGCCGACGAGCTGTACGGGCGGGCCGGCGACGACATCCTCAGGGGCCGTGGCGCGCGCGACCTCCTCGACGGAGGGCCCGGCCGCGACCGTCTGTGGGGTGGCGCGGGAGCCGACTGGCTCACCACGAGCGGAGACGGGCGCGCCGACACGGTTCAGTGCGGAGGCGGCCGAGACATCGTCAACGCCGACCTCGCCGACATCGTTCGGGCCGACTGCGAGGTGGTCAGCCGCCAACTCTCACGCGACTCCGACCGGGAGAGCGAAGCGCAGCACGAGACGCAGGTGGAGCCCGACAGCCACTCGTTCGGCTCCACGATCGTCACCGTCTTCCAGTCCGGTCGCTTCCTCGACGGCGGGGCCGCGAACATCGGCTTCGCGACGTCGCGCAACGGCGGGCGCACATGGCGCTCGGGCGTCCTCCCCGGCCTCTCGTACTTCTCGACACCGCCGGGCTCGTCCTTCGCTGTCAGCGACCCGGTGGTCGTCTATGACGCAGCCCACCGGTGGTGGCTCGTTGCATCGCTTGACCACGACGGCGTACTGGTCAGCCGTTCACGCGATGGGTTGAGCTGGAACCTGCCCGTGCGCGCTGCCAGAGACCCCGACGGCCAGTACGACAAGGAGTGGATCACCTGCGACAACTGGCGCACGAGCCGCTTCCGGGGACGGTGCTACATCTCGTACATGAACTTCGCCGAGGACCTGATCGAAACTCGGCGCTCGACCGACGGAGGCCGCACCTGGTCTGCGCCGGCAACTTTCGATCCCCGCCGGCCTGACGCCGGCGTCAACGGGCTGCAACCGATCGCTCGCCCGAACGGAAACCTCGTGCTCGTCTACTCGGTCTTCGGCGCGACCTCCCCGCTTGGTAACGAGATCGCTGCCACTCGCTCGACCAACGGAGGGGCGAGTTTCGGCCCGCCTGTTCAGGTTGCCCCGCTCCTCGACGCGGGCTCGAGCTGGCTGAGAGCGCCACCCTTCACGTCCGTCGACGCCGACGCCCAGGGGACGGTCTATGTCACGTGGAGCAACTGTGAGCAGTGCGAGGAAGACATCGTGCTGGCTCAGTCGCGAAACGGCATCACCTGGACCGAGCCGGTGGGAATTCCAACTGGTGGGACCGAGAGCTCCCTCGACTACGTCCTGCCCGCGCTCGCCGTCGATCCCGCGACTGCCGGCAGGACGGCTCGCGTCGCAGTGCTCTACTACTCGCTGAGGCCGCCGGACGTCTGCAATCCCGTCGGCGTCTGTCTCGCCACCGATGTCGACCTCATCACATCGAGCGACGGCGGCACCACGTGGACGCCCCCTCAGCAACTGAATGCTGTGTCGATGCCTCTGAACTGGCTCGCGGACACATCACTCGGACCGATGCTGGGCGACTACTTCTCGGTCTCGTGGGTGCGGGGCCGTGCTGTGCCCGTGTTCTCGCTCGCAACGGAACCGTCCGGTGGGCTGTTCCACCAGGCGACCTTCGCCACCGTCAGGCGCGGATGAGCCGTCCCCTCACCCCTCGCTAGGCTCCGTCCGTGGGCTTCAGGTTTCAGAAACGCAAGAGCATCCTTCCTGGCGTCAGGCTCAATGTTGGCAAGCGGGGCCTCAGCGGCGTCCGTTTCGGCGGGCGCCGCGCGGGGATAACTCTCGGACGCCGTGGCCTCACCGCTTCCGTATCGCTGCTGGGGACGGGGCTGAGCTACATCCTCAGACGTAAGCGCTAAGCGCTCGGTCAGACAAGCAGCATGCTAGAAGGCGACTCCCAGGGCGGAAAGCGCGCGCGTCCGCCGAAAGAGTCCCCATGGATGAAAGAAGCTCGCGAGTCGAGCGCGCGTTCGAAGTGCCCATACTCATTGCGGCGCTGCTCGTCATTCCTGTGATCGTGGTCGAGCAGTCCGACGTGCGGGAACCGTGGCGGACGGTCGCGGGCATCTTGAATTGGGCGATCTGGGTGGCCTTCGCAGTCGAGTTGGCGGTGATGCTCGCGGTCGTGCGTGACCGGTGGGCGTGGGTTCGAGCGCACCCGCTAGAGGTCGCCGTCGTCCTGCTCACGCCTCCGTTCCTGCCGTCGAGCCTGCAGGCCGCGCGTGTCCTGAGGCTACTACGCCTGCTCCGGCTCCTCCGCATCGCCAAGCTCGCGCGGCGGATGTTCTCTCTCGAAGGCGTGCGATGGGCAGCGGTTCTGGCAGTACTTTCGGCACTCACCTCAGGCGCAGCGTATGCGGCGATTGAGGAGGGCGCATCGACGTGGGACGGTGTGTGGTGGGCTGTCTCGACAATGACAACTGTGGGCTACGGGGACGAGTTCCCGGTGACTACGCTCGGGCGCATCCTCGGCATGGCTCTGATGGTCGTCGGCATCGGGTTCATCGCCGTGCTGACGGGCGCGGTCGCTGAGCGCTTCCTGGCCACGCGGATCGAGGAGTCGCAGGAAGAGATCACTGGGGAAGTCGAGCAGGCTGAGGTTGAAGTCCTCGGCGAGCTCCGAGAGATCACCGAGCGGCTGCATCAGCTTGAGCGACGGCTAGCAGGCCAACGGACCTAGATCGTCCAGGTGTCGCCGGCACTCAGGCGGCCTGGGGCAACGCCGCGCCGTAGTTCCTCGCGACGCAGGGCGAACTCTGGCCACTCATAAATGCACACCCTCGCCCCTGTGGCTGAGGGGGCCGGCTTGTGCTCGTCCCTTGAGCAACTTTTGTCAAGATCCTTGGTGTTGGAGGCATCTCATCGTGAAACCCGCCCGACGATTCGCTGTTTGACCGAGGACTTGGGTATCGAGTTGCCGCCGCCAGAGATTGACATCGGCGAACTAGACGATCCTGTGCTGAAGAAGTCCAGATCGCTATCGCCCAGCCACCCGTCTAACCAGAAGAGGATCGAGTCGGTCTCTGAACGCTTGGTGTACCGGTTCACACACGGTCGCCTCAGAGTTGCGACTTGGGACCAAAGCGCCGACATTGTCTGGGTATGTGCGGCTGCAATTCGAAAGGAAGGCGATCCCGCCGATTTCTTCGTAGCCGTGGACGCGCTGAACAAGGCTGGGAAGCTATTTCCCTCTCAAGATGACGAACTACGAATCCGGGTTGAACAGGCCGGTCGCGAACTCAGAGCCCTCGCAGAGGAAGCGCCGAGATGTCTTGCGGACGCCCAGCAGTTCGAGAGCCAAGAGCGGCCATGCACACTCGCCGGGCGAATTCGCGTGATTCTTTATTTCGTGCGGTCAGACGATCTCGAAGAGATCTGGCTCTCTGTTCTTGCGCAGGACGAGAGCGGAGAGTACCTCTCAGAACGTATGCAGCAGCTGGTGTTCGCAGCCTTTGTGAAGGCAGCCCAGGAGGCGGAATGGGAAGACACACGCGACTGGCCTACGCGCAAACTTGAGTGGTTTGAGATAGCGCGACTAGGAGTCAGAGCCCGAAGGCCCTGAGACGCGAGTTCTCATTCTCGCTTGCCCGCCACGCGCTTGACCGCCTCGACATCTTCATCAAGCGCAAACGCGATGGCGTCGATCTCGCCACGCAGCAATGCCGCCTCTGCGCGCCGAACGCCTTCGGCGAATTCGGCAGCTCGACGTTCAATTGCTTCCTCTACGGCCATGTCTACAAAATGTGATTGCTTGATATTCAGCATCGCGGCAGCCAACCGGACCTTCTCCTTAGTGCTTCCTGAGACCTTGAGTGGAGACTCCGCAGTCGCCATATTGTGCTCCTTCCGGTACTTCGGTACTTGTACCTTCTACCTATAGTGTAAGACGGCTGTCGGACAGAAAAACTTAACCCCAAGCCCAACTAAAAAATACGCAATTTGCGTGTTTTTAGATATCCCACGTATCACCCGCTTGTAGCAGCGCCTGGAGGTTGCCCTCGCCGTGCTCGGCCCTGCTCGTCTCGAGCTGCTCGGCCATGAGCTCGTCGTAGACGGGGCGCTCGATGTCCCGGAAGACTCCGATCGGGGTCGGGCCGTGTGGGGTGTGTGAGATCCGCGACAGCGAGAACGCGAGGCTCGCGGCCTCGTGGTGCTCGTCGTGGACGAGCAGGGACTCCTCGCCCACTTCGGCCACGTCGACGAGCTCGCACGAGCCGTCCGGGCGCAGCTTGACGCCTCGCTCGTCCTCGGTGCCGAAACGGATCGGCTTCCCGTGTTCGAGGCGGATTTGGTTCTCGGTCTGCTCCTTGACCGCGTCGAAGGCGCCGTCGTTGTAGACGTTGCAGTTCTGGTAGATCTCGACGAGCGCCGAGCCCTTGTGGTTCGCCGCGCGGCGCAGCACCTCGGTCAGGTGCTTCTTGTCGGTGTCGATCGAGCGCCCGACGAAGCTCGCCTCGGCGCCCAGCGCGATCGAGACCGGGTTGAACGGCCAGTCGAGCGAGCCCATCGGCGTCGACTTGTTCTTCGTCCCGAGCGGGCTCGTCGGCGAGTACTGCCCCTTCGTCAGCCCGTAGATCTGATTGTTGAAGAGCAGGATCTTCACGTTCACGTTGCGGCGCAGCACGTGGATCAGGTGGTTGCCGCCGATCGAGAGCGCGTCGCCGTCGCCGGTCACGACCCAGACGGACAGGTCCGGGCGGGACGTGGAGAGGCCGGTCGCGATCGCCGGTGCGCGTCCGTGGATCGAGTGCATCCCGTACGTCTGCATGTAGTACGGGAAGCGCGCGGCGCAGCCGATCCCGGAGATGAACACGATCCGCTCGCGCGGGATGCCGAGCTCCGGCATGAAGCCCTGCATCGCGGCGAGGATCGCGTAGTCGCCGCACCCCGGGCACCAGCGCACCTCCTGGTCGGACTTGAAGTCCTTCGCGGTCAGCTGGACCAGCTTGCCGCTTCCGCCGTTTTCGCTCACCTGGCGCTCCTCAGGGTCGTGGCAGCGAACACTGCCGCAACTACGAAGAAGACGATGGCCCACAAGACCTCGCCGGACACGATCAGCACCACGCCGGCGACGACCGCCATCAGGGTCGCGAACGGGAAGCGGCCTCGGCTCACCGCTCGCCCCTGTTGAACGAGCGTGAGGCCTGGTACGCGAGCAAGAAGGCGGGCACGAGCAGAAACGCCGCCCACCAGGCGCCCTTGATCAGGCCAAGGATTCCGGCAAAACCGAGGATGAAGGCGACGGTCGCCCACCAGAGCGCGCCCACCCCGTCGCCGCTCGCAAAGAGAAATCGGTCGGTCCTCGAGCTCACAGCATCGCCTCGATCGCCTCGGCGAGCTCGTCCGAGCGAAACGGCAGCCCGCGTACCTTGTTGTAGCCGACCGCGTCCACGAGGAACTCGGCGCGCACGAGCTTCAACAGCTGCCCGAGATTCATCTCGGGCACGAGCACCTGGTCGTAGCTGCGCAGCACGTCGCCGAGGTTTCGCGGGAACGGGTTCAGGTGCGTGAGGTGCGCGTGGGCGACGTTCCTGCCTGTCTTGCGCAGCCTCCTGCACGCCGACTGAATCGGGCCGTACGTCCCGCCCCAGCCGAGCACGAGCAGCGATGCCCCGTCCGGGTCGTCCACCTCGAGCTCGGGGATGTCGGCCGCGATCCCGGCCACTTTCTGCGCCCGCAGGCGGACCATGTGGTCGTGGTTGTCGGGGTCGTAGGAGACGTTGCCGGTCACGTCCTCCTTCTCGAGCCCGCCGATCCGGTGCTCGAGCCCGGGCGTCCCCGGAATCGCCCATTCGCGCGCGAGCGTCTCGGGGTCGCGCAGGTAGGGCATGAATCCGCCGTCCACGTTCGGCTGCTCGGCGAACTCGACAGAGATGTCCGGCAGCGAGCCGACGTCGGGCAACAACCAGGGCTCGGAGCCGTTCGCGAGGTATGCGTCGGAGAGCAGAAAAACGGGTGTCCTGTATTTGAGCGCGATCCGCGTCGCCTCGATCGCGGCGTCGAAGCAGCCGCCGGGAGTGGAGGCCGCGATCACGGGCACCGGCGACTCGGCGTTGCGGCCGAACATGACCGCCAGCAGATCGGCCTGCTCCGGCTTCGTCGGCATTCCGGTGGAAGGGCCGGCGCGCTGGATGTCGAGGATGAGCAGCGGCAGCTCGAGCGTTACGGCGAGCCCGATCGTCTCCTGCTTCAGGATCACGCCCGGCCCGCTGGACGTGCAGACCCCCAGCGCGCCGCCGAAGCTCGCGCCGAGGGCAGCACCGACAGCCGCGATCTCGTCCTCGGCCTGGAAGGTGCGCACGCCGAAGTTCTTGTGACGCGCGAGGTCGTGGAGGATGTCGGATGCCGGCGTGATCGGGTACGCGCTCAGGAAGAGCGGCAGCTTCGACTGCACGCTTGCCGCCACGAGCCCCAGCCCGAGCGCCTGGTTGCCCGTGACGTTGCGGTACGTGCCCGGCGCCAGCTCCGCCGGGGCGACTTCGTACTGCGTGACGAAGCCCTCGCTCGTCTCGCCGAACGCGTAGCCCGCCCTGAACGCGCGCGTGTTCGCCTCGGCGATCTCCGGCCGCTTCGCGAACTTCGACTCGATGAAGTCGATCGTGCCCTGGGTCGGACGGGTGTAGAGCCAGGACATGAGGCCGAGCGCGAACATGTTCTTCGAGCGCTCCGCCTCGCGCTTCGTGACGTCGACTTCCTTCAGCTCTTCGAGCGTGAGCGAGGTCAGAGGCACCTCGTGGACGTTGTAGTCGCCGAGCGACTCGTCTTCCAACGGGTTCGCCGTATAGCCGGCCTTCTTCAGGTTGCGCTCGGTGAAGGCGTCGGTATCGACGATCAGCGTGCCTCCAGGCGGCAGGTCCTTCAGGTTCGTGCGCAGCGCCGCGGGGTTCATGACGACGAGGACGTTAGGCGCGTCGCCGGGTGTGAGAATGTCGTGATCCGAGAAGTGGATCTGGAAGCCGGAGACGCCCGGGAGCGACCCTGCCGGAGCGCGAATCTCCGCCGGGAAATCGGGTAGCGTCGAGAGGTCGTTCCCGAGAAGCGCGGTCTCGCTGGCGAAGCGACCTCCGGTGAGCTGCATGCCGTCGCCGGAGTCACCCGCGAAGCGGATGATCACCTGTTCCAGCTGCTCGACCGGCTTGGCCATTACCTCTGTTCAGAGGTATAGCACCCACGTCACCGCTAGGAGACGCGCGTCAACAGTCGCGCGCGTGGGCCCACTCGTCGTACCAGCGATTGCCTTGCTTCGCGTAGAGATCCCCGTCACGAAATCTCACGTCGGCTGCGATCGAGCCGTCACGACGGACGTACTGGTAGGCGAGGATCGCCTGGGTCGGCGAGCGGAAACGCACCCTAATGTTGCGGACCGTGAACCCGGGGCCGAGGACGCTGCGCGCGTAACGCTGTCTGCGTACGTACTTGTCCCACGAACAGTGCGCGCGGAACCTGGCCGTATACGTCGTTCGGTACATGAGCCGAATGCGGTTCTGGCGGAGCAGCCTCGCCTGAGTCTGGAGCATGGCCTTCACCTTGTCACGGTCGGACCGAGTCTCAGCGGTCAGCTCTGCCGTCCCCGTAAGCATGACCACGACGCAGAGCAAGAGCACGAACTGCCTCATCATCCCGAGATCTACCCGTGGACGATCGAGGCGAATCCTGCAGCGCTCCCGGCCTCCTCGAGCAGTGCTTCCAGGTCGAGCAGCTGCGTCGTCAGACCCGATGCCACGCACCATTCCGAGACCGGACCTTCACGAGTCCTTCCCCCCTTTCGACCGATGCCGTATCTACCGTCGAGGCATGCACATCGAAATCTCATCCGTTCTCGTCGAGGATCATCGCCGTCGCCTGACCGAAGTTGCGCAGGCCCCGACGATGCCGTTCATCGCTCGGATCTGGGCGCGGGTCATGCGCCGCAAGGAGCCGGTTGCGCCGGTCAGGCTTCCGGTACGTGAGGTCGAACGGCTGGCTGCCTGATCCCGGACTCGCGCGGCTAGCCGGCTTCGGCGAGCAGCGCTTCGAGGTCGAGTGGCTGCGTCGTCATCGCGACACCTTTCCCGTCCGACGGACGCGGCCACTCCGCTTGCGGTCGGTCGCGGTAGAGCTCGATTCCGTTCCCGTCGGGATCGTTCAGGTAAATCGCCTCGCTGACGCCGTGGTCGGACGCGCCGGTGATCGGCACGCCGTTCGCGACCAGGCGCTTGAGCGCATCCGCCAGCGCGGCGCGCGACGGATAGCGGATTGCGACGTGGTACAGGCCCGTCGTCCCCGGCGGCGGCGGCGAGCCGCCCTGCGACTCCCAGGTGTTGAGCCCGATGTGATGGTGGTAGCCGCCGGCCGAGACGAACGCCGCCTGCTCGCCGTACCGCTGCTGCTCCTCGAAGCCGAGCACGTCGCGGTAGAAGGCGAGCGCTCGATCGAGGTCGGCGACCTTCAGGTGGACATGCCCGATGTCTGCGCCGGGGTCGATCGGCTCCGCCACGGCACCATGATCGCAGGCAGGCCCAGCCGTCCGGGCGCGTAGGGTTGAGCCGTGGCGCTCGAGACGACGATCAAGCCGCGGGGCCCGTACTCGCTCGTGCTCTCCGCGCGCCGCGCAAATGACACGACCAGGCGGTTTGGGAACGGCGTCCTCACGTGTCTGCTCGCCGACGGCGAGCGCGTCTCGGCCCGGCAGCTTCCCGACGGCAGGCTCGTCCTGCGCACGGAGACCGAGCCCGGGGTGGAGCAGCTTCGCTTCGTGCTCGGCGCAGACGACGACCACACGCCGTTCCTCGAGCGCTTTCGCGACGACGAGCTGCTCGCAGGCCCGATCCGACATCTGAAGGGCCTCCGGCCGATCCGCACTGCAACGGTCACGCACGCGCTCATGCGCGCGATCGTCAGCCAGCTCATCACGTCGCGCGAGGCGCGTTCGATCGAATGGCGACTCATTCATGCGACGACGAAGTCCGTCGACGGCCTGCAGGCGCCGCCCCTCCCTCACCACTTCGGCCAGTTCGCGCCGGCCGAGCTCTATCGCTTCGGGCTTCCCGCCCGGAAGGCGACGCCGCTCGTTCGGATCTGCCGCACCTTCGACCCCGAGCGGTTGCGCAGGCTCCCTCCGGACGCTGCTGCGGCCAGACTCGAGCGGGAGCGCGGGATCGGCCCCTACTCGATCGGCGTCGTCTGGAGCGAGGGCCTCGGGCGCTTCGACCGCGGGATCGTCGGCGACCTCGGCCTGCTGAAGATCTGCTCGGCGATCGAAGGCCGCTGGGTCGAGGCGGAGGAGACGGCGCAGATCCTCGGCCGCTACGAGGAGTGGGCAGGCCTCGCGTGCGTGTACCTGATGGCCGGCGCAGGACGCGGGCTCGTGCCGTTGAAGCTGAATCGCCCGGAAGTCCGGCGCGAGCGCGTAAAAGCGCGATATGCAGCATAAAATCTGACGATGGCTACAAACGAACGGCGAATCGCCATTCTCGGGGGCGGCAAGATCGGCGAGTCGCTGCTCTCCGGGCTGCTCAGCGCCGGCTGGCGCAAGCCGGAGGAGATCGTCGTCACGGGCCGCCGCCAAGAACGGATCGACGAGCTCGCCGAGCGCTACGGCGTCGAGACGACGCTCTCGAACAGCGAAGCCGTCTCCGGGGCGTCGTTCATCGTGATCGCGGTCAAGCCCCAGGACTTCGACGTGCTGCTCGGCGAGGTCGGCGGGCTCCTCTCGGCCGACCAGACCGTGCTTTCGGTCGCGGCCGCGATGCCGACCGCTCAGATCGAGAAGCACTTGAGCGACGGCGTCCCCGTGTTGCGCGCGATGCCGAACACACCCGCCACGGTGCACGAGGGCATGGCCGGGCTCTGCGCCGGAGCCCACGCGAGCGAGGAGCACCTGGCGATGGCCGAGGAGGTGCTGACGCACGTCGGCCGTGTCGCCCGGGTTCCCGAGCCGTACATGGATGCCGTCACGGCGGTGTCCGGTTCCGGGCCCGCGTACTTCGCGTTGCTCGCGGAGGCCATGATCGAAGCCGGGATCCTGCTCGGGCTCTCGCGGGAGGTCTCGACGCAACTCGTCGTCCAGACGATGTTCGGCACGGCGAAGCTTCTCCGCGACGAGCACATGCACCCGGTCGAGTTGCGGGAGATGGTCACCTCGCCCGGCGGCACGACGATCCGGGCGATCCGCGAGCTCGAGCGTGCTGGCGTGCGAGCGGCGTTCCTGAATGCAATCCAGGCGGCGATGGAGCGCTCGCAGGAGCTCGCCGAGGGCGACACCTGAGAATCGACCTCAGGGTCTTCGACTCTCCGGAAGAGGCCCAGGCCGCAGCGGCCGAGCTCCTCGTCCACGCCGCGCGGGCGGGCGAGCACATCGCGCTCTCGGGCGGCAGCACGCCCGGCCCGGCCTACGAGCAAGCCGCCGTGCTCGAGCCCGATTGGTCCCGGGCGAAGCTCTGGTGGGGTGACGAGCGTTGTGTGCCGCCGGAGGACGAGCGCTCGAACTACCTGCTCGTCAAGAGGGCGCTCCTCGACCGGATCGAGCGGCAGCCGGCCGAGGTGCATCGCGTCCGCGGCGAGCTAGGCGGCGAGCCGGCCGCGGCCGAGTACGACAACGAGCTCGTGGGCGTGACGCTCGGGCTCGCACTCCAGGGCCTCGGCGACGACGGGCATACGGCCTCCCTCTTCCCGAACTCCCCCGCGCTCGAGGAGCGAGAGCGCCGGGCAATCGCCGTCCCGCGGGACGACATCGAGCGCGTGACGATGACCCTGCCGATGCTTTCGGGCGCGGGCATGGTCGTCTTCCTCGTCGTCGGCGTAGCCAAGGCCGATGCGGTCGCCCGAGCCTTCGCGCGCCCGCGAGACCCTTCGACGCCGGCGAGCCTCCTCCGCTCGGCGGGGGGCGAGACGATTGCGCTCCTGGATCGCCCTGCCGCCGCCAAGCTTGACAACGTGAGCTGAATCCCTATATATACGGCGGCGATGCCGAAGGCCGCCCCTTCTGCTCCAACCGACGTCCTCACGATCGAGCGGGCGGAACAGCTCAAGGCGCTCGGCCACCCGCTGCGACTGAAAGTGCTCGAGATGCTCGGCGGCGAAGGCGAGGAGCCGCTCACGAACCGCGAGCTCGCGAAGCGGCTGGGCGTCGACCCCGGCCACCTGCACTTCCACGTCAAGATGCTCATGCGCGCCGGCTTGATCGAGCGGGCCGCGGGCGGCAAGGGACGCGAGAAGCCCTACCGCGCCGTCGCGACGACGGTTCGCGTCGGGCCCGAGCTCCTACAGTCGCGGCTCACCGGCGACCTGCAGGCCGCGATGCTCGAGGAGGTTCAGCAGGGCTTCGGGTTCAGGGAGAAAGGCCAGTTCAGAAGCGCGCAGGTCAACGCACGCATAACACCCGAACAGGCAATCGAGCTGATCACGGAGCTCGTCGAGAAGGCCCGAGTCATGGAGGACCCAGGAGTCGACCCGATGATCATCACCGCCTTCATGCACCCGCCGACTCAGAGCTAGGGAGAAGCGGCGAGGCGAGCTCGGCGGCGATGTCCCGCCGAGCGGCGAGCGCCTGGAGCACCAGCACGGTGTCCGCGACGGCAATGTCCTCCAGGTATTCCTCGCGGGTCTCGAACGACTCGAGGACGCTCTCGACCGCGAGGATGTAGCCGAGCCGGTCCGAGGCCGCAAGGGTGGCGAGCGCGTCGGCGACGTCGCGGGGGAAATCCTCCCGCTCGCGGATCGACCCGGCAAGCGGCCGCGCCTCCGCATCGCGGCCGAGGACGAGGAGCGCGAGGCTGCCGGCGTAGCGGCCGATGGGGGACTCGGCCTCGGCGGCGCCGAGCTCGAGCGCCCAGCGAGCCGCCTCCTCGGCTCCGGTCCAGTCGCCTGCGAGGACGAGAGCCTTCACCGCGCCGATCGGCCGCCCCCAACTGTTAGGCGGCGCCTCGGCCATGCTCTCGCGGTAGCGCTCAGCGGCGCGATGCAGCCATTTCGAGGCCTGGCCCGGGCGATCGTCCATGAGGAGCGAGAGCCCGGCTGCGCCCGCCGCGTTCCCCATCCGCGTGAGCTGCCGCTGCCGGGAGTCCGAGTCGGCCGCCTCGGGCAGCCGCTCCTCGCCGTCGCGGTAGCGCCCTATTCCCCGCTCAGCCTGCGTGGCCCAATCCGCCATGGCCCGGAACCCTAGACTGCCGAGCAGTGGCCGAACCTGTGACCAAGTTCAGCCTGGAGCGAGTCGACACGGTGGCTCTCGTCACGATGGACGACGGAGCCGGCAAAGCTCGCCCGAACGTCTTCGGCCGAGCTGCCCTCGCGTCGCTCGCGGAGCTCCTGCCCGAGCTCGAGGAAGGCGACTTCTCCGCGCTCGTCATCACCGGGAAGCCGGGAAGCTTCTCCGGCGGCGCCGACCTGAACGAGTTTCCGCTCATCGAGCGGCGCGAGCAGGCGATCGAGGGAAGCCGCGCGGGCCATGACCTCTTCGGACGGATCCGTGCCCTGCCGTACCCGACCGTCGCGGCGATCAACGGAGCCGCCCTCGGTGGGGGCGTCGAGCTCGCCCTGCACTGCGACTACCGCGTGGTCGCCGACGACGTCCGCCACTTCGCCTCGCCTGAGTGCCTCCTGGGCTTCGTGCCGGCCTGGGGAGCGACGCAGCTGGCGCCCCGCCTCGCGGGCGCGGAGGCAGCGGTCAAGCTCATCGTCTTGAACCCGATGCGGCAGAACAAGATGCTGAACGCTCGGCAGGCACTCGAGCTCGGCTTCGTCGACCGAGTCGTCGAACCGGAGCGGCTCGTCGAGGAGGCGATCGCAATCGCAGGAGAGCGGCCGGCCCGCGAGGAGGCAGACCTGTCCGAGACCGCCGAGGTCGTCGCCCGCGCCCGGCGCCAGCTCGACGATTCGCTCCACGGGGCGGCGCCTGCCCCGTACCGCGCGCTCGATCTGATCGAAAGTGCCGTGGGCTGGAGCCCCGAGGAGGGCTACCGCGCCGAGGAAGAGGCCCTCGCCGATCTGCTGTTCACGCCACAGGCTCAGGCTTCGCTCTACGCGTTCGACCTCGTCGAGCGCCGAGCGCGGAAAGGAGCGGGTCGCCCCGAGACCAAGCCGCGTGAGGTGAGGAAGGTCGGGATCGCGGGTGCAGGCTTGATGGCGACCCAGCTGGCGACGCTCTTCCTCCGCCGGCTCGGCCTTCCGGTCGTCCTCCGCGACCTCGAGCAGGAGATCGTCGACCGCGCGCTCGAGACGATCCGCGACGATCTGGCCGGCGCCGCGGCTCGCGGGCGCCTCGATCCCCAGAAGGCGGTCTCCCTCGCGGCGCTCGCGAAGGGCACGACCTCGTACGAGGGCTTCGAGGACTGCGACTTCGTGCTCGAGGCGATCTTCGAGGACCTGGATGTCAAGAAGCAGGTGTTCGGAGAGCTCGAAGCAGTCGTGCCGGCTGAGTGCATCCTGGCGACGAACACCTCCGCCTTGTCGGTCACGGCCATGGCCGAGAGGTTGCAGCGGCCCGAACGGCTGGTCGGCATGCACTTCTTCAACCCGGTCGCGATGATGCCGCTCGTCGAGCTCGTCCGCACGCCGGAGACCGACGATCTCTCGGTCGCGACGACGTGGGCGGTCGCAGACAAGCTCCGCAAGCGCCCTGTGCTGGTCAACGACGCCCCCGGCTTTGTCGTCAACCGCCTGCTCACGCGGATGATGGTCGTCCTGCTCGATGCAATCGAGCGCGGGAACTCGGTCGACGAGACAGACGAGGCCATACTCGCGCTGGGCCTGCCGATGGCGCCTTCCGTCCTGCTGCAGATGGTCGGGCAACAAGTGGCGGACCATGTCCGGGAAACGCTGCACACGGCCTACCCTGAGCGGTTCGCGGTCACCGGTGATGGGCCCGTGCGCTCCGTCGCCGAGATCCGCGAAGCCGCGCTCGAGGCGCTCGCCGAGGAGACGCAGATCATGCTCGAGGAAGGCGTCGTCGCATCCGCGAAAGACGTCGACACGGCGCTCATCCTCGGCGCCGGCTTCCCTCTGTTCATGGGCGGCCTGACGAAGTACCTCGACCAGACCGGCGTCTCAGAACGGGTCGCCGGAGGAACATTCGCGCAAGCCGCTGCCCCGGCCTGAGCTCGGGCGAGCTATAACCCCCACGTGGAGGTAGAACAGGCACGCGATGCTCGCGCAGGAACGGGCCGCACCCGAAACGGGACGCGGTCCGGTCATCAAGCTCGAAGGGATCCACAAGAGCTTCGGCGACAACGTCGTTCTCGACGGGATCGACCTGAGTGTCGAAGCAGGCGAGACGCTGGTCGTCATCGGACCGAGCGGCAGCGGCAAGAGCACGCTCCTCCGCTGCATCAACCTCCTCGAGCCGATCGACAGCGGACGCGTCTTCCTCGAAGGTGAGGAGCTCACGGCCCCCGGGGCCAAGGTTGCGCAGGTACGGCAGAGGATCGGAATCGTCTTCCAGCAGTTCAACCTGTTCCCGCACCTGCGCGTGATCGACAACCTCACCCTTGGCGCTCGCCGGGTGAAGAAGATGCCGAGGAAGGAGGCCGAGGCCCGTGCGCTCGACCTTCTGGCGCGGGTAGGCCTGCCCGAGAAAGCACGCGAGTACCCTCACCAGCTCTCGGGCGGCCAACAGCAGCGGGTCGCAATCGCCCGGGCTCTCGTCATGGAGCCGCACGTCATGCTCTTCGACGAGGTCACCTCGGCCCTCGACCCGGAGCTCGTGGGCGAGGTGCTGGTCGTCATGCGCGACCTGGCGAAGTCGGGCATGACGATGGTCGTGGTCACCCACGAGATGCAATTCGCACGAGAGGTGGGTGACCGGCTGGTCTTCATGGACGAGGGTCACATCGTCGAGCAAGGGGTCCCGACGGAGGTGCTCGACGACCCGAAAGAGGAGCGGACGAAGAGGTTCCTGCGCCGCTCGCTCCAGATGGCTCATTCCCTGGAAGAATTGTCAATCACAGACGAAGGAGAGGTCGAATGAAACGACTCATTGCTTTCACCGTCCTGGTCGGGCTGCTGACCGCAGCGGCCGCGACTCTGGGCTCAGCCGCCCCGTCGGGGACAGCGGGCAAGTCGGCAGAAGTCAGGCTTCCGGCGAGACCGAAGCTCCCCGCTCTTCCCGCGGCGGTCAAAGCGCGCGGCAAGTGGCAGATCGGCGTCAAGTGCGACACCCCGCCGTTCGGCTGGCAGGACACGAGCGGCCGCAACCGCGGCTACGACGTCGAGGTCGCGCGCCGGTTCGCGATCTGGGCGTTCGGGTCGGCCAGCAGGGTCGAGTTCACGTGCGTGACGACGGCGAGCCGCATCGGAACGCTGACAGCGGGGCGGGTGGACATCATCATCTCGACGCTCACGTGGACGGCCCAACGCGAGGAGACGATCGACTACTCGCTTCCGTACTACGGTGCCGTGGGCAAGCTGCTCGTCAAGAACTCGGTCACCGCCGGCAGGCTCTCCGACTGGATGCGCGGCAAGAGGGTCGTGTCCACCTCGGGGTCGATCTACGACACGTGGATCAAGAACTGCTTCAAGGAAACCCAGTTCCAGGTCGTCTCGAGCCCGAGCGCGGGCGTGCTCGCGGTGAAGAACGGGCAAGCGGACGCACTCATGTACGACGACGCGTTCCTCGTCGGCGTGGCCGCCAACGATCGCGAGCTCAAGATGACCTCGCACAGGTTCCTGAACGTGCCGTGGGGAATCGGGATTCGCAAGGGTGAGGCGGACATGAAGGGCTGGGTCAACGCGGCGATTCGCGGAATGAAGGCCCGCGACCAGTTCTGGGCGATCTTGCGGCGGACGATTCCGCGCCGCTTCTTCCCGCTCTTCAAGAAGAACGCTCCGAGCCCCAAGGTCCACCTGAAGTATCCGCGGACCGCACCACCAGAGAACAGCTGTCCCACCTAGGAGCGCGAAGAATCGACTGACGAGTGGCCGCCTCTAGGGGCGGCCATTCGTGTTTTATAACCGCATGAGAGTCCTGGCGGCGTTCGAGTGGTCCTTCATCTGGGACAACCGCGACCAGCTCTGGGCAGGGTTCAAGAACACGATGAAGGCGTCCGCGATCGTGATCGCCGGTTCGTTCGCCATCGGCCTCGTCCTCGGTGCGGTCCGGGCCCACCGGATCCCGGTCCTCAGTCAGCTCACCGTGGTGTACGTCGAATTGATTCGGAACACTCCGATCCTCGTCCAGATCTTTCTCCTCTATTACGGCGCTCCCGAGCTCGGGTTCCACCTCGAGATCTTCACCGTCGCGTGGCTTTCGATCATGATCTGGGGCGGCGCGTTCAACACCGAGAACTTCCGCGCCGGGTTCGAGGCGGTCCCGAAGCGCTTTCGGGAGGCCGGCTACGCGCTCGGGTTCACCCCGCTCAAGACGTTTCTCAACGTGACGCTCCCGATCGGCGGGCGGATCGCGCTGCCGTCCTCGATCAACACCTACATCTCCGTCCTCAAGAACACCTCGCTGTTGTATTTCTTCGGCTACGCGGAGTTGACGTACGTCGCAGTCAACATTCAAGCGCTCACGTTCCGGACCTTCGAGATGTTCACGGTGCTCGCGGCCGTCTACCTCGTCATCGTCTGGACGCTCTCCGCTCTGATTCGCGTGCTCGAACGGCGGCTCGCTCTGCCGGAGGCGCTCTAGGGTGCCCGAGCTGCTGCCCGACTGGTTCCGTCCCGTCGCGGAGTACATGCTCCGGGAGGGCCTGCCGGAGACTCTGAGGCTCGCGGCCATCTCCGTCACCGCCAGCTTGGTCGTCGGGGTGCTCTTCGGAACCCTGATGACGATGAAGTTCCGACCGCTCCAGTGGCTGATCCGCCTCTACATCGAGGTCTGGCGCGGCCTTCCGATCCTCGTGACGGTGCTGTTCATTTACTGGCTCCCGGATTACCAGGTCGGCCCGTTCAGCATTCAGCTCAACGCGTACATGTCGGCTGCGGTCGCGCTCTCGTTCTGGGGGAGCGCCCAGGTCGCGGAAGCCACGCGTGGGGCTCTGCAGTCGATCCCGAAGGAGCAGCACGAGGCGGCCGCGGCGCTCGGCTTCGGCTGGATCGGCCGCAACTCGTTCGTGATCGTGCCCCAGGCCCTGCGCCGGTTGCTGCCCCCGATGGTCAGCCTGCTCGTCAACATCATCCAGAACACGACGATCGCGTTCGTGATCGGCGTGAACGAGTTCCTCCAGGCCGGGAACCGCCAGTTCGAGAACCTGACGACCCAGACCGGGAACGGCCATCCGTTCTGGATCTTCGGCTTCGTGCTCGTGGTGTTCTTCGTCATATCGTTCCCGCTAACGGTGCTTTCGCGCTACCTGGAGCGGAGACTTATCTAACGCCGATTTCGGCGTAATCGAGCCCGATTTCGCCTACCGATCCGGTATGCTTCCGGGAGCGACGCTCGCAGGGGATTCCGGGCGCGCCCTCTCTCTATCTCGGAGGTATGCGGCCGAAGCGCGCCGCTTACATGCAGGAAACGACCGAGCAACGAACGCCAACTCCTGCGACGGACGATCTCGTCGCCGCAGCCAAACGTGCCGAAGACTGGGCTGGCGAGCCGCTGCTCCACAACGGCGAGGAGCCTGCGGAGGTGCTCGCACCGGGCACCGCGCGGCGCAACGCCCTCGACGAGGCGAGCGCCGAGATCGAGGCCGGCCGCGAGCAGCCGTCATCCGAGTGGAAGGTCCGCTTCGCGCTCATGCTCGGCCTCGAGCGCGTGTTGTCCGAGAAGCCCCCCACTCTGGCCTCGGGCACCGAGCTCCGCCGCCACCAGGTCGACGCGCTGGCGGGGATGCTCACCGAGCTGATCGCCGCAAACCAGCGCGCGGAGGAGCCTGTGAACGGCAACGGGCTCGCCGACGCGGCCGACGTCGAGCTCGAGGACGAGGAGTACGAGGACGTGGAGCTCGTCGACGACGACGAGGAGCCACTATCCGAGGAGCTTTCTGCCGCAGAGGACCCCGGCGCGGTTCGCCGTTACCGCTTCCGCCATCCAACGGCGTCGGGCAAGACGATCGCGGCGGCCGGGTTCGTGGAGGCCTCGCGCACGATGGGCATCCTCATCCTCACGCACCGCCGGCTGCTCGTCTCCCAGTTCAACCGGGAGCTCGCCGCAGAGGGCTACGGCGACCGGTTGACGCCGGTGGTCGAGGAGGGGCAGTCCTCTCCGCAGCCGAATCCGATCACGGTTCAGACCTACGCCTGGTTCGCGCGCCACCACGGCAGCGTCAGCCGCGACACGTACCAACTCGTGATCGCCGACGAGGCCCACACCGCTCTCGGCGAGAAGACGAGCGCCGCGATCCGCAGCTTCCCCGAGCCGATCTACATCGGGATGACGGCGACCGAGCAGTTGATCGCAAAGCAGGTCTCGGACGTCTTCCCGGCCTCGGTCGACGACCTTCCGCTCCAGGACGCAGCTCGCCGCGGCCTGATCGCGCCGCTGCGCAACCTGCGCGTCCCGCCTGCGGCCGCGATCCACTCGGTCCCGATCGTCGGCGGCGACTTCGAGGAGCGCGCGCTAGCAGCGGCGCTCGACCACACGGCTCTCAATCAGGCAGCAGCGAGCCTCTACCGCGACCGCTTCGACTCGACGCCGGGGATCGTCTACGCAGCCGGGGTCGAGCACGCGTACAACCTCGCGCAGGAGTTCCGCGCGGCCGGCCTGAAAGCCGAGGCGGTGAGCGGCAAGACGCCGCCCGTCAAGCTCGCGGAGATCCTGGCCGGCTACGAGCGCGGCGAGATCGACATCCTCATCAACGCGATGCTGCTCGCCGAGGGCTGGAACTCGCCGCGCGCGACGGTCGTCATGCACCTCGCGCCCACTGCGAGCAAGCGCGTCTACCAGCAGCGGATCGGCCGGATCATGCGGATGCACCCCCGCAAGGAAGCTGGCATCGTCGTCGACTTCGTGAACAAGGGCGCGACGCACAACGACCGCGCCGTCTCGCTGCACAGCCTGCTCGGCGCCGACTTCTACCGGGAAGGCGCCCGAGTTACTCCCGCGCCTCGTCGCCGACCGAACCGCCGCGCGAGGCGCAAGCTCTCGCCGGCGCCGTGGCTCGTGCCGGTGACCCCCGACGTGCGCCGCCGGCTCTCGGTCATCGAGCGCGAATGGCAGCGAATCGACCCGCGCTACCTCGACGAGGACGAGCAGCGCTACTGGGCCGCGATCGCAGGAAGGCAGGTGCGTTTCGAGGAACGCGGCGAGTTCGTCAAGAAGCTGTCCGAGGGCAAGGCCAGCAAGGCGTGCCTGGAACAGTTCCTCGCCACCGCCGCCGCCGAGAACCCGAATCGCCGCCTGCGGATGATGGCGCTCGCCGACCGGGTATCGATGACCGTCGAGCGGGCCGACTTCGACGACCTCGTCACGCTCGTCACCCAGGCGCCGACCTGGGAGAAAGACCGGATCCAGGGCGCCCGGATCATGCTTCGCGCAATCGGCGAGGGCAAAGCCGACGCGCCCGATCAGATCCTGGAGCGCTGGACGTGGAAGCTCGCCCGCGCCACGCGGAAGGCACAGGACCGCCGTGTCAGCGCCGAGTTCCCGGAGGCGAAGCGGCTCCTGGGCGCGCTGGCCAACTCGCGCGGTCACCGGCACGAAGAGAACGCGGCCAAGCTCGTAAACGCGGCGCTCGAGCTCCCGCTCGAGGTAGGTGTCGCGCTGCTCGCGTCGGCGGAGGGCTACACGCCGCGGGCCACGAAGCTGATCGAAGGTGCGCGGGAGAAGATCGGCACTCTCTCCGAGGTCGCCTACGCGCTCGCCGAGAACCTGCCTCCGCCCAAGGCGCACACGAGCAGGCGAAGGCGTCGACGACGCAAGCGCCGGGGCGGTCCGCAGCCGCCGACCGAGGCCCAGGCCGGACAGGACGGCGCCACATCGTCCAATGCGCCGAAGCGCCGCCGGCGACGTCAGAGGCCCGCTCAGGTAGACGGCTCCGGGCCCACGACGGAGCCCGCACGAGCAGCAGAAGCGTAATGCTCGGTTAACCGCGCCGGACGGAACGGAGCCGGCTACGCGATGTCGACCTGGATCGTGTGGTGCCCGCTGGCGCCGTTGGGCGCGACGTCCGTCCGCTCGGCCGTTTGAGTCTCACCCGTTCCGTCCGTCGCCCGAGCGGCGATCACGTAGCGCCCGGGCGTAATGTCCCAGGGCATGAACCATTGCCGCCAGCAATCGACGCTGAGCGGCGCCGCGAGCGTCGCCTCCCGCCACGGCCCATCGTCGATCCGGACCTCGACGCGCTCGATACCGCGCGTCGGCGCCCAGGCGATGCCGGCGATGACCTGGCGCGAAGCAACGTCGATCCGGGACTGCGTCTTGATCGGCCCCTCCTTGGCCCACCCTCGAGGGATCCAGTAGCCATCGACCTCGTCGAAGCTCGTCAGCTCGATCGCCGAGAGCCATTTCGTCGCGGACACGTAGCCGTACAGGCCGGGCACGACCAGCCGAGCAGGGAAGCCGTGCGCCGCCGGCAATGGCTCGCCGTTCATGGCCACGGCGACAATGGCATTTCTGCCGTCCAGCGCCACCCGGGTCGGGAAGCCTGCCGTGAAACCGTCGACCGATCGTCCGATGATCTGCGTCGCGTCTCTCCGGACTCCTGCTCTTTCGAGGAGGTCGGCCAGTAGCACCCCTTGCCAGCGAGCGTTGCCGACCAGGCCTCCGCCGACCTCGTTCGAGACACACGAGAGGGTCACGTCCGCCTCGATCTGGGGGATCGCCATCAGCTCGGCGTAGGAAAGAGTGAAGGGCCGGTCGACCATGCCCTTCACTTCGAGAGACCAGTCCGACGGGTCGACCTGCGGGATGATCAGGGCGGTGTCGATCCGGTAGAACTCGTCGTTCGGGACGTACAGTGGAGTGAGCCCGCGAATCTTGAGGTCGGCCCCGGCCGGGGCCGCCGGCGCGCGGCGGGCCGGACGCGGAATGCGGATCGCCTGCCGGATCTCGTCGATGCGCTTCCCGGCCGCGAGCAGCCTCCCGCCGAAGACGCCGGCGCCGCTCACGAGGACGGCAGCGGCAGCGACCCCGAGAAAGCGCCTCCGGTCGGCGACTCCGCCCCCCGCCGGATCACGGATCGCCGGTGCCGGCGCTGCACTCGGCGCGGCCGCTTTCAGCATCATCCACAGCGCGAGGATGCCCGCCGACGCGCCGCCGACGCCCGCAATGATCGGACCGGCGACGCCCACCTGGGGGTCATCGAGAGAGGCGGCGACGCCGATCGCCGCGATGGCGGCGAGACCGGCGGCTCCGACCAGGAACCGCCGGGCAGCCAGGATGCCGAGCGCGGTGCCGAGAAGTCCGCAGACGACGACGATGTTGACGATCAGGAACGGTTTATCGTTGCTGCCGAGCGTGGAGATCACGGCCCGCTCGAGCCAGCCAGGCACGGTGTCGATGACGACGTCGCCGACCGCGACTACGAGCGAGCGGCCATCCGACAGCATTCCCGCGACGAGCTCGGCGACTCCGAGCATTACCCCAACGGCAAGCAGCCCGGCCACGGCGCCGTACGCCCGTCCGGCGGAGCCATGCCGATCCGGATGGGGCGTGTCCGGGCGGGACGCTCGTTTTGAGGCCATCGCCTCAAGACTAGTCTGACCGGATTACGCGCGGGTTAACTGAGCCAGCGCCGCCAAACCCTCCAGTCGCTACTGCTCGCTGGCGAACGGGGGATCGTCGTCGTCGCGCTCCCGCTCGCGCAGGAAGCGCGTGAGCTCTGCAGCGAGTGCCTCGCCCGACGGGAGGTCAGCCTCTTCGGCGAGCGTGTCCGCCCGCTGCTCCAGCTCCTCAATGTACGCCGCGGTGTCTGGGTCGGAGGCGACCGCTTCCGAAACCTGCTCCGAGTAGTTCTCGGAGGCCTCCGCCAGCTCGGTCGTGTCGATGTCGGCGCCGAGGAGGTCCGCCAGCCGGTCGCTGAGGGCGAGTGCTGCCTTCGGGCTCGGTGTCAGCGAGACGTAGTGCGGGACCGCGGCCCACAGGCTCGCCGAGGAGATCCCGGCCTGGCGACACGCGTCGTGGAGGACGCCGACGATCCCCGTCGGGCCCTCGTAGCGGGATGCGGAGAGGCCGAGACGCTGCACGAGCTCCTGGTCGGTCGCACTACCGGTGACGGGGCAGGGCCTCGTGTGCGGAACGTCGGCCAGGAGCGCGCCGAGCGTGACGACGAGGTCGACGCGCAGCTCGGTCAGGAACTCGACGATCATGTCGGTAAACGTACGCCAGCGGAGGTTCGGTTCCATCCCCAGGAGCAGGACGACGTCACGGTCGAGCCCCGGCGGGCGGGCGTGGTAGAAGACCGTCGCCGGCCAGTCGATCTTCCGCGTCAGGCCGTCCTCCAGCGAGACGTGCGGACGCGTGGCCTGGAAGTCGAAGAAGTTCTCGGGATCGATCTCTGCGAAGCGCTTCGCCTCCCAGAGCTTTGCGAGGTAGCCGGTCGCGAGCGAGGCGCCCTGGCCGCCGTCGTTCCAGCCTCGGAATGCGCCGATCAGGATCGGCCGCTCGAGCTCCGGGCGGCTCGAGATCTGTAGCTCGTCAGCCATTTACTCAGTTTAGGCGCTCGCCCGAAAGCAACGACCGAGGCGGACGGAAGAAGAGCGCGGCAAGCGTCACAGTGCCCGCCCAGACCGCCGCTGCGAGCACCACGTGGACGAGTACGAGCTCCCAGGGGAGCTCAAAACGCCACTGGATCTCGCCGATCCCCATCTGCAGGAGCAGCAGGGCGAGGACACCGAGCCCGAGCCTGAACAGAGCGGGCGAGCGGTTTCGGTAGGCGGCGAGGTACCCGATCGCGAACAGGAACGAGACGAGGAAGAGGCCGACCAAGGCGCCGTGGAGATACACCGTCCGCTCGAGCTCCCCGAAGCGGTCGATGTGCTCGCCGCCTCCCGAGTGGGGCCCCGCCGCGGTCGCGAAGGTGCCGCTGACGATGAGCACGAACCCGGCCGCGGTGAAGACGAGGGCGAGCAGCCGCAGCTCGCGCGGGACGAGCGGAGAGGAACGCCCGTCACGGAGCCCAAAAGCCTCGACGACGAGAACGACCGCACCGGCGAGCAGCGCGATCGAGAGCAGAAGATGCGTCATCACGACCGGCCAGCGGAGGTCACTTGCGACGGCGAGGTATCCGATCGGCGCCTGCGCGAGCGCGCCCAGGAAGACGAGCAGCGCGACTCGCCGCGCCCAGCCCGGCAGGCCGGGCGTCCTCCGCGCCGCAAGCCAGGCGACGAGCGTGAGCGTGATCACGACGCCGCCGACGAGCCGGTTCCCGAACTCAACGAAGGCGTGGATGTCCCGGGCAGGCAATGGTTGCCCACGCTCGCAGCCGGGCCAGGCGCGGCAGCCGAGCCCCGAGTCGGTCAGGCGAACGGCCGCGCCGCTCCCGACGATCAGCCACAGGCCGAACGCGTTCGCAACCGCGAGCCTGAGGAAGCGCGCCGGCGAGATCTCGAAGCTCCGGATGCGCGCGAATGCGGTCGAAGCCTCCACGCCGGAGACTCTAGAGAAGGGGTTCGAGCAGTTCGGGGTAGCCGTCCGCGCCCGCGAACGGCGTGGGCCTCGAGCCGAGGAAGAGCGGGCGGTCGGCGGCGTTGAGCAGGACGGGCATCATGTCCGGCCCGCGGAGCTGCCCAAGGATCCCTGCGGCGCAGTCGAGCTCGCCGAACTGCTCGACGGCATCGGCCCGGACACCCGGCCCCGCAACGAGGATCGGCACCGGGTCGCCCGAGTGGATCACGTCGGGATACGTCGGGGTCGCGTGGTCTCCGGTGACGCACACGATCGCGCGGTCGGTCGGAAGCGAGCCGAGCTCGGCGTCCAAGGCCTCGATCGTCTGCTTCTTGACCCGTGGATCCTTGGTGTGCCCCGCCATGTCGGTCGCTTTCAGGTGGGCGAAGACGAACGTGTCTCCCGCAGCTAGGCGCTCGACCGCGAGCGCGACGCGCGCGCGCAGATCGGCCGAGGAGTCGTCGGTCTCGGTCACGTAGAGGGGGTCGAGCCCGACCGCGCGTGCCAGACCGAGCAGGAACCTCGAGTCGCCGAGGAAGCTCCCGTGCAGCCCGTGCCGCTGCGCAAAGGTTGGGGCGGGGCGTGGGCGGCCCCACCACTTGAGCGTGATCACATTCAGGGCCGGAAGGCTCTGCTCGGCACGGCGCTCGTTGGCCACGTGCGAGGCGAGGATCTCGATGGTCTGACGGGTCCAGGCCTCCGCGGCCCGCGCAGTCCGCTCGGCCTCGGGCACCTGAGCCTGGGGCCGGAGCACGGGATGGCGATCGCTGAAGAAGGCATCTGAGTCGGTGACGCGGTCGTCGGCGCCCGGGAATACGCGCAGGACGGACTCGCCGCGGCGCAGGTGCGTCAGCCCGAACCGGAAACCGTCGATCTCGAGCTCGGCGCAGGCGGCGACGAGCTCCGCGGCATCGTCCTCGTCCTCACCGCCCCGGCGAGGCCGGCCCGTCAGCCAAAGCCCGTCTGGGCGCCGGTCTGCTGGTCGGAGCGCCGCGAACGCAAACACCTGCCCGGCATCGAGCTCCTGGCCGTCGCCGAGGGCCTCGAAGACGGCTCGCCCGGGAAACTCCTCGGGCGAGTAGCCGAGCATCGCCCAGTGCGCGATCTCACTCGAGGGCGCCCTGCCGGGCCCGACGCCGTAGATCAGCCCGCAGGAGCCGCTCGCGGCGAACCGGTCGAGATTCGGCGTCTCTGCGACCTCGTTCGCAGTGCGCCCGCCGAGCGAGTCGTGCGCGCGGTCGGCGAGCCCGTCGAGGAGGACGACGAAGATCGGATACACCGCGCGGAGGCTAACGGGATGGTCCCGGGCCACGGGCCCGGGACTCGCGCAAAGTGCTTCGCACTTTCCGCGACTTAAAGCACGCCTGCCGAAATACGACGCCCCGACCGGCCCGCCTATCCCAGGGTTGAGCGTGCCCGGGAACTAGACGGTGACCCGGTCGAGCTCCCGGATGACTCTCGCGACGCCCGGTGGAACGAGCGCTTCCCAGTCGCGTTCCGAGCGGATCGCCTCGCGCACGTCCGCCCCGGAGAGCTCCTTCTCGGCGCCTTCGTCGAGGATCACGACCTCGTAGCCCGCCACCCGCAGGCGCTCGAGCTTCTCGCCTCCCCACTCCGAGAAGAGCCGCAGGAACTGCGTGACCCCATCCGGCACGTATGCCGGCCACAGCTCCGGCTCGTTGACCGGGAACGGGGTCACGTGCACGCGTTCGGAGTCGAGGCCGAGATCGGCCGCAGCGGCTTTCACCATCAGCAGGCGCTCGTCGTAGGTGTATGGGTTCGACTCCGGCAGGTGCCGGGCCGGGTCGGTCGCCTCCGGCTTTACGCGGGCCGGGTCGGGATTCGTAATGCCGACCCAGAGCTCGTCGCAGCGCTCCGCCGCTCCGCGCATGTACTCGAGGTGCCCGCGATGAAACGGCTGGAACCGCCCGTGGATCATTCCCCGCTTCACGCGGTCGGCCCTACTCGACGTAGACGCCGGAGCCCGCTTCAACCGCTCCGATGCGGCGGAAGAAGAGTCGGCGCGCGGCGAACTCGGCTTCGAGCGCCGGGCCCTTCTCGGCGGGGAGGGAGACGAGCAGCCCGCCCGCGGTCTGGGGGTCGTATCCCAGAACGACAAGCGTGTCCGGCACCCCCTCCAGCGTGAGATGACGTCCGGCGAAGTCGCGGTTCCGCGGGTCGCCGCTCGTGCGAATGCCCTTGCGCGCGATGTCGAGCGCACCGTCGATCGCCGGGAAGCGCTCGGACTCGAGGCGGATTCGCACGCCGCTTCGGTCCGCCATCTCGTGCGTGTGCCCGAAGAGACCGAAGCCGGTCACGTCGGTGACGGCGTTCACCTTCACCGGCCGCAGGACCTCGGCGGCATCCTTGTTCAGCGTCTTCATCCAACCGACGGCACGCTCGAGCTGCTGCGAGCCCGCCTGTCCTCGCTTGTACCCGGTCATGATCAGCCCGGTCCCGAGCGGCTTGGTCACGTAAAGCGCGTCTCCCGGCCGCGCGGAGGATTTCGTCCAGACGCCCTTTGGATGAACCGTCCCGATCACCGCGAGTCCGTATTTGGGCTCTGCATCCCGAATCGTGTGGCCGCCGACCAGCATTGCCCCGGATTTGCGCACGGTCTCGTCGGCGGCTTCGAAGATCTGACCGAGCATCTCCATCGGCAGCTCTTCCGGGAACGCGGCAATCGAGAGCGCGAGGAGCGGACTGCCGCCCATCGCAAAGACGTCGTTGAGCGCGTTCGTCGCCGCGATCGACCCGTAGTCGCCCGGGTCGTCGACGATCGGCGGGAAGAAGTCGAGCGTGAAGATGATCGCCCGCTCGTCGTCCAGTCGGTAGACGGCCGCGTCGTCCGGCGTCCCGAGACCGACGAGCAGGTTCTCGGCCTCGACCGGGACGAAGCCCGAGAGCAGCTGTTCGAGGCGCGCCGCCGAGTACTTGGCGGCGCAGCCCCCACAAGAGGCGAGGTCGGTCAGCTTGACGTTGGCGGCGTCGAGATCCACGAGAACTCTTTCGGGGGAGCGGGAACTGTACAGCCCTCAACGTGCAGGACAAAAGCAGCATTCCCCACCGCGCAGCTCGCAAAGTAAGGCGGCGGCGGTAAGACCGCCGCCGCTTGTCAGGGGAGAGGAGGAGCTTTTGTCTCCCTTGCTGGTTCGACAGGCGCAAAGGAACCCCTTGACGGACCTGGCGCCGGGCGGGACCGTTGAGGAGCCGGCCCGCGGCGTGCGTGCTTTTAGTCGCGGAAAGTGCGCAGCATTTTGCGCGAGTCCCGGGCCCGCGGCCCGGGACCTCCCCTCGAGCGCACGCTTCCTCGTTCGAACCGCGGCCCCAACCGGATACCCGTAACCCAGGCGGAATGAGAAACCGCCTCGGCGTCACCAGCCCAGGCCGTTGACCGCTCGCTAGAGACCCCTAAAGACGAGCGGCCGGGAGAAAACCTCGAACCTACGGGCCGTCCCACCAACTGGTGCGCCCGAATGTTCCGAGCAGCAGGGAGAGCTGGCACGCCAGCAGCACGAGGAACACGAGCTTTGCGCGCAATGCATTCACCTCCTTTCCCTAGAACCTGACGTCCTGGAGCGCCTCAGCGGCGTTCCGATAGAGACGGGCAGCAGACCGGTCGTCACCCCTGCGCGCGGCGAGGTCGCCGAGGGCGATCCAGGAGCGTGCGCGGTGGCTGGCAGAAGAAAGCTGTTCGAAACTGGAATCGGCGGCCTTGAAGGCCTCCTCCGCCTCGTCCAGGCGACCCTGCTCCATCAGAGCGCGGCCGAGGACGAGCTGCGAAGGGCCGATCTCGTGCAGGAAGTCGACACGGCCCTCGAGGAGACTGAGCGCCTGCCGCGCGAAGCGCTCGGCCTGCGCGAAGTCGTTCAGCTCGAGGTGGACGGCGGCGAGCGAGCCGGTCGCCTGCGCGGCCTCTTCCATGCTGTCGGCGTCGAGGGCCGTCGAGTACGACGACTTGAGGTACTCGATCGCTTCCTCGGGCTTGCCGAGCATGAGGTTCAGCCCGCCGAGGTTGTTCAGCAGGCCGGCG
>CAZQAG010000009.1:0-64514 GCA_964591295.1 uncultured Gaiellales bacterium | reverse complement strand
TGGCGAGGATCGTGATGCCCTTCTCGCGCTCGAGGTCCATCGAGTCCATCACGCGATCGGCGACCTCCTGGTTCGCCCGGAAGGAGCCGGACTGCCAGAGCAGGGCGTCGACGAGGGTCGTCTTGCCGTGGTCGACGTGGGCGACGATCGCAACGTTCCGCAGATCGTCACGACGCGCGAGGGATGGATCGCGGGCGGGCACGACCACTCACACTATCGGCGGTACCCTCCAGCGATGGCCCAGGACAAGCCAGAGCCGATGACGGCCGCGCAGAAACGCCAGCTCGAGTCGGAGCTCGCCCAGCTGGAGGGCCCTCGCCGCAGTGAGGCGATCCAGGCGATCGCGACGGCAAGGGACTTCGGCGATCTTTCGGAGAACTTCGAGTATCACGCCGCGAAGAACGAGCAGGGCCTGCTCGAGCACCGGATCAGGACGATTCGCGACCGGTTGGACCGCTCCGTGCTCGTTGACCAGGAGTCGGCCGCGAGTGGGGAGGTCGGCATTGGCTCGACGGTCGAGGTTGAGGACGAAAAGGGCGAGCGGATCACCGTCGAGATCTCGAGCGTCGGCGGCGTCTCGCCCGACTCGCCGCTCGGTCGCGCCCTGCTCGGAGCAAAGCCGGGTGACGAGGTCGAGGTCGAAGCGCCCCGCGGCTCCTGGCGCGCGCGAGTCGTCGCGATCGGGGGCCTGCAGGCCTAGTTTCGACCTTCCCACGATGGAGGCGGAGCCGGCCTCGTCCAATCGTTGATCGCAACGAAGGAACGTGGTCAATAGTTCTACATAAACCGCGCAGAGAGCGGTTTTAGTCAATCTATAACCCTTAACTAGGGTTGATCTGATACCAAAAACGCACGCTGCGCGTTTTTTGTACAATACAACACCATGTCACTTCAGCCGCGTGACCTCCCCGCTTACTTCCTCGCCGAGGGACGTCACTCGTTCACGGTCGACGAGGCTGCCGAGACGCTCGGTACAAGCCGCGGCGCCGTGCTCGATGCGCTCACACGTCTTCAGCACCGCAACGAGGTCTTCTCGCCGGCCAGGGGTCTGTATGTCGCCATCCCGCCTGAGTTCCGCAGCTGGGGTGTCGTGCCCGGGGTTTGGTTCATCGACGACATGATGCGGCACCTCGACCGGCCTTACTACGTAGCCTTGCTAACGGCAGCGGCAATCCACGGCGCGTCACACCAAGCCGCCCAGGTCTTTCAGGTCATCACCAGCGCGGCGCCGATTCGCGACCGCGACCTCGATCGGGTACGGCTGCGCTTCTACCGAAGCAAGCACGTGCACGAGGACAGAACGGAGCAGATAACCGTGCCGACTGGCTACGCTGTCGTCTCGGCGAAGGAGACAACCATCGTCGATCTCATCGCCTACCCGCGCGCGTCAGGCGGTTACGGGAACGTGGCGACAATCGTGCGTGACATCGGTGAGCTCGACGGCTCGGAGCTGGCGCGCGTCGCTTCGCGGCGGGGGCGGGCCCTCACCCGACGCACGGGCTGGTTCCTCGAGCGTTTCGGCAAGGCCAACGACCTAGAGGCGCTCAGACAGGCGGCGCGCCTCGACCTTGGCGAGCCGAGCGTGCTTGACCCAGCAGGTCCGAGGCGGGGCAAAACGGACAATACGTGGAGCGTTCGCGTTAACAAGCCCGTCGAGCCGGACGCTTGATTCCGTGCGCCTACATCACTGAATGGCAGCAGCGTGTGCCGTGGTCCGACCTCTACCAAGTCGAACAGGACCTGATCTTGTCACGGCTGATGATCGAGATTTCAAGCAACGAGCTCCTCGGCCCTGAATTGGTGATGCGGGGCGGGACCTGCCTGCACAAGCTGCACCTGGCCGAACCGCGCCGCTATAGCGAGGACCTCGACTACGTCCGCCGCAGGGGTGACGGCTTCGGGCCGTACCTCGATCAGTTGCGAGCCATCGCCGACGATGTGGGCCTCACGGTGAGCCACGTCAACTTCAGCGGCTCGATGGTGCACTGGTTCTCCTTCGCTCGGGGATGGTGTGACGCCCAGGAGACCACGGCAACGTAAGACGGGCATGAATCCGGGCTAAGAAGTTCTTCAGAGTGCACGCGCGACGATCTCCTCGACCACGGCGGTCTTCGCGTCGGCGTAGTCCTGCACGTAGCGCCACTCCTTCGCGGCGAGCTCCCGCTTCGTGCGCTCGTACAGCTCCCGATCCGCCGAACTGCTTCGGAGCCAATCGCGAAAGCTGAGCATGCGGTCGATCTCGGGGCAGCCTTCGGAGAAGACGTGCAGGTTCACGCTCGTGTCCGGCCCTTTGAAGACGCGGTGCTCGTACCAGTCGGGCTCGCGGATGCGCAATACGTAGCCGGCCGCTTCGAGTGCGGGGACGTACGCCGCCTCGTCCGCCGAGTCGGGCACGGCGAGAGTCATGTCGATGATCGGCTTCGCCGCGAGGCCCGGCACCGAGGTCGATCCCGTGTGCTCGAGAAGACGCGCGCGGTCGCCGAGCGCGGCGCGGATCCGCTCAGCCTCGCGCTTGAACAATGCGGGCCATGCCGCGTCGTAGTCGACGAGCTCGACCGGCTTCGTCAGAGGCTCCAGCTCGCCGATCGTCACTGCGCGGAGCTCCTCCTCGCGCTCGGACGTCAAAGCGGCCAGGTGGCGCGAACCGGTGCTTCCTCCCGCGCCCAGTCGCTGTAGGCCACGCTCGGCATGTCCGTCTCCTCGGGCGACGAGGCTCCGTGGCGGGCGGCGAGCTCGCTCACGGGATAGTGCAGCTCCACGTCGCCGCGCACGCCGACCATGAGGATCGCGCACGGCCCGTCTCCCGCGCCGACGAAAATGTGGTGCGTCCCGGCCGCGCAGTGGAAGAAGTCCCACGCTTTCAGTCGCCGCTCCTGCTCTTCGACGACGAGGATGCACTCGCCCGAGAGCACGAGGAAGTCCTCCTGAACGTTCTCGGAGTGGTACTTCCCGTTTGGCTGGCCCGGCTGGAGCACGTGGACGCCGATTGCGTACTGCTCGAACCCGCTCTTCGGCTCGAACTCCGTCCACTCGCCGGCCTCGTCGCTGCGCCCCCAGCGAGCCTCGGCGAGATTCAGGACGTACCAGCCGGGGCTCGCGGCGACTACGCCCTCCTCTGTCTGCTCGATTCTCGCTTCCTCGACCGACACGCGGGCACCCTAGCCCGCCGAGGTGAGTAGCATCAAACCGATGAGCGAGTCGGGATTCGTAGAGGCTGACGGCGGCCGGATCTACTTCGAGGTCGAGGGCGACGGACACCCGCTGCTCCTCATCCACGGTGGGCTCGGCAGCCTGCGCATGTGGGACGGGCAAGCGCCAGTCTTCGGCGAGCGCTACCGGGTGATCCGTTACGACACGCGTGGCTTCGGCCGGACGGAGACGGACGACGTGGAGTTCACGAACCGCGGGGACGCGGCCGCTGTGCTCGACCACGTGGGAGCATCCACGGCGTTCGTCGTCGGCCAGTCGCGCGGCGGCGTGATCGCGCTCGACCTCACGATCGACCGGCCCGACCGTGTCGATGCCCTCGTCAGCGTCGCCGGTGGCGTAGGCGGCTACGAGTCCGAGCTTCCCGAGGATTTCGAGCAGCCTCCATGGGACGAGATGGAGCGGCTGGCCGAGGCGAAGGAATGGGATGCGCTTGCCGAGTTGGAAACGAGGGTCTGGGTGGACGGCTGGGGCCAGCCGCAGGACCGCGTCGACGCCGAGGTTCGTCGCCAGGTCAAGGAGTGGATCGTCGCCAACTACCGGTCCGGCATCCCCGAGGGCAAGCCGCAGCCGCTCAGGCCGCCGGCCGCAGAGCGCCTCGGAGGCCTCCGCGTGCCGACCCTCGTGCTGATCGGCGCGGTGGACGAGCTCGACTCCGTGCTCTCGGAGCGCCACCTCGCGGCCTCCGTGCCGGGCGCAGAGGTCGTCGAGTTCGCCGGGGTGGCGCACATGATCCACCTGGAGGAGCCCGAGCGGTTCACCGAGGTCGTGCTCGATTTTCTCGAAAGAGCACGCTGATCTTTACGCAGCCTCCGCGAGCTCTTTCCTGAAGCCTCCGACCTCGGCCGGCCGGTTCGCGGCGAGCGCGGCGATCAGTCCTCCGTCCTCGCCGAAGTATCGGGCGACGAACTCGTCCTCACCGCCCTCGACCACGACGCGGTCGGCTCCCGCGGGCTTGCCGACGAGCTGGAGCCGCAGGCCGAACTGGTCCGACCAGAAGAACGGCGGCTGCTCCGGCAGCGGGTCGAGGCCCAGGATCCGGCGCGCGACGCCGATGCCCTCGGAGGCGGCCGCGGTCCAGTGGCCACCGCTGCTTGCAACGTCGCCGCAGGCGTAGATCGGCGGCTCCGGGTCGAAGGCGGCCAGCTCGCGTGCCGGCTCGCAGCCGACGGCGACGAGTGCGGTGTCGCAGTCGACTTCCCGTCCGTCCGAGAGGATCACGGTCGTGAGTCCGTCAGGGCGAGTCCGGAACCCGGCAGTCGCGACACCGAGCCGGAGGTCGACCCCATGCAGGCGGTAGCGGTGAGCCAGCAGTCGGCCGATCTCGGGACCGAGGGCCCGTGCGAAAGGCGCCAGACCGCCGACGAGCATGGTCACGCCGACACCGAGCTGAGTCGCGGTTGAGGCGACCTCGGTGCCGACGAAGCCGCCGCCGACGGTGACGAGATGCGATCCCGGAACGAGCTCGTCTCGCAGGGCGAGCGCGTCGTCCGCGGTGCGGAGGACGTGAACTCCATCCGGAGCGGGGAAGGGGAGACGGCGCACTCGCGCGCCCGTGGCCAGGACGAGCACGTCCCAGCGAAGCTCGTCGCCGTCGTCGGTCGTGGCGGTCCGTGCGTCGCGGTCGACCGCGACGACCCGGGTGCCGAGCCGGAGGTCGATCTGCTTGTCGGTCCAGAACGACTGCGGGCGCAAGACCATCTCGTCGAGGTTTTTCTTGCCGGCCAGGAACTCCTTCGAGAGAGCCGGGCGCTCATACGGAGCATGCGGCTCGTCGCCCACGAGGACGACCTCGCCCTCGTAGCCTTCGGCGCGCAACGTCTCGGCACACCGGGCGCCGGCCAACCCGGCGCCCACGATCACGACTGTGCCCGGCGTGGTCATGCCGCGTCCTGTTGCGCGACGATGATCGCCGCCATCGGGCAGGCGGCCGCGGCTTCGAGCACTTTGGGATCGTCCGACTCGCCGACGCGCACGGTTGCCGTGCTCCCTTCGAGCTGGAAGATCTCCGGCGCCATCTCGGCGCAGGTTCCGAAGCCGCTGCACAGCGACTGATCGATCTGGATCTTGTACATGGGTTACTCCTTCCGGTGGGGTTGCTGGATGCGGGTGGCGGTACTGCTGCTGGAGCGGATGAGCGCCGGCGGCGGAACTGGCGCGGGCGGTAGTGCTGGTGCCGGGGGTGGTGGTGCCGGCGCTGGCGCGGCGGCGGCGGCGGGTGCCGGTGCTGGAGGAGGAGCCGGTGCGGGGGGCGCTGGTGCTGGTGCAGCCGCGGGACGGGCTGGGCCGGCGAAGGCACGAAACGCCGTGGCGAACGCAACCGCGCCGACTGCCCCCAGGTAGATGTTCATGGCCCACGGCTGCGCGGTGTCCGTCCCTGCCATGAGGCCGTGGGCAGTGGAGAAAGCAAAGATCGAGTAGGTGACCCAGTGCAGTCGGCGCCAGTTGCGGCCGCCGATGCGCTTCTTGAGCGGAAACGAGATGGCAACGATCAGAGCGAGGTCCGCAGCGATCACGCCCAACCCGGTCCACAGCGGCTCGTACGGGGCCGTGAACGGGATCACGAGGTCTCCGAACGTGATCTCGACGGTGTGGTCGGCGACGAGCGCGAGCCCGTGGACGCCGATCGCGGCGAGCGCGAGCGTCGTGATGAAGCGGTGCACGTCCAGCGCGATCGGAGCCTTGAGCTTGGCGCCGAAGGGGCGCGCCTTGAGGACGAGCCCCGCGACCATGGATGCGGCGATCAGCAGGTAGGCGGTGAACCCGCTCGCGCGCGCGAGGAACCAGAAAGTCTCCCCCTTCATCCGAGGCCCCCTGCGAGGCGTGTCTCACCGGTGCGGGTGACGAGCACGCACGGAAGTAGCTGGAAGTCGGCCTCGGCCACGGCGGCATGGGAGCCGGCCAGGAAGAATGCTTTCGCCCAGATCTCGGCCTGGATCGCGTCCCCGGCGACGACTGTCGCGCGCAAGAGGTCGCCTGTGGCAGGCTCGCCCGTGACGGGGTCGATGAGGTGATGAAGTTCCTTGCCGCTCCGCCGCCAGGCGCGCCGGTCGCGACCCGAGGTCGCCAGGCCTCCGCCCTCGAGCTCGAGGGTCAGCTGCGGCTGGACGGCGATCGTCCACGCGATTCCGCGTAGGGCGATGTCGCCGCCGGCGTTGACGAGGCACGGCCCGGCGGCGGCGAGGATCGTGGCGGCCCTCTCGGCGGCGTAGCCCTTGCCGATGCCGCCGAGGTCGAGCCGAACACCGACGTCGAGCTCGATCAGGTTCCCGTCGATTCGGACAGCGCCGCCACAGGGGTTCCGGCAGCGGGCACGGGGCCGTCGTCTGGGAGCTCGCCGAAGGTTCGGTCGTAGCCGGCCTCGACGAGCGCGTCGTGGACGGTGGGATCGAACCGGCCTGCGGTCTCGGAGCGCCCCGCGAGCGCGAGCCGGACAACCTTCAGCAGGTCGGGGCCTGCCTCGAGAGAGCCCTTCTCGTTGAGCCGCGAGAGCTCCGAGCCGGGGTCGAATCGAGTCAACAGCCGTTCGAGCCGGTGAAACTCGGCCTCGGAGGCTGCCAATTCGCTGTCGGCTTGGCTGGACTGGACGATCAGCTCGACATCCGTGCCCATCGCTCTGAAAGTGCTGCGGGTCATGACGAGCTCGTGGCCGTCGCGGCCGGTTGGCTAACGATCTGAACGGAGGGCGTAGGTGGAGCTGCGGCTGCGGCGGCCTCCGGGGCCGCAAGCTGGGAGTTCCGGTCTGCAAGTTGAGCGCGGTAAGTCGCCCAGCGGCGCTTCACGATCCGCTGCGTGGCGATGCTCTCGCGTCGCAGCTTCTTCTCGCGGGCGGCGAGGGCCTTCAGCCGCGGGTCAGGTGTGGAGGCCGCACTCGTGGGCCAAGGATGGGCAGCCACGAGCGCCCAGGTCAGGAAGAACGCGAAGAACGTGAGCGCTGTGGCGTAGACGCGGCCGGTAGGGCTAGTCATCGTCGCCTTCGTCCTCGAACTCGTCGTCGTCGAAGTCGTCCTCCCGGTCTTCGTCGTGCGAGTCGTCGAACGAGCGGGCCGCCGCGGTGCGGACGATTCGCGTGGGTGGAGCGATGACCTGTGCGCGCGATGCGGAGACGGCTCTCGCCGGGGCGGCCGGGAGGGCCGGTGGCTTCTGGGCTCGCGCCTTCCGGAGCGCTTTCTGGGCACGGTTCAGCTCGCGCTGGCGAGCGGCGATTTCCGCGTCGGAGACCTTGCTTGCTGCCGGCTTTGGCTCGCCGACGCCGGTGGACTTCGTCGTCGCAGCGACGCCGAATACGGCCGAGAGGCCGATGATCGTCGAAGCTGCCATTGCGTGTATGCGGTTCAAGGAAAGCACCTCCAATCGGGTGTCGTCCCAGGCTAGGGACCGACCTGCAAGCGCTCGGTCAACTCAGGGTTAGGGCTCGAAAGAGGAGTGCAAGGTCTTGGCAAAGCCGAGCTCGAAGCCGCCGCTTTCCCCTAACCAGGGGGACGTACGCCGGTCCTACTCTTCAATGAGCCCCGTTTTCGCGACTGTCGACCAGGAAGAGGGTGTCGTCAGGACCTCGGCGGAGGTGAACGGGTTCACCCTTTGCGAGCTCCGATTTCCGGCGAACTATGTGCAGGAGGCGTTCGAGCCCGAGCAGCCGTATCTCGCCGTCGTGCTCGAGGGATCGCTCGAGAAGACGTTTCGGGCGAGCTCGGTGCAACTCACCAGCCCGAGCGGGCTGACGATGCCGGCCGGAGCCAAGCACGGCGCAAGGTTCGGCGCCGCGGGAGCCAGGGTCGTGATCGTTACGCCCGGGAGCAAGGCAACGTTCGAAGAGCTCGTCGAGCTCGATGGCCGGGAACTGGCGTGGCTTGCCGCGCGGCTGGCCGGGGAGCTCCGCGCGCGGGACGCGGCCGCACCGCTCGCAGCCGAGGGATACGCGCTCGAGCTGCTCGCCGCGACCAGCCGCGAGGTCAGGCACGAGAGGCAGCCAGGCCGCGACCCCGCCTGGCTCGGTGAGGCCGAGGAGCTGCTCCGAGGTCGGAATTGCGTCCGCCTGACCGAGCTCGCGGAGGCCGTGAACGTGCACCCCACGCATCTAGCGCGCACGTTCCGGGCACGGTACGGCGTGTCGGTCGGCGAGTACGGTCGCCGTTTGCGTCTGGCGTGGGCGGCCCGAGAGCTCGCGTGCACCGATGCGTCCGTCGCACTCATCGCCTCCGAGGCCGGCTTCGCCGACCAGAGTCATTTCACACGCGTCTTCAAGCGTTACGTCGGGACGACGCCGGCCCGCTACCGAGAAGCAACCCACGTTCCAAGCTAGGTAGCGCGCGTTCAAGACCTGGAAGCGCCTCTGGCCCAATGTGGGAGAGCGAGTGGCGCCGCCATTCGCGTCACGACCTCAAGGGAGGACAAATGCACGTGCGCAGAGGCTTGCTGCTTGTCGGGATCGTCGGCGTGATCGCTTCGGCGCTAGCCGCGGCCGGTCAGTCCAGCCCGCCCGTGATCTCGGCGAACGGCGGCGTTCACTGGACGATTCCCCTTCCGAACCCCTTCGAAGTCGAGGTTCGGAACCAGCCCACTCGCGTTCAATGCGCGCAAGGACGCGGACGGCGACGTCTCGGGCCATTTCACATACCACCAGATCGTGGAGGGCGAGTCCTTCAACTTCGGCGCCGAGGTCACCTGCATGAACGTCTACGACGGGAACCGCGCCAAGATCGGAGGCGTGATCAGGAACAGCAACGATCCAACGGTCCCGCCTGGCGGTTTCATGTGGTTCCAGGTCTTCGACAACGGCGAGGGCAGTAACGCTCCGCCGGACCAGTCGAGTCTCATCGGTATCGGCGACGAAGCTGCCAACGAGGCCTTCTGCAACAGCCCGAACCTCCCCCGATTCGGGCCCTGGGACGTGCAGGGCAACGTTCAAGTGCGTCCGTAGGGAACCTACTTCCCTCCTAGCCGAAGGGGCCGCCCAGCGCGGCCCCTTCGCTATGCCGGGCGGAGCAGCGGGGCTAAGTCCTGTAGCCGTGCGATGAGCGCTTCGGTTCGTTCGCGATCCTCGTCGAGATGGGTGAGCAGGTTGAGGCCGAGATAGAAAGTGGTCAGGGCGTAGGCGAGCTCCTGCAAGGGCACGACCTGCGCGACCGGGAGGTCCGAGAAGGCTTTTGCCAGCGCCTTCTCGCAGAGCTCGATCCAGGGCTCCATGCGGGCGAGCATCTCGGGCGCCAGCTCGGGTCGGGCGACGCTGCCGGCGATCATCTGGGAGACCACCGTCATGTGCCCGCGGTCGCGGTCTTCCCTGTAGACGCGCGCAGCGACCTCCGCGAGCTGCGGGGCGGTCTCAGCCTTGTCGACCTCTTGCCGGTAGCGCTCGAGCCGCTCGGCGCTCGTCTTGTCGAGTGCTGCGAGCAACAGGTCGTCGACGCTTCCGAAGTGGTAGTAGATGAGCGCCTGGTTGAAGTCGCCTGCCCGCGCGATCGCGCGCGAGGTGGCGCCCGCGAACCCCTTCTCCTGGAGCGTTTTCAGCGCGGCCTCGACGATTCGCTCCCTCGTGGCCTCGCCACTCGATCTGGCAGATTGTTTGGTCATATGATTTAATCAGTCGATCAATCAAAGAATACCTGAGCGGATGGTAGGCATGGAGACCTCGCAGGCGGCGGTGAAACCGGCATGGCTCCTGGCACAGCGCTGGAGCGAGCTCCTCTTCGCGCACTGGACCGTCGATGCGAAGGCGCTCGCTCGACGCCTGCCGGCCGGCGTCGAGCCAGACCTTCACGAGGGGCAGGCATGGGCGGCGATCGTCGCCTTTCGCATGGTCGGCACACGCCCCTCGGCGGGCCTGAGCCGGCTCGCTCTCCGGCCGATCCCGGAGCTCAACGTCCGCACCTACGTTCGCGTCAACGGCGTGCCCGGCGTGTGGTTCCTGAGCCTCGACGCCTCGAGCCCGTTCTTCGTCACGGCCGGCCGGGCGCTGTATGGCCTTCCGTACCGGCTTGCGCGCATGACCACCCTGACCGACGGGGATCGCGTGCATTATCTGAGCTGCCGTCGTAGCGCCTCCTTCGCTGCGAGCTACGAGCCGTGTGGCGCCGCGGTACATGCCGAGCCCGGCTCCCTGGAACACTTCCTCGTTGAGCGCTACCGACTTTTCTCCCAGTGGCACGGGCGCCTGATCACCGCGGTCGTCACGCACGAGCGCTGGCCGCTCCAACCGGCGAGCGCGCGCATCGACGTGAACCGGATGGCTCCGACCGGACTTCCCTTCCGCGGCCGGCCGATCCTGCACTTCTCGGCGTCCGTCGACGCCCGGATCTCGGTTCCGCAGCCGCTTTCCGCGCTACAGTCGAGCGCGTGGCGGGACTACGCGACGCCGTTGCCTCCGAAGCGCTCGAGGCGAGCAGAGCCGCTTCGAGCCTGACCGACGATGCCGTCGCAGCTGCGCTCGCGGCGGCCGCGGCACGGGTGCTCGAGTGTCGAGCCGAGATCCTGGCCGCGAACGAAGCCGACTACGAGGCTGCCAAGGACAGGCTCGACGAGGGGATGCTCGACCGGCTGCGGCTCGACGACGGGCGCGTCGAGGCCCTCGCCGAGCAGGTCGAGGCGGTGGCCGCCATCGACCCACTCGAGCGCGAGATCGATTCCTGGACGCTGGCCAACGGGCTCGAGGTCAGCGAGCGGCGGATCCCGATCGGCGTCGTCGGCGCTAACTTCGAGGCGCGTCCCAACGTTGCCCTCGATGTCGCCGGACAGCTTCTGAAGAGCCTGAACACGGCCGTCCTACGCACAGGCGGGGCGGCGCTGCGAACCGTGACGGTGCTCGTCGACGACGTGCTCAGGCCGGCGCTCGAGGGAGCGGGGCTGCCGCCGGGGGCGGTCGGGCTCGTTCGGTCCTCCGAGCGCGAAGGCGCGCGCGTGCTCGTCACGATGCCGGAGCGGATCCCGCTCGTGATCCTGCGAGGTAGCGGCGAGACGACGGCGCAGCTCGCAAAGCTGGCAGCCGAGCACGGCGTCCGCACCCTGGCGCACGCGGAGGGCGGCGGCGTGCTGTACATCCACTCCGAGGCCGACCGCGACCGCGCGCTTGCGATGACCGAGGCAGCGCTCGACCGGCTCGGCGTCTGCAACCGGCTGAACCTCGCGCTGGTCGACCGCGGAGCCGCCTCGCTGCTGCCCGATCTGCTCGCGATCTTTGAGGAGAAGAGCCTCGACGTGCGAGGAACCGAGCGGGCGATCGAGGCGGCGGGCAATGGCGTGCTCCCGCACGACCGCGAGCGCCTGGGCTACGAGTGGGCCAACGAGGCCGAACGCGTGGCGACGGTGACTCTCGACGTCGTCGACGACATGGACGACGCCCTGCGCATCGCCAACGAGGAGACATCCGGGCTCGCGGCCGGGATCGTCACCGAGAACGAGCAGGAGGCCAACCGGTTCCTCGACGGCTACCGCGGCACCGCCGCCTTCTGGCATGCGACGACGCGCTTTACCGACGGCTTCGAGCTCACGGGCGCCCCCGAGACCGGCATCAACGTCGACAGCGTTCCCGGCCCCCGCGGCCCGGTCACTTACAAGGACCTCTGGCTGCGCCAGTACCGAGTCGTCGGCGACGGCACGCAGACGCGTTGAAAGCAGCATCGCTGACGCTCGCTTTCACGGGGGAACCCCTGGTTCCCCCGTGGGCCCCCTCCTTGCGACCGTAGGTGGGGAACCGTCTGTTCGCGGGGGCCGGTAGCTGCTTGTGGTTGATGGAGGTTTTCGCGTTGCCGGTGTGCGCCTCCCGCCGGGCTGAGCCCGGCTCCGGCAGCGTTTTCGACGTTGCTCTCGGAAGGGTTGTCCGCCTCTTGATTCGTTCAGACTCCCTGGGGTGAGGCAACCTGTTGTCGTCAAGTTCGGGACAGGGCTTGTCGTCGAAGACGAGAAGGTCCGTATTGACCTGCTCCACACGCGCGCGCGCGAGATCGCGACTCTCGTCGCAGCGGGGGATCCCGTGTGCGTTGTCTCGTCCGGCGCGATTGCGCTTGGGCTTCCCAGGCTCGGGATAAAGGAGCGGCCGCGCACGATGGCCCGCCTCCAGGCTGCTTCGGCGCTCGGACAGGCGCGCCTGCAGGCGGCCTGGGAGGAGGCCCTCGGAGCCGAGGGGATCCCCGCTGCTCAGATCCTCCTGGCGGCCGGCGACGTCGCCGATCGCGCCGCGTACGTGAACGCGCGACAGGCTTTTGCGGAGCTCTTTCGTCTCGGCGCCGTGCCCGTCGTGAACGAGAACGACGCGACCGCGACCGACGAGATCACGTTCGGCGACAACGACGCGCTCGCGGCCCAGGTCGCAGTCCTCGTGCGGGCGAGGCTGCTCGTCCTCCTGACCGAGGTGGAAGGCGTCTACTCGCGGGCGCCCGGAACCCCGGGATCCGAGCTGATCTCCGAGGGCGAGCTCGCGCTCGAGGCCGAGATCGGCGTGGGCACCGCGCTCGGTCGGGGCGGGATGGGCAGCAAGGTCGTCGCTGCGCAGATGGCTTCGGCGGCCGGCATCCCGACGGTCATCGCCGGGGGCCTGGGCGAGCAGGTGCTCGGGCCGATCCTCGCCGGCGAAGCGCGGGGAACCAGATTCACGCCGGACGAGCGAGGAGAGTCCGCGTTCAAGCTCTGGCTCCGCTTCGGTAAGCCGGTCGCCGGCAAGCTGCACGTCGACGACGGAGCGAGGAAGGCGCTCGTCGACAAGGGAGCGAGCCTGCTCGGCGTCGGCGTCGTCCGTTGCGAGGGCCGCTTCGAGCCCGGTGCGGCGGTCGAGCTCGTCGGGCCGGACGGGATCGCCTTTGGGAAGGGAATCGCAGCCGCGGGCGCGGACGAGCTGGCCGGCCGGCCGCGAGGCCTCGAGGCGGTCCACCGCGATCGCCTTGTGCTGTACTAGCGGAATGGCCCGCCTCGCATTGCTCGCGCTCGGCCTGGTCGCACTCGCGGCCGGGTCCGGGTCGGCCTCGGGTGTCGCTCGAGCCTGCGCGCCCACGCCGCCCGATGCCCTCGGGCCCTTCTACGAGGCAGGGGCTCCCGTGCGCTCGAAGGTCGGCTCCGGCGGCTATGTGCTGAGCGGCCGGGTCAAGGCCGCCCGCACCTGCCGGGCGCTCGGTCGCGCGCGGATCGAGCTCTGGCTCGTCAACGAGCAGGGCGAGTACGACGATGCGCATCGCGCCACGGTCTTCTCCTCGCGAACTGGGCGCTATCGGTTCGAGAGCAACCGCCCGGTCGGCTACGAGGGGCGTCCGCCGCACATCCACGTGCGCGTCAGCGCGCGCGGCTTCCGGACGCTCGTCACACAGCATTACCCTCGCGGCTCGCGCAGGGCCGCGACGTTCAACCTCGTACTCAAGCGGCGATGAAGCGCGTGGCCGTCCTCTCGGACGTCCACGGCAACTCGGTTGCGCTCGCAGCAGTCCTCGCGGAGGTCGAGCAGGAGCAACCCGACCTGATCGTCTTCGGCGGCGATTTCAGTTGGGGGCCGCTACCTGCGGAGACCTTCGAGCTCGTGCGGGGGTTGAACGCGCGGTTCGTGCGCGGCAATGCCGACCGAGCAGTCCTCGAGAACAAGTCCGCGAACCAGAAGGAACAATGGATGCAGGCTCACCACACGGCGGAGCTGCGCGAGCTCCTGGCCGGCTTCGAGGAGTACGTCGTCGTCGATGTCGACGGACTGGGACCGATTCGCATTTGCCGCGGCTCGCCGCGCACCGACGAGGAGTGCGTCACTCCCGAGACACCGGAGGCGAGGGTTCGCGAGTTCGCCGAGGGCGTCGACGAGCGCGTGATCGTCACGGCGCATGTGCACATCCAGTTCGACCGCGAGGTCGCCGGGATCCGGAGCGTGAACGCGGGGAGCGTCGGATTGCCGTACGAAGGAAGGCCTGGCGCCTACTGGGCGCTCCTCGGCCCCGACGTGGAGATGCGCCGGACCGAGTACGACGTGGAAGCGGCCGTCGAGCGGCTATCGAACGACGGATTTCCCCGGGGTCGACGAGCTCGCCGAGATGATGCTGACCCCGCCGGAGCCGCGCGAGGTGATCGACCACGCCGAGCAAGTGATCTTCGCCGGGTAGGGGAAAGCGGGTTCGCGCGATGCGGGCGGGGACATCCGCCTGAAAGGGGGACGCCGCGCGTCCCGGCGCGCCCTACTGTCAGTGCGGAGAGGTTCTCATGCGGCATGCAAGCTCAACAGCCGTCGTGGATCTGGAGAGATCCGCAGGCGAGTTCGGCACGGGTCTTCGGGCCCGGCTCTCCCTTGTCCGGACGCAGAAGGAGCAGGCGGAGTACCTCGGGTCGGTTCTCGAGCTCCGGCAGGCGGCGCGGCGCGACTTCTCTCCTGAGCTTGCGCTCGTCTCCACCGACTTCTCCCTCGGTGAGCTGATCCTCGAGGCGGAGGTCGCGCGGGACGCTCCGCTCGGCACGCTGCTTGCCGAGGCAGGCCTGCTCGAGCCCGGAGAGCTCGACTTCGCGCTTGCGTGCGCGCGAGAGCACGGGAAGCGGCTCGGCGAGGTCCTCGTCGAGCAGGGGCTCGTCCAACCGGCCGAGATCGTCCGCCTAGTCGCAGCTCAGCGTGGGCTTCCGTTCGTGGACGTGCGCAGGATCGCGGTCGACCTGACCGCGGCGAAGCTTCTCCCCGCTGCGCTTGCCCGCGAGAGCTGCGCACTCCCCGTCGGGTTCGTTCGCGGTCTCCCGGTGGTTGCCGTTGCCGACCCGACCGACGAGGACGTGATGCACGGAACCCGGTCAGTCCTCCACAGCGTTCGCTTCGTCGCCTCGCCGGAGGACGCCATTCTGTCCCAACTCGCGCGGGTCTACACCCTTCACAGTTCCCTAACGGGGTCTGACCCCGTAAACCTTTACAGGGTCTGACCCCGTAAACCTTTACAGGGTCTGACCCCAGCTACGACTTTAGGGCGGCGTCCCTCGTTCGGGTATCCAGCGGGGCCGCGGAAGGGGCGATCTCAACCGTGGCGGAATGACACCCTCGGCCTTCAGCTCTGCGGCGCCTCCCATGTCCGACGAGTCGGGATTCCAGGCCTTCGAACGGCATGGCCTCCTCTCGCGGGCTGCCCCTTTCCTAGGGGCAATGTGGCTTGCCGTCATGATCTACCCGCTGCCGCCGCACGGGAACGATTCCTCGCCTCTCGTCGCGGCCGCCCTCCTCAACGCTCTGATCCTGATCGGCGCCATGCTGATTCCGTGGCATCGCCTGCCTCACTTCGCGCAGGTCGTGCCGCCCTTCTCGTACTTCGTCGTCATCGCACTGCTCCGCGAGGCCGACGGCGGGGGCCAATCCTCATACAGCGTGTTGTCGATGCTGCCGGTCTTCTGGCTCGCGCTCTACGGCACTCGCCGGCAGCTCGGAGTGAGCATCTTCGGGGTCGCGGCGGTCTTCATCACGCCACTTCTTCTCGTCGGCTCGCCCGAGTACCCAGCCAGCGAGTGGACCGGGGCGCTCCTCTGGATCTGCGTCGCCCCGATCGTCGGCTTCACCGTTCAGTCGCTCGTGCGCCAGCTGCGCGAGCGCGCGGCCGAGAACCACAGGCGCGCCGAGGAGCTCCAGGTGAGCCAGGAGGAGACGCGGAAGCTAGTCGTCAGCATGGCGGCGGTCACGGAGGCGACCAGGGAGATCGCCCGCACGACTGACTCGCGGCTCGCCCGCGAGGTGATCTGCTCTGCCGCTTGCACGATCACAGGCGGGCGCTTCGCGAAGCTCATGGAGCCTGGCTCGGACGGCAACCTTGCCATGACCGCGAACTACGGCCTCCAGGGAGCGCCTCCGTTCAAGGTGTCGCTTGCGGACGATACGTCCGGCGCGGGGACGACGTTCCTCTCCAAGAAGCCGCTCTTCGTCAGCGACGCCCGCGGCCGGGAGGAGATCTCCCAGCGTGTCGTCCAGACGACCGGAGCGGTCTCGATGCACTTCGAGCCGGTGCTCCGAAACGAGGAGGCTGTGGCGGTCCTCGTTGTCGGCTGGAACCGCGAAGTCGACGGCCACGGCCGGATCGCCGCGTCCATGAGGATGCTCGCCGCCGAGACCGCGATGGCCCTCGAGCGCTCCGACCTGCTCGCGCGTCTCGAGGAGAGCGCGCGCACCGACGACCTCACCGGCCTGCTCAACCGCCGCGCCTGGGACGAGCAGCTCCCGCGGGAGATGGCTCGCGCCCGACGCCAGAGCGATCCTCTCTGCGTGGCGATGCTCGACCTCGACTTCTTCAAGAACTACAACGACGAGCGTGGCCACCAGGCCGGCGACCGGCTTCTCAAGCAGAGCGCCTCCGCGTGGGTGGCCGAGCTGCGCGCAAGCGACACGCTCGCGCGGTACGGCGGGGAGGAGTTCACGGTCGTGCTGCCAGGATGCAATCTCTCCAACGCGAAGGACATCGTCGAGCGCCTGCGCGCGGCGATGCCCGCCGACCAGACCGTCTCAGCAGGGGTCGCCTGCTGGAACGGGCGCGAGTCGGCAGAAGAGCTCCTCGGGCGAGCCGACGCTGCGCTCTACGAGGCAAAACGCCTGGGCCGTGACCGCCTCGTCACCGCGGGCGGAACGCCGCCGACCGAGCTCAGATCAGTAGCCCTGTGACGTACATCACGGCGATACCCGCGAGGTAGCCGCCGAGGACGTGCCGCGAGCCGAGGCCGCCGGGCGACTGCCGGGCGACGTACCGTCCGACCTCGACGACGACCTCGAAGGCCGCGCCGGCCGCGCCGGCGAAGAAGAGCACGCCGAGCACGTCACTCGTCACGAAGCCGCCCACCCAGGCGCCGGGGATCGCAGGCGCGCCCGCGATCAGCGCGAGAGCCGCCAGCTGCCCGAGCCCCACTCGCTTTCGCTCCGCGATCGGCGCCGCGATGCCGAGCCCCTCGGTCACGTTGTGGACCATGAAGCCCACGACGAAGAAGCTCGCGAGTGCGAGCTCGCCGAGCGCGAAGGAGGCGCCGATCGCGAGCCCTTCACCGAAGTTGTGCAATCCGATGCCGACGGCGACGAGCGTCGCCAGCGCGACGCCGCCCACGACTCCATCGCCCTTCGCAAAGCTGCGAGAAAGCGCGGTCAGCAGCAGGTAAGCGGAGGCGGCGCCGAGCAGGACGAGGCCAACTCCTCCGAGCCCGCCTGGAAGCGCAGCCTGCAATTCGAGCGCCTCCGACAGCGCGTCGAGTGCGAGGAAGGTCAAGAGGCCGGCCGTCAGAGCCATGAACGCGGCCAGCCATTCCGGGCTGGCGCGCCGGAGCGACGGAAGCCAGGCGAGCCCCAGCGCCACGGGGACGATTCCGACGAGAAAGCCGATGACCCCGTACCCGAGGAATGCATTTGCCGACGCCCGTGGCGTCTCGACGGCGGCGGGGATCTCCTTGGAGGTCTCGATTCCGCTCGAGCTTGTGATCCCCACCACGATCGGCTCGTCCTGAACCCAGTCGAAGGGGATGACGATCGCCGTCGAGCGCAGCCGCCCGAGCGTGCGGTCGCCGTCGAGGCGGTAGGGCACGATCGCATCGTCGACACTCACCAGAGCGATCGTTATCTCGTCGCGTTGCGGATTCGTGACCTTGATCTTGATCTCGCCGGGACGGAACTCGACGCGGCGGATGTCCAGCTCGTCGGCCGGCGGCGGGTTCTTCCCGACGAGCTCGAGTAAAGAGTCTCCCGTGGTCGCGAAGAGCGAGACCGCGCCGACGAGGGCGATCAACGGGACGAGTGCCCAGAGGCGCCAGCGCGCGCCGCCCAGCTTTGTCGCCAGCGATCCGGACTCCACGCGCGCGTCAGTCCCTCACGTCGAAGAACCCCATCCAGCCGAGCTCGGCGAACTCGCTCTGGTGCGCGTGAAACATGAAGCGGCCCGTGTTGTGGAACTCGATCTCCATGATCCCACGCTCGCCCTGACAGAGCATCACGGTGTCCGTGTACTCGAAGTTGTCGGTAGAGCCGGTCGGGTAGTAGCGGAAGAACTCGCCGTGGAGGTGAAGGGAGTTGATGAGGTCGAACTCGGTCAGGTTTGCGATGTAGATACGGACGAGTTCGCCCTTCTTCACCTTGATCGGGTAGCGCGCGTAGTAGAAGACGCGCCCGTTGACGGTGTAGAAGTTGTTCCCCCCGTCTGCGTCCGTGTCGTAACCGTTCATCACCATCACGAGCTCGCGCGCGGCGGGCCGCGGCTTCGGCGGATCGATGATGAAGGCGCCGTAGAGCCCCTTGTGGATGTGCTTTTTGAGCGGGGTCGCGTGGCAGTGGTAGAGATGCATCCCATACGGGCGCGCCGGGAACTCGTACGTGAGCGCGGCCCCCGGCTCCACGATCTCGAAGACGCCGTCCATGTTCCCGGGATGGATCCCGTGGAAGTGGATCGTGTGCGGGTGCGAGCCGCCGTTCGTGAAGTTGACCCGCAGGATGTCGTCCTCGGTCGCTCGAATCACGGGGCCGGGGACGGTGCCGTTGTACGTCCACGCGGGGAATTCGACGCCCGGGGCGACCTCGATCGACCGGTCGACGGCGTTCAGGTGGTACTCCCGGACCCGACCCGGCTTGTGGGGCAGAGCCTTCGGCGGGAACAGAGCGTAGTCCTGGTCGTGGGGCCCACCCGGTGCGGCCGCCTCCAGCCCGATCATCGAGGCGTGCCCTAGCATCGGCCGCTCGTGGCCGATGTGGGTCGCAGAGCGCTCCCCGCGCGCGACGTTGGGCCAGGCGAGCTTCGCCAAGGGAGCCGCGGCGACGAATGGCAGCGAGCCGGCAAGGATCTGCTTGCGCGTGAAATGTTTAGCCATGTCGAACTTCTCAGTTAGAGTATAGATAATGATTCACGACCTGACGGACGCGATGCAGGACTACCTGAAGGAAATCCACAAGCTCCGGATGGGAGTCGGCCGCGCGACCACCTCGGCGATCGCAGAGCGCCTGGGCGTACGGCCTCCGTCCGTGACGGCGATGCTGAAGCGGTTGACCGCCGCGGGGCTGGCCGAGCACACGCCCTACCGCGGCGTGGAGCTGACCCCTGCGGGCGAGCGCGTCGCGCTCGAGGTGATCCGCCACCACCGGCTGCTCGAGCAGTACCTCACGCAGGCGCTGGGTCTCAGCCTCGACGAGGTGCACTCCGAGGCCGACCGACTCGAGCACGCCCTCTCGGAGGAGCTCGAAGCTCGCATCGACCGCTCGCTCGGCTTCCCCACGCACGACCCGCACGGCGATCCGATCCCGGACGCCGACCTGCGGATCGATCGCGTCGAGCTCCGCACCCTCGCCAGCCTCGAGCCCGGCGACGAGGCGACGATCAAGCGAGTGCCCGATGCAGACGAAGACCTTCTCCGCTACCTCGCGACGCTTGCGCTCGTCCCGGGCAAGAAGGTGAAGCTCCGCCGAGCAGAACCGTTCGGCGGCCCGCTCACGGTGAGAGTCGGCAAGTCCGAGCACGCGATCTCACGCGAGCTCGCCGCCGGCATCGGCGTGGCCTAGCTCAGCGCTCCGGGGGCCGGAGCACTGCGAACTGGTCGGTCACGTCGAGCAGCCTCGCGCTGAAGCGAAAGAGCTCGGGCGGGCGTCCGCCTGATCGGCCCGACTCCCGACGCTTGCCCGTGGGCTCGAGCACGCCTCGCCGGACGAGGACGCGTTGCAGATTCGTTGCCGAGACCTCGTGCCCGAGCGCTGCTGCATAGATGTCGCGCAGCTCGCTGAGCGTGAAGGCCTCGGGGGCGAGCGCGAAGCCGATGTTCGTGTACGAGAGCTTCGCCCGCAACCGCTCGCGCCCCGCGAGGGTGATCGCCCGGTGGTCGAACGCGAGCTTCGGCAGGTGGTCGACCGGATACCAGCTCGTGTCCGCCGGCAACTCCGGGACGACGCCGAGCGGGACGACGCCGAGGTACGCGGTGGCTAGCTGCCACTCCGCGGGGTGCCGATCGGGCTCGCTGCGGGTCTCGAGCTGCTCCAGATGGGAGAGCTCCTGGACGTCGACCTTGCCCGCGAGATGCTTGCGGATCGACTCCTCGAGCGTCTCCCCGGCCTCGAGATAGCCGCCCGGGAGGGACCAGTCGCCGGCGAAGGGCTCCTTCGCGCGCTGCCACAGCAGCACCTGCAGCCGTCCGTCGCGAACCTGGAAGACCACCGCGAGGGTGACGTGGAAGGGTCTGTTAGACTCGGTCATAGTTTTCGACTATCAGTCTAAAACCTAGCAGGGAGTGACGATGTCGTCAGCCGAGATAGCCGCGCAGGCAGGGCGGCTGGACGTGGAAGAGGTGCTCCGAAAGGGCGGGCTGACCCGCTTCCATCGGAAGGCCGTCATCGTCACGGGCGCGGCATGGACCTTCGTCGCGATGGAGATCCTGCTCGTCGGCTTCGTCGCGCCGATCTTCGCCGTCCTCTGGCAGCTCAACGGCCGGATGCAGGGCCTCGTCAACAGCGCGGCTCTTGCCGGCTCGCTCGTCGGCAGCCTGACGCTGGGACGCCTCGCAGACCGCATCGGCCGGCGCGCGATCTTCCAGTACTCGATTCTCTGGTACGCGGCCTTCACGGCGATGACCGCTCTGTCCTGGGGCCCTTGGTCGGTGATGACGTTCCGCTTCCTCGCCGGGATCGGCCTCGGCGGGATGCTCGTCGTCGACCCGTCGGTGCTCGCGGAGTACCTGCCGCCACAGCGGCGCGGCCGGCTGCTCGTCTTCCTCGACTTCTGGTGGCCGGTTGGCCTGCTTCTCGCCACCGGGCTCTCGTATGTCTTCCTTGGCCCGACGTTCGACCGCTTCGGCGACTGGAGCTGGCGCTACCTGTTCCTGGCCGCGGCGTTCCCTGCTTTCCTCGCCTTCTTAGTACGGCGCACGTTGCCGGAGAGCCCCTACTTCCTCGCCCGGAAGGGTCGCAACCGCGAGGCCGCCGAGGTGCTGACCGAGATCACCGGCGAGCAGGTGGTAGAGGGCGACTTCGAAGCGCCGCTCGCTCCGCGGTCGTCGATGCGCGAGCTCTTCACCGGCGCCCTGCGCAACCGTGCGATCCCTACTGGGCTGATCTGGATCGCGCTCAACGTCTCGTACTACGGCCTCTTTCTCTGGCTGCCGTTCGTGTTGTTCGCCGAGAAGGGCATCGACATCAACGTCTATCTGCTCCTGACGCTGAGCGCGCTCTCGCAGTTCCCGGGCTACGCGGCCGCGATCTGGCTCGTCGAGAAGGTCGGACGCAAGCCGACGCTCGCCGCGTTCCTGCTCCTCGGCGGTCTCTCGGCCTATGCCTTTGCCGTGGCCGACACCGAAGCCGTCTTCATCACGGCGCTCTTCTTCGTCGGCTTCTTCAATCTCGGCGCCTGGGGTGCCGTCTATCCGTACACGGCCGAGATGTTTCCGACCCGCCTGCGGTCGAGCGCCTTCGGCCTGATGGAGGGAGTGGGGAAGGCGGCCGCGATCGCGGGGCCGTACATCTTCGGGAACCTCAAGGACGCGACCGGCAGCACGACGTGGTCGCTCACGTTCGTCGCGATCGTGATGGTCGTCGGCGCGGTCGTCGCCGGCGTCTTCGGTCGCGAGACCCGGGGCGAGAAGTTCACCTAGCCAATCGGAACCTGTCCGGCGTCTGACACCGGACAGGTCCGTTTCGGGGCCTCTACCTCGACGCAGGTAAGCGACACTCGCCTCAGGCGCATGTCCCTGCCGGACATGTCTGGTGTCAGACACCGGACATGTCTTCACCACCTGGTCGCTTACGTTCGTCGCGATCGTGATGGTCGTCGGCGCGGTCGTCGCCGGCGTTTTCGGCCGCGAGACCCGGGGCGAGAAGTTCATCTAGTAGGAGGGCTCGACGCAACGATCCCCGAAACGCGGGCATCGCGCTATTGTCGGATCGCACGCTACGAACGAAGGGAGCACGATGGACGAGCAGAAGCACACAGACCCGGAGGAGCAGGAACAAGAGCAGACGTTCGGCGATCTAGAAGTGCCGGATGAGCAGGGGGTGCCGTCAAGGGCGGCGCGTCTGCTCACAAAGGCGAGATCGAGATCGAGAGCTGAACTAAAGAAATTGAGGCGCTAGGCCGCGAGCGGAATGGCTCGCGCTCGGGCAAGCGCCTGACTGAACCGGAACGGCTTCACCTAGCCGCCGGCTATCGCCGCGACGACCCTGATCGTCTCGCCCCCTCGGAGGTCGGCGTCTAGCCCTCCGCGCTCGCGCGCATCCACGCCCTCGACGTAGACGTTGACGAGGGGGCGCAGTTCCCCGCGCTCGTCGAGGAGCAGGTCGTGGACCGGCAGAGCGCGTAGCGCCGCGCCGACCGTCGGCGCGTCGAGCTCGAACTGCTTCTGCCCGCCGGCCTGATCCGCGAGCAGCGACGGCAAGAGGACGGTTACTGCCACTTCGCGACTTCGATCGAGAGGATCGGCGGCAGCTGCGAGGCCGCTTCGATCCATTCCTCGCCTTCGTTCGGCGAGACGAATACAGAGCCGCTCTGCGTACCGAGGTACACACCGGACGGATCGAGCGAGTCGTACGCCATGTTCTCGCGCAGCACGACCGCCCACGCGCGCTCGGGCAAGCCCTTCGAGGCCAGCTTCCAGCTCTGCCCGCCGTCAGTCGTCTTGTAGACCCCGAGCCGCCCGTCCGCGGTCACGCGGTTCTCTCCGTCGCCGTTCGGGACCACATACGCGACGTCAGGATCGGTCGGGTGGAGCGCGATCGGGAAGCCGAAGCCGGTCGGCAGCCCGTTGTCCTCGAGGCGCTCCCAGTTCTCGCCGCGGTCGTCCGATCGGTAGACGCCGCAGTGGTTCTGCTGCCAGAGCCGCTCCGGCTTCGCCGGATGGACGAGCAGCTTGTGGACGCACTGGCCGACCTCGGGGAACGGATCGTCCGGCATGAAGTCGGCGGCCGTGCCCTTGTTCTTGGGCGCCCACGACTCGCCGCCGTCGTCGCTGCGGAAGACCCCGGCAGCCGAGATCGCGGCGTACATCGTCTGGTCGTTCTCCGGATCGATCTGGATCGAATGCGTGCACATTCCGCCCGCGCCCGGATTCCAGCGCTCCCGGGTCGGGTGCTCGTTGAGGCTCTTGACCGGCTCCCAGCTCGCGCCCTTGTCCTCCGAGCGGAACAGGACGCCGGGCGCCGCGCCGAGCCAGAGCGTTCCGTTGCCGCCGGGCTCGACGTGCCAGGCCTTCTCGAGGGTGAGCCCGCTCTCCTCGGGTAGCGCCAGGCCTTCGCTGCGCTCCCAGGTCTTGCCCTGGTCGCTCGAGCGCTGGACGGTCGCGCCGTAGACGTAGTTGTTCGCAGCCACGTAGAGGTCGCCCTCATGCGAGATCGCGTGAAAGATGTCCCAGCCCGGCAGAAGCGGGTCGTCGACCTGCCATTTGCGCCGGTTCTCGTCACCGCGGAGGACGAAGAGGCCCTTGCGGGTGCCGACGAGGATCGCCAAGCCCATCGCCGTTAGCCTAACGCCGTGTGAAACGGCCCGAGTATTTGATCCCAGCCGGCCTATTGACGTCGGCCCTGGCCGGGTCCGCGTCAGCCCTCGCTCTCTGGCGCTCGAGGGGTTTTCGCGGATTCGACTGGCCTACCGTCGCCGCGATTGAGCACCCTGTCTGGTTAGGGCTCGGGGAAGTCCTCGGCGCGCTAGCTGTCGTTGTCGGTGCAGCCGCGCTGACTGGTGTGGGAATCCGACACGCTGGATCGAGCGCGCTTGCATCTCTCGGGGTGATGCTTCTCGGGGTCGGGGCCATTGGTGCGGTCGCCGTGGTTGCGCTCGACATCGGACTTATCAGTGCCGCTCGCGGTGGTGTCGTCGATGCGATCCAGTTCGGACAGCGCTGGAACTGGTGGGACGCGCTTGCGTGGCTCCTTTTGATCCTTGGAGGGCTCCTGGGACTGCTCCTGATGGGAATCGGCATCGCGCGGGGCAATCGAGTGCTCAGGGTGCCCGGAGCGTTCCTTGCTGGATCTGCTGTCTTGATCCTTCTCTACCCGCCCCTAGGTATCGGCTGCCTCGCCGTCGTCTTGGTCTGGATGGCAGCTGCGGTTTTTCGTTCAGGCGCGAGTCTTCACCCGCGGTCGACAGTCTCGCCGGGAGCACCATGACGCTCACGCTTGTCGAGCCTTTTGCGGGTACCGACGAGGATCACCAAAGGCATCAATCGGTAGCCTACGACAGACCCGTGGCGAAGCTCAGCGAGAAGCAGGCGCAGCTCTTCCTGGATAGGAACATCGGGGCGGCGGCCACGATTCGCGAGGACGGAACTCCGCACGTAACACCGGTCTGGATCGACTACGACGGGGAGCATGTCCTATTCAACACCGCGGCTCCGCGGGCGAAGTGGAAGCACTTGAAGCGCGATCCTCGCGTGACCGTAGAAGTGCACTCGCACGAGAATCCGTACGAGTACGTGACCGTGACGGGGACAGCCGAGCTCGACGAAGACGAAGAGGTCGCCAACCGGCACATCGACAAGATGTCGCTGAAGTACCGGGGAATACCGACCTTTCAGAACCACAGGCCCGGCGAGCGGCGCGTGATCGTGCGAATCATGCCCGAGCGCGTCTACCCGAAGTGACGGTGATCTGCGAGGTAGGGCCTCGCGACGGTCTCCAGAACGAGCCGGACGTTCTGCCGCCAGCGACCCGCGCCGAGCTCGTCAACCGACTGGCCGTGACGGGCTTGCCCCGGATCGAGGCGGTCAGCTTCGTCCGCGACGACGCGGTGCCGCAGATGGCCGGAGCAGAGGAGGTCGCCGCCGGGATCGAGCGGCGCGAGGGCGTCGAGTACGCCGGACTCGTCCTCAACGAGAAGGGCTTCGAGCGCTTCGCGGTGAGCGGCCTCGACCGGATGAACGTGACCCTTGGCGCGACGGACACCTTCAATCGGCGAAACGCGAACGCCTCGCTCGTTGAGGCGACGGAGCGCGCCTCGAACATGGTGAGCGTCAGGCGTATGGGGACGACGGTGACGATCAGCGTCGCCTTCGGCTGCCCCTTCGAAGGTCGAGTCGAGCCGGCCGTCGTCTCCGAGCTCGTCGAGTATTTCCGCGACCTGGGCGCCGAGGAGGTCGTACTCGCGGACACGATCGGGGTTGCGACACCTGGCCAGGTGCGGCGGCTGATCGAGGACACCGGTGCGGCCGGGTTCCACGGGCACAACACCCGGAACACAGGGTTCGCGAACGCCTACGCCGCGCTCGAGGGCGGCGCCACGACGCTCGACTCGTCGATCGGCGGCCTCGGCGGCTGCCCGTTCGCGCCACGCGCGACCGGGAACATCGCGACGGAAGACCTCGTCTACATGCTCGAAGGTGACGGCGTCGAGACCGGAGTTGATCTCGACGCGCTGATCGCGATCTCGGAGTGGCTCGAAGCGCTACTGGGGCGAACGCTGGACGGGCAGGTCTACCGCGCGGGTGGCTTCCCGAGTGCGTAGAGGCGTACGCGCGCGAAGCGAAGCTCGACGTCTCGCTCGTACTCCATGCCCAACTTCTCGGCGACCCCTCGCGATGCTTCGTTCCCATGCTGGATAAGGGCGATGAGGCGGTGTTCGCCAAGCTCCGTCCGTGCGTAGTCCCGGACTGCAGTTGCCGCTTCGGTCGCATACCCGCGACCCCAGTGCGCTTGTCCGAGCGCGTAGCCGATCTCGGTCTCGGTTTCACTTTGCGCCTCGGACTTTGACAGCGGCTTCCACGGCTCGGTCTCCCAGATGAGTAGTCCACAGCGGCCGAGAACCTCACCGTCTTCCTTCCGCACCACGGCCAGCTGACCGAACCCGTCCGCCTCGAACCACCCGACCATGCGGGCGATGCTCGCCTCGGTTTCCTCACGCGTCAGCGTCTTCCCCCCCATGTAGCGCATCACCTTCGGGTCGGCGAAAAATGGCGCAAGCGCTTCGATGTCGCCCATCGACAGCGGGCGGAGGACGAGCCTCTCGGTCTCGAGCCTCACAGGATGTTCCGGACGAGCCAGACGATGACGAGGACCGTGAGCACGACGAGGACGAGCTTGGCGAGCCCGAGGGCGGTCAGCTTCACCGTTCTGGTCGGGGCCGGGCGGCCGCCGCTGAGCGATTCCTGGAGCGACTGCTCGATCATGTCCCCCACGTGGCGCTCGATCCGCTCCGCGAGCGCATCGGGCGCGCTCTTGGGCGCCTCGCTCTTGAGGGGCGGGAAGCTCTCTGGCCCGCCTTCGAGCGCCAACTGGAAGATCCGCTCGTGCTGGACGTCCTTGAGGTTCTGCTGGCCCAGGTCGACCACCGACGCGCCCTCGGGCAGGTCGTTTCCGAGGAGCGCCCGGGTCGTCTCCGAGAGCAGGATCTGGCCTCCGTGGCCGGCCGAGCAGATGCGCGCCGCGCGGACGACATCGAGCCCGAGGTAGCCCTCGTCGCCAACGGACGGCTCGCCCGTGTGGAGGCCCATCCGCACCCGCACCTCGGCACCCTGCGGCCATGTCTGCTGGGCGAGCGCGCGCTGAGCGGCAACCGCGCCCGCGACGGCGTCCCGAGCGCGCGGGAAGGAGTAGAAGAACGCGTCGCCCTGCGTGTCCACTTCGGTGCCGCCCTTTGCGCCGAGGTGCTCGCGCAGCAGGAGGCGGTGATGGCGGACGACCTCTCCGTAGTCGTCGCCGAGCGCCTGCAGCAGCCGCGTCGAGCCCTCGATGTCGGTGAAGAGGAAAGTGACCGTGCCGCCGGGGAGAGAGGCCATCACGGTTGAGTCTACGAACCGCTAGGCTCGCCTTCGAGCCGAGTGAACGCCGTCGCACCCGACCCCCGCCGCTGGAAAGCGCTCATCCTCGTCTGCGCCGCGATCTTCGTCGTGGTGCTCGATATCGCGATCGTCAACGTGGCGCTGCCGTCGATCGGCAGCGACCTCAACTTCGCCGACAAGAACCTCCAGTGGGTGATCACCGCCTACAGCCTCACCTACGGCGGGTTCCTGCTGCTCGGCGGCCGCGCGGCCGACCTCCTCGGCCGCCGCCTCATCTTCATGGGCGGGCTGGCCCTCTTCACCGTGGCCTCGCTCGTCTGCGGGCTATCGACCTCGGACGAGATGCTGATCATCGCTCGGGCAGTTCAGGGGCTTGGTGCCGCGATCGTCACGCCGTCGGCGCTCTCGATCATCTCGACGACGTTCACCGAGGGCAGCGAGCGCAACAAAGCGCTTGGCGCCTGGGGAGGGGTCGCAGGAAGCGGCGCGGCGGCCGGCGTGCTCTTCGGCGGCATCCTCACGAAGTACCTCGGCTGGGAGTGGATCTTCTGGGTCAACGTCCCCGTCGGCTTGCTCGTCCTCGCGTTGACGCCGATCTATGTCCGCGAGAGCCGGCGAGAGGACGTCGTGCACGACTACGACCCGCTCGGTGCGATTCTGGTCACGTCAGGCCTCGTCGCCCTCGTGTACGGGATCTCACAGGCGCCCGACAAGGGCTGGGCCACGTTCGAGACGATCGGGGTGCTCGTGCTCTCCGGAGCTCTACTCGTGGGCTTCCTGATCTGGGAGGCGCGCGAGCGCGCCCCGTTGATGCCGCTGAGGATCTTCCGGATCCGCCTGCTCTCGGCCGCCAACTTCGTCGCGTTGCTCCAGTCGGGCGGCATCTTTGGCTCGTTCCTGCTGCTGACCCTCTACATGCAAGGGGTGCTGCAACTGTCCGTGCTTCAGACCGGAGTCGGGTTCCTCGCCACGGCGGGGACGGCTGTCCTCTTCGCCGGGCCGGCGCAGGCGCTCGTGACGCGGATCGGCGTGAAGCCCGTGCTGCTCACAGGCATGGGCCTGCTCGTCTTCGGATCTCTCTGGTACACCCAGATCAGCCCGGACGGCTCCTATCCGGTCGACCTGCTGCCGGGCTTCGTCGCGGTCGGCATCGGGCTTCCTTTCACGTACATCCCGCTGACGATCGCTGCGCTCGCGGGAGTCCGTGAGGACGATGCGGGGCTGGCCTCCGGGCTCTTCAACACTTCCCAGCAGGTCGGCGGCGCGATCGGGACCGCCGTGTTGTCGACGGTCGCGTTCACACATGCCGACACGCTCTTTGCGGAAGGGAAGCCGCCTGCAGACGCATTGACAGGCGGTTTCCGGTGGGGCTTCTGGGTCTGCGCGAGCCTGTGGATCGCGTCGCTCGTGGCCACGCTCGTGCTTATCCGCCGCAAGGAAGTCGCCCATCCCGAGGCGGTGGAGCTCCCCACCTGAGCGGCATTCCGGTCACCGGCGTCAACGAGCTCGTGCTCGAGGTCGCCGATCTCGATGCTGCCGCTCGCTTCTACACCGAGGTGCTCGGGCTCACCGTTCAGTCCCGCTCGGATGAGCGCGTCTGGGTGCTGGTCGGCGACCGAACCCGGATTGGCCTCTGGTCTCCGCAAGTCGGAATCGCGGGCGGTCAAGGCGGCGCGCACGTGCACTACGCCATGCACGTCGCGGAGTCGGATTACGACGCTGCCGTCGGGACGCTGCGCGAGCGCGGCTACGAGCCGCATCAGGAGGACTTCGGATCCAGTGGCCGGGCAGCATACGTCGAGGACCCCGACGGCAACGTCGTCGAGCTCTGGACCTGGGCGGGGTCTGACTAGCGAAGCGGGACGACGGGGCCGACGCCGAGCCTTGATGGGCGACCCGCTGAATCGCACCGCGGCGTACCAAATGGCAATGCGATTCGGAATGTCGGGCGTTCGATCGGAAGTGTGATGGAGAGAGTCCTCGGCGGCCGCCCAGAGCACCAATTGCTCCACACGAGATCTACGACTACGCGATCACCCCGGCGAAGCGAGCCGAGAGCGCTGTTCGGTCGCGCGTCTCCCCGGGGGGTCATGGCTGGCATCAGGTAGACATCGACCGGCGCGCTCGTGCCGATGAACGAAACGCGCGGCGGACCGAAGTGGATCGAGCAAGCCGTATCTCCGGTCACGCGGAATCGCATTCCACCGATTAGCTTCCCAGTCGCTCCCTGTAGAAAGAGCGCCGGTGCAAGCTCCGAGCCGCGGCAGGATCGCTTCGTTGGTGGCAACTCAATGAAGAAATCCGGTTGTCGAGTGGATGTCGTACCGGCGCCTGACGGGCTCGAAGCGCACCCGGCGAGGATGATGGTAAGCCCCGCGAGCACGGCGGCACTCCTCATGCCGGGATTATCGTGACTGTCGTGGCCAACCGCCTAGCCGCCGAGACGAGCCCGTACCTCCTCCAACACGCCAACAACCCGGTGGACTGGTATCCGTGGGGCGAGGAGGCCTTCGCCAAGGCGCGTGACGACGACAAGCCCGTGCTCCTCTCCGTCGGCTACGCGGCCTGCCACTGGTGCCACGTCATGGCGCACGAGTCCTTCGAGGACGACGAGACGGCGGCGCTCATGAACGAGCGCTTCGTGAACGTCAAGGTCGACCGCGAGGAGCGGCCCGACGTCGACTCGCTCTACATGGACGCGGTCGTCGCGCTGGTCGGGCACGGCGGCTGGCCGATGACGGTCTTCATCACTCCCGACGGCGCCCCGTTCCTGGGCGGCACGTACTACCCGCCGGAGCCGCGGCACGGCCTGCCGAGCTTCAGGCAGGTGCTCGTCGCGGTCTCGGATGCCTACCGAGACAAGCGCGACGACGTCGCCAAGCAAGCCGGAGCCGTCGTCGAGGCCATTCGCCGGTCGAGTCAGCTTGCGCCGTCTGCCGATCCGCTCACCGAAAGCCTGCTCGGCGAGGCCGCACGTGGCCTGCGGGGCCAGTTCGACGTGGAGTGGGGCGGATGGGGTCACGCGCCGAAGTTCCCGCAGGCCTCGACGATCGAGTTCCTGCTCCGCATGCATCTGCGCGACGACGAGGACGCGCTTCCGATGGTGCGCTCGACGCTCGACGCCATGGCCGCAGGCGGCATGTACGACCTCGTCGGAGGCGGTTTCCACCGCTACTCGGTCGACCAGGCCTGGCTCGTGCCGCACTTCGAGAAGATGCTCTACGACAACGCGCTGCTCGCCGCGACGTACCTCCACGCCTGGGTCGTGACCGGCGACGAGCGCTATCGCAGCGTCGTCGAAGAGACCCTCGACTACATGCTCCGCGAGCTGCGTCTCCCCGAAGGCGGCTTCGCTTCGGCGCAGGATGCGGATACCGACGGCGTCGAAGGGCTCACCTTCACGTGGACACCCGACGAAGGCGTGCGCGAGGAGCTCCTGCAACCGTTCGAAGGCGGGCGTTTCGTCATCCGCGGCGAGCTGACCGACGAGGAGCGCCGCCGGCTCTTCGAGCTGCGCGAGCAACGGCCGAAACCTGCGCGCGACGACAAGGCGATCGCGGCCTGGAACGGGCTCGCGTTAGCGGCGCTCGCCGAGGCCGGTCGCCGGCTGGATCGGGACGACTACCTCGCCGCGGCCCGCGAGCTCGGTGAGTTCCTGCTCGGGCCGCTCTCGACGAGCGAAGGCCGGTTGCACCGAACCTTCCGTGCCGGGCAGGCGAAGGGAACCGGCTACCTCGAGGACTACGCAGACGTGGCGAACGGCCTGCTCGAGCTGCATATAGCGACCGGCGAGCTGCGCTGGCTTGAGGAGGCAAACCGCCTTGCTCGACTCGCGGTCGAGCTGTTTGCGGACGAGCAGCATGGCGGCTTCTACCTCTCGCCGGCCGATGGGGAAGAGCTCGTCGCGCGCAAGAAGGACCTCGAGGACCAGCCCACACCGTCGGGCAACGCGATGCTGGCCTTCGTGCTCCTGAAGCTAGCGCGGATCTACGGCGACGACGAGTTCGAGCGCCGAGCAGTCGGCGTCTTCCGTCTCGTCCACGAGGCGATCCCGAGAGCTCCGGCCGCGTTCGGCCACCTCCTCACTGCGCTCGACCTCCATTTCTCGCCTTCGAGGGAGATCGCGATCGTCGGGCCGCCCGACTCCCCGGTCGCCCGCGCCGCACTCGAGCCCTTCGAGCCCAACACGGTCGTCGCCGTCGGCCCGACGGAAAAGATCCCGCTCCTCGCCGGCAAAGGCCTCGTTGACGGCAAACCCGCGGTGTACGTCTGCGAGCGCTTCGCCTGCCAAGCGCCGGTCACTGAGCCGGCGATGCTCGCGACACCCTCAGCGCGTCCGTAGGCGGATCACCTCCACACCCAGTGCTCCAGCGACAAGGGCGATCGCGGGATCGGAGGTTGCCACCGGCACTGCATCGACCAGCGCATGGGCAAGAAGGAAGCAGTCGGCCATGGAGAGGCTTTTCGTCTTGCGGTCGTAGTGATCCGCCCGGATCTCGGCTGCCGACCAGGCGTGGGACTCGTCGGAGACCGCCGCCGACAGGACGCGCGCCAGCAAGAGTGGCTCCAAAGCGGCCCGGACCGCATCGTTCGGTAGGTCGTGCACCCGCTGCGAGACATCGATCGCTTCGGCCAGGTTGACGACGACGACCCGCGCTCCGCCGTCACTCAGGATCGCCTCGACCTCTTCGGCTGCCGGCTCGTCTGCGAGCAGCGCGACGAGCGCGTACGCGTCGAGAAGGCTCACCGCCGGTCTTCGGCGGCTGCCTCATCTCTTCGAGCTTTCGCTCGCAGCGAAGCCGAAGAGCTGATCTTTCCTCTCAGCACTCCGCGCGCCGCGACGATCGGGTCATCGGGCAGCGGTCGCACGACTACGCGGTCGCCGAGATCCTCGACCGCGACTGACCTCGTCTGCCATCGTCTCCGAACGCTCGCGGGCAGAGAGATCTGTCCTCCTGCAGTGATCTTTCGCATCTGCATTGAATTTTATCGTAGCGCATTGAAATCTTGGAGAAACATTGTTTGATCTCGTACAAGATCAAACATTGTTTGATCTTGTACGAAGATTTCACAGCGTCCTTACAAAGCGCTCACGGCTACGGGGAAGACTCACCCCGATGGCAGCCTCGAATCGTTGGATTGTGATGGCGGCCCTAGCCGCAGGGATCGCCGCCGCCGCTGGGCTCGCTTCCAGCGACGCCGAGAGCGCCTCGCCTGCGATTCGTCCGAACGTCGTCATGCTGATGACCGACGACCAGGCGCTCGAGTCGGTGCGCGTGATGCCGAATGTTCGCGGCCTTCTTGCCGACCGGGGCGTCACCTTCGACAACAACTTCGTCTCCTACTCGCTCTGCTGCCCGTCCCGCTCCACCTTCCTGACCGGCCAGTACGCGCACAATCACGGCGTCTGGGGCAACGTGTCGCCGAACGGCGGCTACTACAAGCTCGACAGCACGAACACGCTGCCCGTCTGGCTCCAGCGCGCGGGCTACCAGACGATTCACCTCGGCAAGTACCTGAACGGCTACGGCACCAGGAACGCAACCGAGGTCCCGCCGGGCTGGGGCGAGTGGTACGGCTCGATCGACCCGACTACGTACCGGTACTACAACTACAACCTCAACGAGAACGGGAAGGTCGTCAACTACGGCACGGGTGCGGCCAACTACCAGACGGACGTCTATGCGCGTAAGGCCGTGGACATCATCACCCGGCAAGCCGTCGACCCACGACCGTTCTTCCTCTCGGTCGCCTTCCTCGCACCGCATAGCGGACAGCCGCGCGACCCCGACGACCCCGCCAACCAGGGGACTCCGTCGCCCGCCGTCCGGCACCGCAACTACTTCACGACCCAGCCGCTCCCGCTTCCGCCCTCGTTCAACGAGATCGACGTCTCCGACAAGCCCGCAGGCATCCGAAACAGGCCTCTGCTGACGAACGCGCGAATTGCCGCGATCCGCGAGAACTACCAGCAGCGGCTCGAGTCGCTGCTCGCGGTCGACGACGCCGTCGGACTGATCGTCAACCAGCTGGCGGCGATCGGCGAGCTCGACAAGACGTACATCCTCTTCACCTCTGACAACGGGTTCTTCCACGGCGAGCATCGCGTGCCGCAGGGGAAGGTGCTCCTGTATGAGCCCTCGATCCGCGTCCCGCTGATCTTGCGCGGCCCCGACATCCCGGCCGGGGAACGTCGCAGCCAGTTCGTGTCGAACATCGACCTGGCGCGGACGATCGTCGCGGCAACCGGCGCGCAGCCGGGCCGGGTCCTGGACGGCCGGTCGCTGCTGCCGTTCGCCCAGAACCCGCGGTTGCACTCCGGGCGCGACCTTCTGCTGGAGACGCCGACCTACTCGGCGATCCGCACGCCGAACTGGCTCTACGCCGAGCACGTGACGGGAGAGCGAGAGCTGTACAACCTCGCGCGAGACCGCTACCAGCTCACGAGCCTGCACGCGGACCTGCGTCTCATCCGCACTCGGACCGACCTTGCCGCTCGCCTGGCGCGGCTGCGTGGATGCGCCGGCCCCGTTTGCCGGCAGGGTCCTCGCCTCTCGCTCCGGAGTCGCTCCAGGGGAGGCCGGACCTGCCGTCGCTCCCGCCTCCTCGTGGGAGTCGGCGGCCCGTCCGTCCGACGGATCTCGCAAGCCACCTTCTACCTCGACGGCCGGCGGCTCAAGCGAGACGCGCGCGCCCCCTTCAACGTCGTCGTCCCGAAGCGGCTTGCCCGCCCGGACGGCTCGCTCCTCGAGGCGCTCGTCACGCTCACCGATTCGCGGCGCCTGACACTGCCGCGACGCATCGCCGGCTGCGCTTAACCGGCTCGCTCCGAGCTCGGACCTAGAAGAATCGGGCGGTGCGCGTCGCCACTCATCGTGCCCCGCACCTCGTTTTCGGCGAGCACGAGTTCGATGTTCCGCTCGACCACGCGAGCCCGGAACGCGGCAAGCTGACCGTCTTCGCACGCGAAGTCGTCTCCGCCGGCCGGGAACAGGACGAGCTGCCGTGGCTCGTCTTCTTCCAGGGCGGCCCCGGAAGCGAGTCACCCCGCCCGCTCCAGCTCGTGGACAAGACCTGGCTCGCCCGCGCGCTCGAGGACTACCGCGTGCTGCTTCTCGACCAGCGGGGCACCGGCCGCTCGACGCCGGTGGGGGACCTCGCCGGGCGCAGCGCGGAAGAGCAGGCCGAGTACCTGGTGCACTTTCGCGCCGACTCGATCGTCCGCGACGCCGAGTTGATCCGGCATCAACTCGGAGCCGAGCCCTGGAGCGTGCTCGGGCAGAGCTTTGGCGGCTTCTGCGTCGTCAACTACCTCTCGCAGGCGCCGGAAGGCCTCGCCGCCGCGTTTCTGACGGGCGGGCTCCCGCCGCTCGAGCGTCACCCCGACGACGTCTACCGAGCGACCTACGAGCGAACCGCCGCCAAGACCCGGGCCTACTACGAGAGTTATCCGGGCGATCGGGATCGCGTGCAGGGCATCCTCGATCGACTCGAGGCAGAAGACGTCCGTCTTCCCGGCGGGGATCGGCTCACCCAGAGGCGTTTTCGCCAGCTGGGGCAGATGCTGGGCATGAGCTACGGGTTCGAGCAGCTGCACTACATCCTCGAGCTGCCGTTCGGCTCACCCGCGTTCTTGCATGACATCGAGAGGGCCTACGTATTCCCGCGAAACCCGATCTACGCCGTCATCCACGAGGCTTGCTACGCGTCCGGCGTTACAACCGGCTGGTCGGCCGATCGGGTTTTCCCGGACGAGCTCCGCGACGATCCGACGCTGCTCACGGGAGAGCACGTCTACTCCTGGATGTTCGAGGAGTACGAAGCGCTTCGCCCGCTGGCCGGGGCGGCGGAGATCCTCGCTCAGCACGAGTGGCCGAAGCTCTACGACCCGCCGCGGCTGCAGCAGAACGAGGTACCGGCGGCCGCGGTCATCTACGCGGAGGACATGTACGTCGAGCGCGAGTTCTCGGAGGAGACCGCGGCGGCCATCCGCGGACTGCGTCCCTGGCTGACGAACGAGTACGAGCACGACGGCTTGCGCCAGGAAGGAGGCCGTGTCCTCGACCGGCTCCTCGACCTCGTCCAGGGCCGGGCCTAGGCATGCCCCTCCTTCAGCTTAAAAACGTGACGCGCCGCTTCGGGGGCGTCGTCGCGCTCGACGATGTCTCGTTCGACGTCGCCCGTGGCGAGATCGCCGGGCTGATCGGGCCGAACGGGGCGGGAAAGACGACCGCCTTCAACGTGATCACGCGCCTCTACCGGCCCGATTCGGGGGAGGTCTCCTTCGACGGCGAGAGCCTCCTCGGGACACCTGCGCACCGAGTCGTGCGCCGCGGCATCGCCCGCACGTTCCAGAACGTCGAGCTGTTCCCGACGATGACCGTCCTCGAGAACGTCCTCGTCGGGGCACACACGCGCAGGCTCGCTCGTGCGCGCGCGAGAGAGATTCTCGAGTACGTCGAGATCGACGACCTCGCCGAGCGGCCGGCGTCCGGGCTCCCGTACGCGACGCTGAAGCGAGTCGAGCTCGCCCGCGCGCTGATCGCCGAGCCGCGCCTGCTCCTGCTCGACGAGCCGGCCGGCGGGCTCAGCCACGAGGAGGTCGAGCGGCTGGCGACCTTCATCGCGAAGACGCGCGAGCGCTTCGAGCTGACCATCCTCCTCGTCGAGCACCACATGAACCTCGTCATGCGCATCTCCGACTCGGTCACCGTGCTCGACTTCGGCAAGAAGATCGCCTCCGGGACGCCCGCCGTGGTGCAGCGCGATCCCGCGGTGATCGAGGCCTACCTGGGAACGACCGACTGATGGCCCCACTCCTCGAGCTCGACGACGTGAAAGCCCGCTACGGGCAGGTGGAGGCGCTGCACGGCGTTTCGTTGAGCGTGGGGGAGGGCGAGGTCGTGGCCGTGCTCGGCGGCAACGGAGCGGGCAAGACCACGACCCTGCGGGCGATCTCCGGTCTGGTCACGACCTCCGGCGCAGTCAGTTTCGCCGGCGAGAAGATCACCCGAGCCACGCCGGAGAAGGTCGCGCGCATCGGCATCGCGCACGTCCCTGAGGGACGCGGCATCTTCAGCGAGCTCTCCGTCCACGAGAACCTGCGGCTCGGCGCCTACCTCCGCCGGGACGGCTTCGCGGACGACTACGAGCGGGTCCGCGGCTACTTCCCGTGGATCGAGCAGCGCCGCGACCAGCAGGCGGGCACACTCTCGGGCGGCGAGCAGCAGATGCTCGCGCTTGCCCGCGCGCTCATGGCCCGTCCGCGCATGCTGCTCCTCGACGAGCCCTCGCTCGGCCTCGCCCCGCTCGTCGTGCGCGAGATCTTCCGGATCGTCGGCGAGCTGAACGAGAAGGAGGGCCTCGCCGTCCTCGTGGTCGAGCAGAACGCATCCCTTGCGCTGCGCTCCTCCAGCCGCGCCTACGTGCTCGAGGTCGGCCGGGTCGCGCTCGAAGGGCCGAGCGCAGAGCTGGCCGAGAACGAGTCGGTGCGGAAGGCGTACCTGGGGTACTAGCGATGCGGCTGAAGAACATCACGATCTCCCGGGGGAACCTCCCGGTTCCAGCGAACCCCCTCCACTGGTCCGCGCTGCCTTCGGCATCACGGACAGGCAGCTGCGCGGCAGGTTACTGATGACCGAGTTCGCCCAACAGGTCGTCGCCGGACTCGCGTCAGGCTCCATTTACGCGAGCCTCGCGCTCGCGATCGTGATCATCTACCGCTCGACCGGAGTGGTGAACTTCGCGCAGGGCGAAATGGCGACATTCACGACCTTCATCGCCTGGACGCTGATCGACCACGGGCTCGGCTACTGGGTCGCATTCGCGCTGACGCTCGTGATCGCCTTCGTCGGAGGGGTCGCGCTCGAGCGGATCGTCGTAAGGCCGGTCGAGGGCGGGCCGGTGCTGACGATCGTGATCCTCACGATCGGGCTCTTCATCCTGCTCGGCGGCCTCTCGAACTGGATCTGGAAGGCCGAGGTGCGCTCGTTCCCGCCGAGCCGCCCGTTCCCGACCAGCGCCTGGGACATCGGCGGCGTCGCCGTCTCGAAGCAGGACGTGGGCATCCTCATCGTCACGCTCGCCCTCGTCGTAGCTCTCTACGTGCTCTTCCAGCACACGAAGCTCGGGCTGGCTCTTCGTGCGGCGGCGCTGAACCCGACGGCGAGCCGCCTTGTCGGCGTACGCGTCGGCTGGATGCTCGCCCTCGGCTGGGGCCTCGCCGCTGCGGTCGGCGCAGTCGCGGGGATGTTCACAGCGGCGGCCGCCCCGCCACTCGAGCCGAACATGATGCGGCCGGTCCTCATCTACGCGTTCGCGGCGGCCGTGCTCGGTGGCCTCGCGAGCCCCGTCGGTGCGATCGTCGGCGGCCTCACGATCGGCGTGATGCTGAACCTGATTGCGACCTATGACACGCACGTGCACCTCGAGCTCGACCGGATGCGCCTGCCGATCGCCCTGGCCGTGATCCTGACCGTCCTGCTCGTTCGGCCGGCGGGGCTCTTCGGCCGGGCAGTGGTGCGGCGTGTCTAGGCTCGCCGGCGCGCGCGTCGCGGTGACAGGGATCGGCCTCGCACTCGCGATCGTCGCGATCTTCCTCGCACCCCGTTGGGACAAAGTCGGCGACATCAGGGGCGCCCAGATGGGCGTGTACTTCATCGCCATCCTCGGACTGAACATCGTCACGGGCTACACGGGTCAGATCTCGCTCGGCCACGGAGCCTTCATGGCCATCGGCGGCTACACGACGGCGATCCTCGTCGCCGAGCACGGCGTGCGCGACCTCTGGACGATCCCGATCGCGGGCCTTGTTGCGGGGGCTGCAGGCCTGCTGGTCGGCCTGCCGGCGCTACGCCTCTCCGGGCTCTACCTCGCCCTCGCCACCTTCGGGCTCGCCGTGGCGATGCCCGACATCCTGAGCTGGGACAAGCTCGAAGCGGTGACGAAGGGCGGCCAGGCGATCCAGCTCTTCGGCAGCGACAACCTCACCGGCCAGGGCTTCGAAGACGTGAGCATCCTCGGCCAGACGCTCACGTTCACGCGCGCCGTCTACTACCTGACCTGGGCGGTCGCGCTCGTGCTGCTCGTCGTCGCCTGGTTCCTGCTGCGCGGGCCGCCCGGCCGAGCGTTCCGAGCCGTGCGTGACAGCGAGGTCGCCGCCGCCTCGTCCGGCGTGAACATCGCCGCTTACAAGACATTTGCGTTCGCGATCAGCGCCGCCTACGCGGGAATCGCCGGCTCCCTGCTCGTGATCGCGGTCGCCTTCGCGGACCCACAGACGTTTCCGGCGAAGCTCTCGCTCACGTTGCTCGTAGGCGCTGTCGTCGCCGGGCTCGGCTCACTGTGGGGGCTGCTTGCAGGCGCCGCCTTCATCCAGTTCCTGCCAGACGCGGCGGTCCACATCTCGAAGGCACAGGGCGTCCCGGACGCGGTGTACGGCGCCGTCCTGATCCTGATCGTGCTCGTGTTGCCGACCGGGATCGCCGGCGGCCTGCGCCGAGCTCTAACTCCCCTAACAAGTCGGCTATACACTCGGTCCTAGACGTCATGGGTAAGCGGCTTTTCCTCGTATCTGCGGCCTTCTTCGCGCTCGGGATCCCCGTCGCGTTCGGCGGCAGCTCCGCCGATCCGGGGATCACTCCGACGACGATCCACATCGGCGGCACGGCGCCGCTCTCCGGCTCCGCGCAGGCCTTCCAGTCGGTCGCCAAGGGCGCCGAGGCCTACTTCAAGTACGTGAACGCGCGCGGCGGCGTCAACAAGCGCAAAATCAAGTACGAGTACCTCGACGACCAGTACATCCCGTCGGAGACCGTTCGGCAGACGCGCGTCCTCGTCCAGGAAAAGAACGTCTTCGCAATCTTCAACTCGCTCGGTACCGAGCACAACGAGGCGATTCGTCCGTACCTGAACACGCTCGAGGTGCCGCACCTCTTCGCCGCGAGCGGTGCGACGACTTTCGGCCGGGACCACCGCCAGTACCCCTGGACGATCGGCTACATACCGTCCTACATCGCCGAGGGCGCGATGTACGGCAACTACATCCGGCGCACGATGCCGAAGGCGAAGATCGCGATCCTCTACCAGGACGACAGCTACGGCGCCGACCTGATCAAGGGCCTGCAGCGCGGGCTTGGCCCGCGGGCCGGGAACATCATCGCGCGCGTCGGACACGCGGCGACCGACGACAACGTCGCCTCGCAGGTCGCGACGCTCAGGGCCTCGAAGGCCGGGATCCTGATGCTCTTCACGACGCCGAAGTTCACGATCCAGGCCTTCCAATACGTGAACGGGCTCGGCTGGAAGCCGAAGGTCTTCGTCAACGCCGTCTCGAGCGCATCCAACGTGATGGTCATCTCCTCGAGCCGCGGCCAGAACAAGCGCGTCCAGGGCGCGATCTCGATCGTCTTCCTCAAAGATCCGAACGACCCCAAGTGGAACCGCGACCCGGGCATCCTTCTCTACCGGAAGATCATGCGCAGGTACCAACCGAGCGGGAACATCAAGGACGTCTACAACGTCTACGGCATGTCGGCCGCGTTCACGTTCGTCGACGCGCTGAGACGCGCCGGCAAGAACCCGACGCGACGGTCGATCATGAATGCGGCCACCCACCTGAACGAGCGGAACAACCCCTTCCTGCTGCCGCGGATGATCATCAAGACGACCTCGACCGAGCACTTCCCGATCGACCAGGCTCGCCTCCAGCGCTGGAACAACGGGAAATGGATCTCGTTCGGCGGCCTGCTGCGCGCCCGGAGCTAGCTTCTCCTGGCCAGATCGAGGCTGCGGGCGTCCACCGGCGCGTTTGGCTTCGCCTTCTTCGGTGGGCCGACGCTCGTGGCGGGCCTCGTGCCGTGGCTAATCACTCGTTGGCACGCAGACGCGCAGCCGCTCGCGCTTCGGATTCTCGGCTGCGTCGTGCTGGTGCTCGGCGCCGGCCTCGTCCTCGAGACGACGACTCGCTTCGCGCTTCAGGGCCGCGGCACGCCCGCGCCCTGGGCGCCGCCCGAGCGCTTCGTCGTCCGCGGGACGTACCGGTTGACGCGCAACCCGATGTACGTGGGCGTGCTCGCCCTGATCGTCGGGCAAGCGCTTCTTCTCGGCCGCGAGATCCTGTTCGCCTGGGCCGCGGCCGCATGGCTTTTGTTCCACCTCTTCGTCGTCCTCGAAGAAGAGCCCGGTCTCCGGCGCCGGTTCGGAGCCGCCTACGAGGACTATTGCAAACGGGTTCCCCGCTGGCTTCCTATTCCTTCCAGAAGTCGTCGATCACTTCGGCGTCGCCGGGACCGCCCGGCGCTCCGATCGCAATGATCTCCGCGCCCTCCGGCCCGGCCTCGAACCCGCGGGCCGTTTCCTTCGGAAGCCGAATAGCGTCCCACTCCTTCAGCTCCTCGACCTTGTCGCCGACCTTCACTCGCAGGCTCCCGCTGGTCACGAGGTAGACCTCTTCTTGCGTCTTGTGCGTGTGCCCGAACGGGACACGGAAGTTCGGCGCTAGCCGCTGGTAGGTCAGCCCGATCAGCTCGGCGTCCAGCGCAACGCGGGCAAAGCGCGCTTCGAGATCAGGGGCAAGACCGAAGTTCGGCGCCTGATCCTCCACCTCTTTCAGGTTGACGATCGTGTAATCGCTCATGGCGCGGATTCTTCCAGCTTGGTAAAGTCCAGGGGCAATGCAGGAGCTCCTTCTGTAGCGCAGGAAGCCACCGCGGCCCCGCCGCGCGAGCTTCCCCTGGCCTCTCTCGACGAGAGGCTTTTTTGTACCTGGAGACGGTATGGACAGATACGACCCGCGGAAAATCGAATCGAAGTGGCAGGAGGTCTGGGAGGCCGAGCGGGCCTTCTACGTCCCGAATCCCGAGCCGGGGGCCGAGCCCGAGCGGAAGTTCTACATGCTGGAAATGCTCCCGTACCCCTCGGGAGCGCTGCACATGGGCCACGTCCTCAACTACACGCTGGGCGACGTGCTCACCCACTTCCGTCGGCGCACCGGCTGGACCGTGATGCGCCCCATGGGCTGGGACGCGTTCGGCCTGCCCGCCGAAAACGCCGCTATCCGCGAGGGCGGCCACCCACGCGAGATCATCGAGCGGAACATCGAAGGCATCCGGACCGAGATGAAGCGCCTCGGCTGGGCGATCGACTGGGACCGCGAGACCTCGGCGCACCGGCCTGACTACTACCGCTGGACCCAGTGGATCTTCCTGAAGCTCTTCGAGGCGGGCCTCGCATATCGCAAGGAAGCGCCCGTCAACTGGTGCCCGAAGGACCAGACCGTCGTCGCGAACGAGTACGTCATCGACGGCAAGTGCGAGCGGTGCGGCACTGAGGTCGTTGCGAAGAACGTGGAGCAGTGGTTCTTCAAGATCACCGCATACGCTGACGCGCTGCTCGAGGATCTGGCTCTTCTGGATTGGCCCGAGCGGACGAAGACCATCCAGCGCAACTGGATCGGCCGCTCGGAGGGCGCGGAGGTGCTCTTCCGGGTCGACGACCTGGACATCGACATCCCGGTCTTCACGACGCGGCCGGACACGCTCCATGGCGCGACCTTCTTCGTGCTCGCTCCGGAGCATCCGCTCGTCGAGCAGATTGGGAACGGCGAGGTGCACGAGTACGTCCAGCAGGCAGCGATGCGATCGGTTGCCGAGCGGCAGACGAAGGAGAAGGACGGCGTCTTCACTGGGCACTACGCGATCAATCCGGTCAACGACGAGCCCATCCCGGTGTGGGTCGCCGACTACGTCCTGATGGACTATGGGACAGGCGCGATCATGGCCGTGCCCGCGCACGACGAGCGGGACCTCGAGTTCGCGCAGCGCTATGAGCTGGCCGTGCGTCCCGTGATCGACGAGGAGGAGGGCGTCCTCGTCAACTCGGGCGAGTTCAGCGGCCTGCCCGTCGACGAGGCGAAGAAGAAGATCGTCGAGTGGCTCCGCGAGAAGGGCCGCGGCGCGTCGGCGATCAGCTACCGGCTGCGCGACTGGTCGATGTCGCGCCAGCGGTACTGGGGCTGCCCGATCCCGGTCGTCTACTGCGAGGACGACGGGATCGTCCCTGTGTCGGAGGCAGACCTGCCGGTCCTGCTGCCGGAGCTCGAGGACTACCGGCCGAAGGGCAAGCCGCCTCTGGCCTCCAACGAGGAGTGGATGAACGCGGCATGTCCCAAATGCGGCAAGCCCGCGCGGCGCGAGGCCGACACGATGGACACGTTCGTCGACTCGTCCTGGTACTTCCTGCGCTACTGCGACCCGCACAACGACCAGGCGCCGTGGGACAGGCGCCTCGTCGACTACTGGATGCCGGTTGACCAGTACATCGGCGGCATCGACCACGCGAGGGGCCACCTGCTCTACGCGCGCTTCTTCATGAAGGTGCTGAACGAGCAAGGGCTCGTCGGCGTCCGCGAGCCGTTCCAGCGGCTCTTCCACCAGGGCTGGGTGCGCCAGGGCGGGACAAAAATGTCGAAGTCAAAAGGGAACGTGACCGGGCCGGGTCAGCTGGCCGACGCCTACGGCGCGGACGCGGTCCGGCTCTACATCCTGTTCGTCGGCCCTGCCGATCAGGACATGGACTGGACGGAGGAGGGCGTCGAGGGAATCTCACGCTTCCTGAGGCGGCTCTGGCGGATCGTAAACGAGGTCGCCGAGCGCTCGCCGGAAGGTCAGGCGGAATCGACCGAGCTGGCGCGGACGGCGAACCGGACGATCGCACGGGTGACCGATGACATCGACCGGCGCTTCCAGTTCAACACGCCGATCGCAGCCGTGATGGAGCTCGTGAACGACCTGGGGCGCACGCCGGAGGATCCAGCGGCGCGGTTCGCCGCCGAGACGGCCGTGACGCTGATCCAGCCGTACGCGCCGCACATCGCCGAGGAGCTGTGGGAGCGGCTAGGGCACGAGCGGCTGTGGGAGCAGCCTTGGCCGCAGGCGGATCCGGCGCTGCTTGGGCGCGAGACGTTCGAGCTCGTGATCCAGGTGAACGGGCGTGTCCGTGATCGGGTCGAGGTTTCCGCCGATGCGTCCGAGGAGGAACTGGTCGCGCAGGCGAAGAGGTCAGCTAGGGTTCAGGAGTTTCTGGACGGCAAGGAGATCCGCAAGGAGATCGTCGTCCCCGGCAAGCTCGTGAACTTAGTTATCGGTTAACGGATGCCAGTGTCGATATGGAAGTTGACCGTCTTGAAGCGATCCTTCGCTACGGTCACGCGCGAAGGCTGAGGCATCCTCTCGAAGGCCGGCCGGTTCGTGCGCACCGAGTACGGGCCGGGCCTGAGGGCGACCCGGTAGCGGCCCTTCTGGTTGGTCGTTGTGCGGGCGACGACCTTCCCCGACCGGGAGAAGGTGAGCTTCACGCCGCGGGCTGGTTCGTCGCACGGCACGCCTACTCGGCAAACGGGCATCGTCGGGCCACGCATGACTCGCCCGTTGAGGCCGGTCGCGGTCCCGAGGTCGGTCGCGGTCCCGCCACCGGCCGAGCCACAGCCGAGCACGAGTGTCGCGAGGACTGCGAGGCCGAGCGTCTTCTTCACCCGGTCTCACCTAGCAGCCGGTGGTCGGCGCGCCGCCGCCGCGCGCGCTCTGCGAGCAGGGCGAGTGCCGCGATGATCGCGAACGGGCCGGCTACGACGAGAACGTAGAGCACTGCAATAGCCTCTTTACCCAAAATGTCGCCCGCGTCACCCCAGAAGCGGTCGAAGCGGCCTGGTACCGCCTGTTTTGCGGCTGCTTTCTTCGTCGTCAGCTGCAGCGCGATCTTCGCGTAGGTTCCCTCACGGACGAGGTTCGAGCGGCTTCGAGTAAGGCGCTTCAGGGTGCGCTTGGCATCGTCGAGGCGCATCTGCTCGGCTGGAGTGCGGACGTCCTTCGCCTCGAGCTCGGTGATGATCTTCTGCTGTGCGGCGATCCGGGAGTCGGTGCGATCGAGGGGCGCCTGGAGGTCGCCGATCGAGATCCGCTGCCGAACGATCGTCCCAAGGTCGGTGAACTTCGCGATGGCCTCCTGCACGTTCTGGACAGGCACGCGCAGGTCGAGGCTCGAGTCACCCGTGTCACTGCCGGTCGCATAGTCGGCGGCGGCGACGTAGCCGCCGAGCCGGCGTGTGTGGCGAACCGCGGCCTGGGTCGAGCGGGAGAGGTCGCGGACCCGCAGGTCCATGGCGACGGCGTACTGCTGGAGCCGCGAACCGGGGGTGAGCACTGGAGCCCGTTTGTTGAGTAAGGCATCCAGATCCAGGCGCGTGCGCCTGGCCTCCGGGGCGAGCTCGCGCCCTGAGGAGGAGAGCTGTTGCCCTCCTCCCGCCGTTGGGTTGCCAGGTCTCGCCGAATCGTCTCGCAGACTGCTCTTCTCGGGAGTTCCCGACCGCGTCAGGCCACCAACTGCGGCAGCGCCCAACCCGACGGCCAATGCCAACGCAGCCGCTGCTACGAGCGCAGGGCGCAGCTTCCAGACTCGCTTCGCCTGGGGCTCCCGCAGGGCGCCGACACGCTCCCGGAGCCCGTCCGGCGCCGGCGGCGCAGCCTCTCGCAGTTCTTTCATGACGCTCTCGAACTTATCCTCGGACATCGCTTGCCATCCTCTCCTCGAGCTTCTGCAGTGCCCTGCTCAGTCGTGTCGAGACCGCCGTCGGCCTGATTCCCAGGACGCGGGCTGCCGTTTCTCCGTCCAGCTCCAGTACGACGCGTAGGACGACGACCTCTCGCTCGCCCGCCGAGAGGCTCCTCACGGCGGCGTCCAGCGCGGGCGAGAGGCCTTCGCCGAAGACCGGCTCGTCCATCTCGGGAATCTCGCGCGCGTAGGTGTCATCACGCCGCCGCCGTCGCTGCTCGGCCCGGAAGTGGTCGAGCGCCGTGCTGCGCGCGAGCTGGCAGAGCCAGGTGCGCGCCGAAGCGCGTCGGGGATCGAATCGGCGCCAGCGGCGAAGCGCCCGCTCGAACGTCTCGGCGGCGAGATCTTCTGCGAGGTGTGGGATTCCGGTCATGTAGAGCAGGTAGCGGTAGACGTCGTCGAGGTGCGCCTCGGCCACGTTGGCGAAGCTCCGCTCCGCGCGGAGGCCCTGCCTGCTGGATAGCCATGAGGTTGGCACCGCGTTCACGCTCCTCCTATACGCCGCTCGAAGCCCTAGCGTCACATCTTTCGCCGACACGGTTTCGACACCCTCCCGGCACCCATCTCGCTTCACTGACCGGCGTCGGCTCCCGCCAAGCGAAGCCGCAGAAGCAGTCTTGCGGTCGTGGGAGATGAACTCCCGCTCCCTTGGCCGCCGCCTCGCGCCGCTGAGCACCCTTCAGCCGGCGGGCCGTGTGGCTAACACTGTCCCGCAGGCCTACGGGCACTCAGCGACGCGTCAGTAAACCGAGAGACACCACTCGCTGTCACAGATTTGATGCTGAGCTGTGACCCACGCGCCACGGATGCGCAGCCAGAGTCAGCGGCGTGCTGGACTCCCTCCCCCCGGCGCGCCGGCGGCTCGCCGCCGGCGCGCTCCTTCTCGGGCTCGTGCTTCTGCTTGGAGGGCGGCACCTCCTGAACGCAGGAACCTCCGCGCAGGCGACTCCGGCCGCGCCGGCGGTGCCGATCCGGGCAGAGCAGGGGCCGGAGCTCGTGGTCCATGTCGTGGGAGCCGTCCACCGGCCCGGTCTGTACCGCCTCCGGCACGGGTCACGCGTCGCTGACGCGGTTACGCGCGCCGGCGGGCCGGCTCGCCGCGCCGATCTCTCGCTGGTGAACCTCGCGGCGCCGCTTGCGGATGGACTCCAGGTCGTCGTTCCACTGAAGCCGGCCGCCGGCGGGCCGCCGAGTGCCGGCGCGACGGCTGAGGGGCCTGTCCACCTGAACATCGCAACCCTCGAGCAGCTCGATTCGCTGCCGGGCGTGGGACCGGTTACCGCCCAGAAGATCCTCGACCACCGCGAAAAGCACGGCGCATTCACGTCGCTGGACGACCTCGATGCGATTCCGGGAATCGGCGCGGCGCGTATCGAGCAGCTCCGCGATGTCGCCGCGCCGTGATCCTGCTTCGCGCGAGGCCACACCTGCTCGCGGCTTGCCTCTGCGGCGGGCTGGCCGCGGCCAACGGCGTCCGCGCCACGTCGGTCCTTCTCGCTTGCGCCGCAGTCGGCGTGGCGCTCGGCTCGGTGATCGCCGCGCCGGCCGCTCGCCTTCCCTTGATCGCAATGGCCCTGCTGCTCGCCGGGTGGTGGTGGGGTAGCGCGCGCCTCGACGCTCTCGACCAGAGCACCCTTCTCCCTCGAGTTGGGACCGCGGGTCGCATGGTCGTCGCCGTCACCGGGCCGGCGCGGAGATCCCGATACGACCTACGCGTGCCGTCGCAGGCTCGTCGGTTCCGTGACCTCGCAATCCGCGAGCCCGTCCTCCTGCGGCTCCCTCCCGGACGCTCGCCTCCGCAGGGCGCGCTCCTCGAGCTCACCGGCGAGATCCGCGCCCCACGCGGGCCCGAGGACGGCTTCGACGAGCGCACGTGGCTTCGCCGCCATGGAGTGCACGTCGTCGTCGTGGCGTCGCGCTGGCGTGTCACAGGCCACCGGGGAGGGGTCGCCGGCTTCGCAGACCGGATCCGGTCGCGCCTCGCGCGTTCGATGGCGCCCGGCGTTCGCGGCGAGCGCCGGGCGGTGATCGCCGGGATCGTGCTCGGCGAAGACGAGGGTCTCTCGGAGGAGCTGCGCGCTCGTTTTCGGGCGTCGGGCCTCTACCACCTCCTGGCCGTGTCCGGCCAGAACGTCATGTTCATCGCGGGCGGTGCGATTGCCTTGGCATGGCTCGTCGGCTTCTCCCGGCTCGTGGGCGAGACCGCGGCGCTGGCGGCGATCGGCGGCTACGTGCTCGCGGTCGGCTGGCAGCCGTCGGTCGTGCGTGCCGGGGTCGCGGGCTCGCTCGCCTCGCTGGCCTGGCTTGCTGCCAGGCCGAAGGATCGCTGGTACTTCCTCCTCGTCGGAGCGGCGATCCTGCTCGCCTGGAACCCGTACTCCCTGCTCGATGCGGGCTTCCAGCTCTCGTTTGCAGCCGTAGCCGCGATCTTCGTCGTCGTCCCGCGTCTGCAGCGCAGGCTCGCTGGGTACCCGGTGCCTCGTTCGCTCGCGGAGATCGTCGCCGTCTCGGGGGCATGCGGGATTGCGACCGCGCCCATCCTGCTCACGCAGTTCGGGTCCGTCCCGCTCTATTCGATTCCCGCGAACGCGCTCGCGGCGCCCGTGGTCGCGCCCCTCCTGGGGCTGGCCCTCGTGACGGCCATGATCGCGCCGGTCCTGCCCCCGGTGGCCGCGGCTCTCGCCTGGGCGAACGGTTGGCTTGCCGCCTACCTCGCCGGCTGCGCGCGTCTCATCGGCGGCCTGCCCTATGCATCCGCACCGGCGCGCACGGCGCTCGTGGTGATCGGGGTCGGGCTCGTCCTCGCGTTCGTCGTGGCCCGGCTCCGGTCGCCGCGGGCGCCGCGGTTGGCCGTGCTCCTCCTGCTTGCAGTGCTCGTCGCGGGAGGCTGGCGGCTGCGAAGCGGCCCCGACGCGTTGCTGCCACCGAAGGGGCTGCGGATCACGTTCCTCGACGTCGGGCAGGGCGACGGAGCGCTCCTCCAGGTGCCAGAGGGCGCGGTGCTCGTGGACGAAGGGGCGCCCGAAGCAGACGTCGCGGGACAGCTTCGAGACCTCGGCTTGCAGAGCCTGTCCATGGTCGTGCTCACGCACCCTCAGCGAGACCACATCGGCGGCGCGGCGGAGGTTCTCGAGAGGCTGCGGGTGGGTGCCGTTCTCGACCCGGCTATCCCCACCGAAAACGCCGAGGAGCGGGCGGCGCTCGCGGCTGCGCGCCGGCGCCGCGTGCGCGTGGTCGTCGCTCGGGCGGGAGAGGGGTTTCGCATCGGCCGGCTGCACCTGCGCGTGCTCTGGCCCGACGGGCCCGGCCCGCCCGGAGACGACCCGAACAACCACGCGATCGTGCTGCTCGCTTCCTACGGGGAGGTCGATGCGCTTCTCACCGCCGACGCCGAGTCCGACGTCACCAGCCGTCTTCACGTCCCTCCGGTCGAGATCCTGAAGGTCGCCCACCACGGCTCTGAGGATCCCGCCCTACCCAGGCTGCTCGAGCAGATCCACCCGCGTGTGGCGGTGATCTCCGTCGGCACGAACAACGACTACGGGCACCCGACCGCGTCGACGATCGCGTCGCTCGCCGAGGTGCCCGGGCTTGCCGTCTATCGAACCGATCGGGACGGCCGTGTAGTCGTCGAGTCGGACGGCGAGGCGATGACTGTCCGGACAGAGCGCTGACTATGCTTGGCCGCGATGTCGTCCGAGCCACTGCTGCCCGTCTATCTCTTCACGGGAAGCGACCGGCCGAAGCACCTGCGCGCGCTCCGCCGCCTTCGCTCGCGCTTCGATCCCGAGGCAGTCGAGCAGTTGTCGGCGGAGTCGGCAAAGGGAGCCGACGCGGTCGCGGCCTGCAATGCGTTGGGCCTCTTCGGAGGAGCTGGCGGCGGCAGGCTCGTGGTCGTCCACGGTGTCGAGGCCTGGAAGAGGGACGACGTCGACGCGGTTGCCGGCTACCTGGGGGATCCGGTCGAGGGCGCCGTGCTCGCTCTCGTCGCGGAAGAGCCCCTCCGCGGCTCGACACTTCCCGCCCTCTGTGAGAAGAAAGGGCGCGTGCTCAGCTACGAGGTGCCCAAGGCGAGCAACCTGCACACCTGGGCCCGTTCCGAGCTGAAGCGTCTGGGCGTCTCGGCCGACGCAGACGCCGCGAGGGCGCTCGTCGAGCTGGTCGGCGACGACACGATCGCGCTCTCGAGCGAGCTTGAGAAGATCGCGGCGTGGGCGGGCGGGGAGCCTGTCGGACGACGCGAGGTCGAGGAGCTCGCCACGCCGGGGCGCGAGGCGGCGGCCTGGGCGCTCACGGATGCGTGGGGCGCACGCGACCTGCCCACGCTGCTCGAGGCTTACGAGCTCGCGCTCGAGAAGAAGGAGGCCTTCCTGCTGGCGGTGGCGCTCGCTTCGCACGTCGGAAAGGTTCGCGCCGCTCAAGCGCTCGCCGAGGAAGGGCTGGGCGCGCGCGAGGTCGCGAGCCGGCTGAAGATGAAGGACTTCCCCGCGCGCAAAGCGCTGCAGCACGCGGAGCGCTACTCGCGGGCCGAGCTCGACTCCGCGCTCGTCCGCCTCGCCGAGCTGGACGCGGCGATCAAGGGCGGGTCTCGGCTCTCGGCTGAGCTTGAGCTCCTTCGGGCACTGATCGACGTGACGAGGCCTGCCGAGCAGGCCGTCTCCGCGCGCGCGGGCTAGGAGCTACCGGCGACGAGCCGCGCGGCCTGCGCCTTCTTACGGCCGGCCGTGTTCTTGTGCAGCGCGCCGTTGGCCGCAGCTCGGTCGATCCACCGCTGCAGAGCGGTGTGCTCGGCGGCGATCTGCTTCTTGTCGCCGGCCGCGACGGCAGCCTCCAGTCGCCGGGTCATCGTCTTGACCGTCGATCGGTAGCGGAGGTTCTCTCCGCGATCGACGGCAGACGTCCGGACGCGCTTTTTCTGTTGCCTGATGTTGGGCATCGAAGGAAACGCCCGCATGGAGCGGGCGCGGCGATGGTACCAGAGCCCACCTGCACACATTCGTCGCGTTTCTGACACACACGCGCGCGAATTTCGCCAATACGCTCGAGGCGGGGAGGAGGTCGGCTGTACCTAAAATGAGGCGCGGTCGCGACGGACGCGGCGATCTCGGACGGACGCCGTTCCTATACTCGCCGACGTGGAGAAGCGGGCTCCGGGCCGGCGACTCGCCTGGTCGACGGCGATCTTCTCGCTCGCAACCGGGCTTTCTCGCATCCTCGGTCTCGTCCGCGAGATCGTCGCCGCCTACTACTTCGGCGCCGCCGGCAAGATCAACGCGTTCACGGTCGCCTTCCAGGTGCCGAACCTGATCCGCTCGCTCGTCGCGGACGCGGCCCTCTCGTCGGCGTTCGTCCCGGTGTTCAGCGAGCTGCTCGAGAAGGGCGACCGCAAGCGGGCCTGGCGCGTGGCGTCGAGCCTCTTCTGGCTGATGCTCCTCGGGCTCGGCGCTCTGACCGCGCTCTTCATCGTCCTGGCTCCACTCGTGATCGCCCCCTTCGGCGATCCTGGAGGCGACCGCGCGCTCGCGATCGGGCTCTCCCGGGTCCTCTTCCCGATCGTCGTCCTGCTCGGGCTCTCGGGAATCATCGTGGGGATCCTCAACAGCTACGAGCAGTTCACGGTTCCGGCGCTCACGCCCGTGTTCTGGAACCTCGCGATCATCGTGGGGCTCGTCATCGGCGTCCCGCGCGCGGACTCGCTCGACGCGAAGCTCTACGTCTACGCGGTCTCGATCGTGATCGGGACCGTGATCCAGGTGCTCCTGCCTCTGCCCTGGCTGCGAGGGCTCGACGACCGGCTTCGGTTCGCCGTCGACTGGCGCGACCCGGCCGTGCGGCGCGTGTTCGTGTTGATGGTGCCGGTGACGATCGGCCTCGGGCTCATCAACTTCAACCTCGTCGTCAACACGCTCTTCGCGTCGCGCTTCATCGATCCCGAGCTGGCCCCACGCGCGATCGACGCTGCGTTCCGGATCTACATGCTCCCGCAGGGAGTGTTCTCGGTCGCCGTTGCGACGGTGCTCTTCCCTCGCCTCTCGCGGCTCGCCGCGCGCGAGGACATGGACGGCTTCCGCCACACCGTCGCGCTCGGGCTCCGCCAGATCGCCTTCATGCTCGTGCCGGCGAGCGTCTTCAGCGCCATCCTGGCCACGCCGATCACGCGCATCGTCTACGAGCGCGGAGCCTGGGGGCCGCACGAGACCGCCGTTACCGCAGGCGCGCTCGCGGCCTTCTCGCTCGGGCTGACGTTCAACGGCGCGATGCTGATGTTGAACCGCGCCTTCTTCAGCTTGCAGACCCCGTGGATGCCCACTGCGATCGCACTCGGCAACCTCGCCGTCAACTCCGTGCTCGCCGCCGGGCTCTACCGGGTCGGGGCGTGGGGGATACCGCTTGCGACGTCGCTCGCCAACGTTGCCGGCACGGCCGCTCTCCTCGTCGTGTTCCGCCGGCGACTGGGGCGAATCGAGTTCGGTGACACGGCCCGTGCCGTCCTGCGCGTCACGATTGCATCGGCCGTGTTGGCCGCGGTCGCGTACCCGGTCTGGCACGTCCTCGACGATGCGCTCGGCCGCTCGCTCGGCGCCCAGCTCGCATCGCTCGGCAGCGCCCTCGTCACCGGGTTCGCCGCCTACTTCATTTCCTGCCGTTTGCTGGGAGTTCGCGAGCTCGACGCGTTGCTATCGTTGCGAAGCCGCTTCCGCCGCGGCTAATCGCCTATGGACCAAAACCGAATCCGGAACTTCTCGATCATCGCCCACATCGATCACGGGAAGTCGACGCTGGCCGACCGCATTCTCGAGATGACGAACACGGTGACCGGACGGGACATGCGCGCGCAGGTGCTCGACTCGATGGAGCTCGAGCGCGAGCGCGGCATCACGATCAAGGCCCAGGCCGTCCGCGTGGAATGGAAGGGGCACGTTCTGAACCTGATCGACACGCCCGGGCACGTGGACTTCACGTACGAGGTTTCCCGCTCACTCCAGGCGTGTGAGGGCGCCGTGCTCGTCGTCGACGCGGCTCAGGGCGTCGAGGCGCAGACGGTCGCGAATGCCTACCTCGCCATCGAGAACAACCTCGAACTGCTGCCGCTCGTCAACAAGATCGACCTGCCGCAAGCCGACCCGGAGGGTGCCTCGCGCGAGCTTGCCGAGCTCGTCGGCGACGATCCCGAGCGGGTGCTGCGCGTCTCCGCCAAGACCGGCGAAGGCGTCGGGGCCGTGCTCGACGCGGTCATCGAGCGAATCCCGCCTCCGGCCGGCGACCCGACCGCTCCCCCGCGCGCGCTCGTCTTCGACTCCTCGTACGACCAGTACCGGGGCGTCGTCGCCTTCGTCCGCGTCATCGACGGAGAGTTCCGCGCACACGAAGAGGTGCGCGCGATGGCGCAAGGGACGCGCTTCGAGACCGAGGAGGTCGGCTTCTTCTCGCCGACGATGAAGGCGGCCGACTCGCTCGGCGTCGGCGAGGTCGGCTACATCGTCACCGGCCTGAAGGACGTGGCGAAGCTGCGCGTCGGCGACACGCTCACGTCGCAGGCGCGGCCTGCCGAGGAGCCGCTTCCGGGCTACAAGGACGTGAAGCCGATGGTCTTCGCGGCACTCTTCCCGACCGACTCCGACGAGTACCCGCAACTGCGCGACGCGCTCGAGAGGCTGAAGCTCAACGACGGGTCGCTCTCCTACGAGCCGGAGACCTCACAGGCGCTCGGCTTCGGGTTTCGCTGCGGCTTCCTCGGCCTGCTGCACATGGAGATCGTGCGCGAGCGGCTCGAGCGGGAGTTCGACCTCGACCTGCTAGTGACCGCCCCAACAGTTGCGTACCAGGTGGAGACGCTCACCGGCGAGCGGCTCGAGGTGCACAACCCCGCCGACATGCCGGCCGAGCGCGAGCGGGTCGAGGAGCCGTATGTGCGCGCGTCGATCGTCGTCCCCAAGGACGGCGTCGGCCAGGTGATGGAGCTCTGCAACGACCGCCGGGGCCGGTTCGACCACATGGAGTACCCCTCGACGGAACGGGTGCTGCTCATCTACGAGCTCCCGCTCGCGGAAATCGTCTTCGACTTCTACGACCAGCTGAAGTCACGCACGAAGGGCTACGCGAGCTTCGACTACGACTTCGCCGGGTTCCGCGAGGGCGAGCTCGTCCGCCTCGACGTCCTCGTCGGTGGTGAGCCCGTGGATGCACTCTCGCTCGTTCTTCATCGCGACGAGGCTTACGGGCGGGGTCGCGCGCTGGTCGACCGGCTCCGCGAGGAGATCCCGCGCCAGATGTTCGATGTCCCGGTGCAGGCGGCGATCGGCTCGCGGATCATCGCGCGGGAGACGATCAAGGCCAAGCGCAAGGACGTGATCGCGAAGTGCTACGGCGGCGACATCTCGCGCAAGCGGAAGCTCCTCGAGAAGCAGAAGGCGGGCAAGCGGCGGATGAAGCAGGTCGGCGCAGTCGAGGTGCCGCAGGAAGCGTTCCTGGCAGTGCTCAATCTCGACGACGGAAGCAAGAAATGACGGGCTCCGTCCGCCATCTCTACGTGCACATGCCGTTCTGCGCCCATCGCTGCGGCTACTGCGACTTCGTGACAGTCGTCGGCCGCGAGGGGCTGCACGGGCGCTACGTCGATGCGCTCCTCGCGGAGCTCGAGCTCGAGCGCGAGGCCCTCGCGCAGCCGCTGGAGACGGTCTTTCTCGGGGGCGGCACGCCGACCTTCACGGAGGCCGGCGAGCTCCGGCGGCTGCTCGAAGCGCTGCCGCCCGCCGGCGAGCTGACCGTCGAGGCGAATCCCGAGACGGTGACGCCGGAGCTCGCGAAGCTCCTGCGCGAGGCGGGCGTGACCCGCGTCTCGCTCGGAGCCCAGACCTTCCGCCCGGAGCTCCTGCGCGTGCTCGAGCGCCAGGCAGGTCCGGACGACGTCCGGCGTGCTTTCTACTATTTTCGTGATGCCAGGTTTGACAACATCTCTGTCGACCTGTTACACGGGATTCCCGGCCAGAGCACCTCCGATCTCAAGCGGGACATCGAAGAAGCCCTCGCGCTCGAGCCGGAGCACGTCTCGTACTACGAGCTGGAGGCAAAGCCGGGCACGCGGTTCACCCACGCTCACGGAGCCGAGCTTGCGCGGCAGGCCGAAGCGATGGAGGGCTACTTCGAGCTCGTCATCGAGCGGCTGACCGATGCCGGTTACCGCTGGTACGAGACGGCGAACTTCTGCCTCGCGCCCGAGCACTCGGGCGGGCGCGACCTGCGCTCTCGTCACAACCTCGCCTACTGGCTCGGGCGGGACTACCTCGGGCTGGGGATTGGCGCCGTCTCGACGCTCGGTGACGAGCGGCGTCGAAACACGCCCCGCCTCAACGCCTACCTCGTGGCTCTCAGTAGCGGCGAGTCGCCGGCGAGGGACGTCGAGAAGCTTTACGACAGCGTTCGGGCTCTCGAGCGAGTGATGCTCGGCCTGCGCCTGGACACCGGCCTCCCCTTCGCAGACGCGGGCGGGTCGCTCGATCATGCCGCGCTCGGGCGCCTGGAGAGGCTGGGTCTCGCGAGCCGCCGTCGCGAAGACGGCGCGGAGACCCTCGTCCTGACGCCGCGAGGGCGGCGTCTCGGGGGTGCCGTCACTGCCGAGCTGCTCGCCTGAGACACGGGTTCTTCGCCTAAAATTCCTGCAAACGGCATGACTGAGGCATCGAATATCGAGCTGACCGAACGGCAGCGCGAGATCCTGCGGCGCGTCGTTGAGGATTACGTCGAGAAGGGGCAGCCCGTGGGCTCGAGGAACCTCGTCGAACGGGCCGGGATGACTGTTTCCGCCTCGACGGTTCGCGGCGACCTCGCCGAGCTCGAGCGGCTCGGGCTGCTCACCCATCCGCATACCTCAGCCGGGCGAGTCCCGACCGAGACCGGCTACCGGTTCTACGCCGACACGCTGCTCGAGCGCCTCGAACCGCGCCCGAGCCCATTTCCGCTCGACCTTGCAGCCGCGAGGAGCGAGCTGGAAGCCGCGCTCCAGGAGACGACCGAAACGCTCTCCCAGGCGACGCGCTTGCTCGCCCTCGTCTCTGCACCGGCGCTGGAAACGGCAACCGTCCGGCACGTCGAGGTGCTCGTCCTCCAGCCGCAGGTCTTGATGGTCGTCGTCATCACTTCGACGGGCGGTGTTTCCAAGCGCGTGTTTGCCCTGGCCGAGCCCATGGACACGGGCCTCGCGCTCTGGGCAGGGGAGTACCTGAACGAGCGGCTCGCAGGGCTGGAGCTGGGAGGCGCGACTCTGCGCAGGCGGTTCGAGGATCCCAGCCTCGCGCGTTCGGAGCTCGAGATCCTGGAGCTGCTTCGGCCGGCCTTCACCGAGCTGGCCGGTGGCCTCGAGCAGCGCCTCTTCGTCGGCGGCGCCGCGAGCCTGCTCGGCGAGGTGCGGGCGGACGAGCTCGAGGCATGCCAGAGGCTCCTCGAGACGCTCGAGAAACGCGCGGCGATCCTCGAGATGCTCGGCGAGACGATCGGCTCCCGGCGGCCCTACGTCCGGGTCGGCGGCGAGCTCGACAATCCCGCGCTTCGAGACGTCTCTCTCGTCGGCGCCTCGTATGGGCTGGCGAATCGGACGCTCGGCGCGGTGAGTCTGCTCGGCCCGCTCCGCATGGACTACGAGAAGGCGATCCGATCCGTCCGGGCAGCCGCCCACGAGCTCTCCCGCTTCGTCGAGTCCGTGTACGAACACAATTAGGAGGGTTTGGCGACACATGGCTGAGCCGCCGGGCCGCGCTGCTCGCCCCGAGGCGGCGTCCTCAGTCGCACCCAGGCTGACTAGCCTGGGTGCTCCCTGCGTCCTTGCCTCGGAACGACCATCGCACCCCGGCGACGAGCAATGTCCCGCCAAACCCTCCTAGTCCCCTAGCTACCCTTCGTGCGATGGCGACGACCGGGCGTGACTACTACGAGATCCTCGGCGTCAGCCGGTCCGCGACCGAGGCCGAGATCAAGCGAGCGTTCCGCCGACTTGCGCGCGAGCTGCACCCGGATGTCTCGGAGGAGCCCGACGCGGAGGAGCGCTTCCGGGAGGCGGTCGCGGCGTACGAGGTGCTCTCGAAGACCGAGACCCGTGGCCTCTATGACCGTTTCGGCCATGCCGGTCTGCAGAGCGGCGGCTTCCGCCCGACCGCGTTCGACTTCGGCAACCTCGCCGACATCTTCTCGGCGTTCTTCGGAGAGGACGTCTTCGGGGTCGCCACGCGTCCGCGCCGCGGCCGAGGCTCCGACGTCGCGGCCGAGGTCGCGATCGACCTCGGGGAGGCGGCGAGCGGCGTGAAGCGCGAGGTTCCAGTGCAGGTTGCGCGCGCCTGCGAGGAGTGTGGAGGAAGCGGCGTCGAGCCTGGCAAGACAGCGGCGACCTGCGACGAATGCGGCGGCTCCGGGCGCATCGAGCACGTTTCGCGGACGAGTCTCGGCGAGTTCGTCCGCAGCCAGGCCTGCCCGCGTTGCGGCGGGTCCGGCCGCATCGTCGAGCACCCGTGCGCCCGTTGCGAGGGCGCCGGCCGCGTGCTGGCGGAGCGGGCTCTCGAGATCGAGATCCCGGCCGGTATCCACGACGGCCAGCGAATCCGGCTCTCCGGCGAGGGTCACGCCGGCCCGGTCGGCGGGCAGGCGGGGGACCTCTACGTGCTCGTCCGCATCCGGCCCCACGAGCGGCTCGTCCGCGAGGGTGACGATGTGTTCTCGACTGTCGACCTGACGATGACGCAGGCCGCTCTTGGCGCGCGGGTCGGGGTGGCCACGCTCGACGGCGACGTGGAGCTCGAATTCGAGCCCGGCACGCAGCCGGGAGAGCTGCGCGTCCTTCGTGGGCGCGGGATGCCAGTGCTCCAGGGTTTCGGCCGCGGCGACCACCGCGTGCTCGTCAACGTGGCGGTTCCGCGCCACCTCACAGATGAGCAGCGCTCCCTGCTCGGTGAGTTCGAGCGCACAGCCGACGAGAAGACCTACCGCTCCGACGAGGGCTTCTTCGAGAAGCTCAAGAGCGCCTTCCGCTGAGCCTCATCCGCGTGTCGGTCGTCGTGCCCCGCGATCGGGTCGAAGAGGCGACCGCACTCATGCTCGAGCTCCACCCCGAGGGATTTGCCGAACAACCCGTGCGTGAGGAGGTCGAGCTCGTCGCGTACACCGACGAGACCGGTGCCGGTCGCCTGCGGGAGAGCTTCGCGGACGTGAGGACCGAGCTCGTCCCACCCGGCTGGGAGGAGGAATGGAAGCGCTTCCACGAGCCGGCCACAATCGGGTCGCTCTGGATCGGGGCGCTCTGGATCGGGCCGCCCTGGGCACGGCCGGAGCCGGGCTTGCTGCAGGTCCGGATCGACCCCGGCCAGGCGTTCGGCACGGGCGCTCATGCGACGACACAGTTGTGTCTCGAGATCCTGCAACGGCTCGAGCCCGGGAGCTTGCTGGACGTGGGCTGTGGCTCCGGAGTGCTCGCGCTCGCTGCTTCCAGGCTCGGTTTCGGGCCGGTGACCGCGATCGACTCGGACAAGGCGGCGGTCGAGGCGACGCTGCGGAACGCAGCGGCGAACGACTTCGTCCTCGACGTTCGCCACGTCGACGCCCTCACTGAGCCTCTACCCGACGCGGAGATCGTGCTTGCGAACATCGACTTGCCGACACTCGCCGACCTCGCTCCGCCGCCCGGCTGCCGGCGGCTCGTGACGTCGGGGTACTACGAGCCCGATCGTCCCGCGTTCCCGGGCTTTGAGCACATTGGCCGAGAACCTCAGGACAGATGGGCGGCCGATCTGTTCATCCGGGGGTAGCATCCCGCTGCCTTGGCCACGTTCTCGGTTCGCTTCCTCGGCTGCAAGGTGTCGCATGCGGACGCGCACGCGATTCGCGAGGCGCTGCTCCGCGACGGGCATGCCGAGCGCGACGGGGCGGAGATCGCCGTCGTCAACACCTGCTGCGTCACGCATGAGGCGGTGCGCAAGTCGCGCCAGGCTGCGAACCGAGCTGCCCGCACGCACAGTCGCGTGTACGTCACGGGCTGTGCCGCGAACCTCGAAGGAGACGCGTTTGCCGGGCTCCCCGAGAACGTCAGCGTCGTTTCCCGCCGGAGCGAGGAAACGCCCGAGCTCGTCGCGCGCGATGTCGGCGCGATCGGTTGCGTGCACGCGGACGCGCGCCTCGACCGTGTGCGCGCTTTCGTCCGCGTGCAGGACGGCTGTAGCTTCTCGTGCAACTTCTGCGTGATCCCGCTCGTGCGCGGGCGCTCCCGAAGCCGCAGCGCCGACGCGGTTCTGAACGAGGTACGCCGGCGCGTTGGCCAGGGCCACCGCGAGGTCGTGCTCACAGGGATCAATCTGGGCTGCTTTCGGGATCGTGAGCGGGGCTACACGCTCGCCCGGCTCGTGCGGGAGGTCGGTGAGACGCCCGGCCTCAGCCGCCTGCGCCTTTCGTCGATCGAGGTGAACCACGTCGGCGAGGAGCTCGTGCAGGCACTCCGTGAGACGCCGACCGTCTCACGTCACCTGCACGTGCCACTGCAATCCGGGGACGACCAGGTTCTGAGCGCGATGGGCCGCCGCTATACGGCAGCGACCTATCTGCGCCGCCTGGAGCCGCTCGCCGACTTCAACCTGACGACCGACGTCATCGTCGGCTTCCCGGCCGAGGACGACCGGGCTTTCGAGGAGACCCGGGCGCTCGTCCGCGCCGCCGGGATCACGAAGGTGCACGTCTTCCCGTACTCGCCGCGCCCCGGCACGGCGACGGCAGCGGCGGACACCGTGTCGCCAGCCGAGAAGAAGCGGCGTAGCGCGAGGCTCCGCGCCGACTCGGACGAGGCGTGCCTGCGCCGCTGGCGGACGAAGGTCGGAGGCGAGGACGACGTGCTCGTCGACCGTCCGGGTCGGGGCTACGGCGACGACTATTCGCCCTGGCTCCTCGACGGCGACGCACCCGTCGGTCAGCTCGTGCGCGCCCGCGCGTCATCGGTCACCGAGGAAGGGATCATCGGTGTCCTCTGACTGCCTCTTCTGCAAGCTCTACCGCGAAGGTGACCACGTCCGGCGTGCCGACGGCTTCGTCGCGATCGAGGACATCAACCCGCGCGCGGAGACGCACCTCCTGGTCATCCCGGAGCGGCACCTCGAGACGTTCCGCGACATCCGCGAGTTCCCGGCCGAGGAAGCGCAGCGAATGCTCGAGTTCGTCGCCGACACGGCACGGGAAGCGGGCCTCGAGGATTACCGCGTGGTCGTCAACGTTGGCCCCGGTGGCGGCCAGACCGTCTTCCACCTTCACTGGCACCTTCTCGGCGGAGAGATGCGAGGCTTGCCCGGATGAGTCTGATCGTGCGGATCGAGGAGGAGCTGGCGACGGCGAGGCGCGAGCGCGATACCGAGCGGCGGGATGCTCTGTCGCTGATCCTCTCGAAACTGCGCTCGGCCGAGAAGGAGTTGCAGCGGCCGCTCCACGACGACGAGGAGCTGCAGGTCCTGCAGCGCGAGCGGAAGATGCGCATCGAGGCCGCAGAGGCGTTCCGGGACGGCGGGGGAGAGGAGAGGGCCCTGAAGGAGGAGCGTGAGCTCGCAGTGCTCGAAGAGTTCATGCCCGAGCCACTGTCGGAGGAAGAGCTCGAGTCGATCGTCGACGACGCGATCGCCGAGTGCGGCGCGACGAGCATGCGCGACCTTGGCCGGGTGATGGCGGACGTGATGCCCCAGGTCGCCGGGCGTGCCGACGGGTCGGCGGTGAGCCAGCTCGTGCGCGAGAAGCTCGCGTGACCCGCGGCTGACCCTCGAGCCGAGCCCGCCCCGGAGGCCGGTACCCATGACCTCCTCCCCGATGCGATCGTAACGAGGAAAAGCGCGCTCGTGGGTGTCGGTTCCGTGCCGGAAGCGTCACGGTCGCGGGGCGGCTGCGCCCCTACACTGAGGGCCGTGCAGCAGGTGCTTTCTGTCTCGAACGACGTCGCCGCCGAGCTGGCATCGATCGGCGACGGCGTGCTCGCCGCGCTCCGCGAGCGGCTGCGGTGCACGATTCGGCTGCGCGGGAACCGGCTGACGATCGAAGGTGACGACGAGCGCGTGCACGAGGCGCGCGCAGTCGTGGACGAGCTCGTCGAGCTCGTGGAAGGCGGCCATGAGATCGGGCCCTCGACCGTGGACGCCGTGCTCGGCGCACTCGATCAGGTCACCGACGTGCGCGAGGTGTTCGAGGACGTCGTCTGGCGCCACCGCGGCAAGAAGATCGCGCCGAAGACGGTCAACCAGAAGCACTACGTCGACGCGATCCGCGACTGCACGGTCACGTTCGGCATCGGGCCGGCAGGCACCGGCAAGACCTACCTGGCGATGGCGCTTGCGGTCGCGGCTCTGTCCGACCGGCAGGTCGGCCGGATCATCCTGACGCGGCCTGCGGTCGAGGCAGGCGAGCGTCTCGGCTACCTCCCCGGGACGATGCTCGAGAAGATCGACCCCTACTTGCGCCCCCTCTTCGACGCGCTCTACGACATGCTCGACGCCGACCGGCTGGCCTCGTACATGGAGAAGGGCATCGTCGAGGTCGCCCCGCTCGCGTTCATGCGCGGGCGCACCCTGAACGATTCGTTCGTCATCCTCGACGAGGCACAGAACACGAGCCCCGAGCAGATGCAGATGTTCCTCACACGCCTCGGGTTCGGGTCGAAGGTCGTCGTCACCGGCGATGTCACCCAGGTCGACCTGCCACGGGAGCAGGCGTCCGGCCTCATCCAGGTGCAGGACATCCTCGGCCCGCTCGACGATGTCGCCTTCGTCCGCTTCGGTCACGAGGACGTCGTCCGTCACAAGCTCGTGCAGCGGATCGTCGAGGCCTACCGCAGGCATGCGGAGGAGACCGGCACGCAGCGTCGGAAGTGACTTCCACCGTGGTTACCGTCGAGATCGCGAACCGCAGCGGCGCAGAGGTCGACGAAGAGGCGGCGGCAAAGCTTGCGCGGCGGGTGCTCGCGGCCGAGGGGATCGAGGACGGCGACCTCGGCCTCGTCTTCGTCGCGCCCGAGGAGATGCGCGGGCTGAAACGCGACCACCTCGGCGAGGACGAGGCGACCGACGTGCTCTCCTTCCCGATCGACGGGCGCGAGGATCTGCCTGCGGGCGTTCCGCGCCAGCTCGGCGACGCCGTCCTCTGCCCGCAAGTCGTGGGCGATGCCTGGCGGGCGCCGCTCGTGCACGGGCTCCTGCACCTCCTCGGCTACGACCACGGCGTCGAGATGGAAGACCGCGAAGCGGAGCTCGCCTCGTGAGCACGTCCCGCCGCCGCGGGCCTTCCCTGCTCGAGAGCTTCAACTTCGCGTTCGAGGGCGTGATCCACGTCCTGCGCACGCAGCGGAACCTGCGCATCCACTTCGCGATCGCCACTGCCGTTCTCGTCACGGCTGTGGCGGTCGGCGTGGCGCGCCTCGAGCTGATGGCTCTTCTGATCGCGATCTCGTTCGTCCTCATCGCCGAGATGCTCAATTCGGCCCTCGAGGCGGGCATCGACGTCGCTACGACCTCGTTCGACCCGCTGGCCAAGCTCGCGAAGGACATCGCCGCCGGAGCGGTTCTGATCGCAACTGTGAATGCCGTCGCGGTCGGTTACCTCGTGTTCTCGGACAAGATCGTCAACCGCAGTTCCCGCCTGATCGAGCGACTGGGGAATGCGCCGGCCGAGCTGACCCTGATCGCGCTCGTCCTGACGATCATCCTCGTGCTTGCGACGAAGGCCTACACGGGCCGGGGGACTCCCCTTCGCGGCGGCCTGCCGTCGGGTCACGCGGCCATCGCCTTCGGCGGCTGGATGGCGATCACGAACGTCGTAGGCGACTCCGGCCACTGGTTCCTCGTCTCGTCGCTGACCTTCCTGATGGCGCTCCTCGTCGCACAGACGCGCGTCGAGTCGGGCGTCCACTCCTTCCTCGAGGTCAGCTACGGGGCGCTGCTCGGCACCCTCTCCGTCCTCGTCATGTTCCAGGTGTTCTCGTGAGCCGCGAGCTGTATGAGCGGGCGGTCGCCATCGCTGAGCGGGCCTATGCCCCGTACTCGGACTTCCACGTCGGCGCGGCGGTCCGCGCCCGCGACGGCCGGATCTTCGAGGGCGTCAACGTCGAGAACGCGTCGTATCCGCTCGGGATCTGCGCCGAGCGGGCCGCCGTCGCCCGCGCCGTTGGAGAAGGCTGCCGGCCGGGAGACCTCGAGGAGATCGCGGTCACCGCTTCGCCGTGCGGCGGGTGTCGCCAGTGGCTGTACGAGTTCCAGCTCGAGCGGGTCACGTTCAAAAACGCCGACGGCGAGCTCGTCTCCCGAACGCCCGCGGAGCTCCTGCCGGAGACCTTCGAGCTGTGAAGTCCGGCTTCGTCGCCGTGGCGGGGCGCCCGAACGTCGGCAAGTCGAGCCTCGTGAACGCCCTTGCCGGCGGGAAGGTCGCGATCATCTCCGACAAGCCGCAGACGACCCGGCGCCGGATCTCGGGGGTCGTCAACGGGGACGATCACCAGCTCGTGCTCGTCGACCTGCCCGGGTTCCAGCGACCGCTCGACCCGATGACCGAGCGTATGCAGCGAACGGTCGATCACGCATTCGAGGACGTGGACGCGGTCGTCTTCGTCCTCTCCGCGCGGGAGCGGATCGGCGCCGGAGATCGCTTCATCGCCAAGCGCGTCTTCTCGCTCGAAGTGCCCGTGGTGATCGTGCTCAACAAGGTCGACAACCTCAAGGGCGGCCATATCGCAACGCAGATGGAAACGGCCTCGAAGCTCGGCGACTTCCACGCGCTGCACCCGGTCAGCGCGAAGACGGGCGACGGGATCGATGCCCTGCGCGAGGAGCTCGTCGGGCTGCTCCCCGAAGGCCCCGCGTACTTTCCGCTCGACCAGCGAAGCGACCTCTCACTCGAGGCGCAGATCGCCGAGCTCGTCCGCGAGAAGGCCCTCCAGCTCACGCGTGAAGAGCTGCCGCACGCGGTCTCGGTCGAGGTCGAGGAGCTCGGGGAGAAGGTCGTGCGGGCGCTCGTCTACGTCGAAACTGAATCGCAGAAGCAGATCGTCGTCGGCAAGGGCGGTTCGATCGTCAAGGAGATCGGGACACGCGCGCGTCCCGAGATCGAGCAGCTCGTCGGCCACCCGGTCTTCCTGGAGCTGCAGGTGAAGGTGAAGCCGAAGTGGCGCCGGGACGACCGCCTGCTCGAACGCCTCGGAATCTGAGCCGTGATCGAGCTCGTGTACGAGACGCACTCGAGGACCGTCGACAACGAGACCGGGATCGCAACCGGCTGGCTCCCCGGCCGTCTCTCCGAGACCGGTCGCGGGTTTGCCCAGGCTCTTGGCGAGCGCCGGCGAGACGACGGCCTCGCAGTCGTCTTCACCTCCGACCTGGCGCGTGCCGTCGAGACGGCCGAGATCGCCTTCGGTGGCTCAGGCGTTCCCGTACGTGAGGACAGCCGGCTCCGCGAGTGCAACTACGGCGACCTGAACGGCAGGCCCGTCTCCGAGATCGACGCCGAGAAGCTCCGACGGATCGACGAGCCTTATCCCGGCGGTGAGAGCTATCGCGATGTGGTCGTCCGCGTGCGGAGCTTCCTCGACGAGCTCTCGCCGGAGTTCGACGACTCTCGCGTGCTGCTGATCGGACATGCGGCCCCTCGCTGGGCGCTCGAGCACCTGCTGCTCGGAGCAGCGCTCGAGGCGCTCGTCGCCGAGCCGTTCGAGTGGCAGGAGGGCTGGGTCTACCGCCTCGATTAGGTCCAGACGCCGAGGATCGCGCCCATGATCGCGAGCGAGACGAGCTGGTAGCCGGCGTTGATCAGCCAGAGGACGCGCGGGCGGCCGCCGAAGTAAGTGGTCACCGCAAGCAGGCCCGCGGCGAAGCCGATCCAGACGAGCAGGCCGACGAGCGCGCCGTTCCAGAGGTCGTCCACCTCGGCCCAGCGTTCGATCCTGGCGAGGGCGTACGAGCTGAGCACCGCCGCGACGGCGGAGAGGACGTAACCGAGGCCCATTCCGCCCAGCTCGTCCTCGGTCCGGCCGACTGCGCGCATCCACGGCCGGGCAAAGAGCGCCGGCGAGTACCAGAGCGTCCCGAGCACCATGGGAACGAGCGCGGCGATGATGACGGCCACGTAGTTGATGTCGACGTCTTGCACGAGGTCACCTCCGGGGTCGAATGGGAGGAAACTACGCCAGGGCTACACTCCTCGTATGGCCAAGGCGCCTGCGCTTCCTACGGGTTTCGAGCTTCCGCTCGAGCCTCGCCTGCCTCGGATCGGCTCGGTCGACGCGGTCGCGGTCGAGGAGCGGGCGGCCACGCTCGCCAAGCGCTCGATCAAGCGCGAGGCGAAGATGTTCGCGCTCGACCTCGCCGTTCGGATGATGGACCTGACGACGCTCGAGGGCGCAGACACGCCGGGCAAGGTCGCGGCTCTCTCCTCGAAGGGCATCCGGCCCGACCCGGCCGACATGAGCGTGCCCTCCGTCGCTGCGATCTGCGTCTATCCGAATCTCGTTCCGACCGCGGTCGAGCGAACGCGGGGCACGAGCGTCAAGGTCGCGTCGGTGGCGACCGCGTTTCCCTCGGGACAGACGCCGACGCACGTCAAGGTCGCCGAGGTCCGCGAAGTGGTCGAGATGGGCGCGGACGAAGTCGACATGGTGATCGATCGCGGCGCTTTTCTCTCCGGTCGCTATGCGAAGGTCTACGACGAGATCGTCCAGGTGAAGGAGGCGGCCGGCGAGGCGCACCTGAAGGTGATCCTCGAGACCGGCGAGCTCGGCACCTACGACAACGTCCGTCGCGCGAGCCTGCTGGCGATGGCCGCGGGCGCCGACTTCATCAAGACCTCGACGGGGAAGCTCCCGTCGGCAGCGACGCTGCCCGTCACACTCGTCATGCTCGAGGCGATCCGCGACGTCTACGAGGAGACGGGCCGGCGCGTCGGCATGAAGCCCGCCGGTGGGATCAGGCAGGCCAAGCAGGCAGTCCAGTACCTCGTCCAGCTGCACGAGACCCTCGGCCTCGAGTGGTTGACGCCGGATCTCTACCGGCTCGGCGCCTCGACGCTCCTGAACGACGTGCTGATGCAGATCCGGA
>CAZQAG010000008.1:0-65731 GCA_964591295.1 uncultured Gaiellales bacterium | reverse complement strand
CGAACGACGGCTGCTTCAGCTTCTTCTTCACCGACTTCGGCTCGAGCGTCTCGATCCCGTCCGGGCGCACGAGACCGCAGGCGTGGATGAAGCCCGAGAGCTCGTCGCAGGCGAAGAGCGCCTTCTTCATCGGCGTGTCACGGGGAAGCGCCAGATGCTCGGCGTGGGAGAGGATGCCCTCGATGACCTCCTCCGGATAGCCCTCCTCGCGCAGGATCGGCGCCCCGTCCTGCGGGTGCTGGTCGAGCGTGGGGTGCATCTCCCAGTCGAAGTCGTGCAGCAGCGCGGTCACGCCCCAGAGCTCCTCGTCCTCGCCGAACTTGCGTGCGTAGGCCCGGACGGAGGCTTCGACCGCGAGTGCGTGCCGCAGTAGCGCCTCGCTCTTCGTGTGGCGGGTCAGGGTCTCCCAGGCGCGCTCGCGGGTGATCTCCAAGCGAGGGGTACGATAGCCCGTCGCCAATGACTGAAACGATGGTCGAGTACGAGCTGATGGAGTCCTTCGTCATCGAGGGCGGACAGCCCCTGCACGGGCACGTGACCGCCGCGGGGAACAAGAATGGCGTCCTCCCGATCCTCGCCGCGTGCCTGCTCACGAGCGAGCCGGTGGCGCTGCGGAACGTCCCGAGGATCCGCGATGTCGACACGATGCTGGCGCTCCTCGTCGACGTCGGAGCCGAGGTCGAGTGGACGGGTCCGAACGAGGTTCGGGTTCACGCGGCCGAGATTCGCAAGACGGAGCTCGACCGGGAGCTCTGCTCGCGCATGCGAGCGTCGTTCCTGCTTGCCGGCCCGCTTCTCGTGCGTTGCGGAAGCGTGGTCGCCGCGCCGCCGGGAGGCGACGTCATCGGGCGCCGGCGGCTCGACCCTCATATCCACGGCTTCACCAACCTCGGCGCGCACGTCGAGGCCGGCGACCTCTACGACATGCGGACGGACGGCCTGCGCGGCGCGAACGTCTTCCTCGACGAGGCAAGCGTGATGGCAACGGAGAACATCGTCATGGCCGCGGCGCTCACCCCGGGCAGCACTGTCGTGGGCAACGCGGCGTGTGAGCCGCACGTACAGGATCTCTGCCGCTTCCTCGTCTCGCTCGGGGCGTCGATCGAGGGCATCGAGTCGAACGTCCTCCGGGTCGAGGGCGTCGATCGCCTGGGTGGGGGCGAATGGACGATCGGGCCAGATCACGTCGAGGTAGCGAGCTTCATCGGCCTCGCCGCGGTCACCGGCGGCGACCTGACGATCGACGGAGTCAAGACCGAAGATCTCATCTCGATCCTGCCGACGTTCGCGCGGCTCGGCGTGCATGTCGAGCTCGGCGAGGGCAGCGTCCGCGTGCCGCCGGGCCAGGAGCTGCAGGTCGAGGACGACATCGGCGGGCACATCCCGAAGATCGAGGACGGCCCCTGGCCCGCTTTCCCGTCCGACTGCACGTCGATCGCGCTCACGGTGGCGACCCAGGCCCGAGGCACCGTGCTCCTCTTCGAGAAGATGTTCGAGAACCGCCTCTTCTTCACTGACAAGCTCGTCTCGATGGGCGCGCGCATCATCCTCTGCGACCCGCACCGAGCGGTAGTCACAGGTCCGGCCAGGCTGAGCGGCCAGCGAATGGAGAGCCCCGATATCCGTGCGGGCATGTCCATGCTGCTGGCCGGCCTCTGCGCGGACGGCGAGTCGACGATCGGGGCCGTCTACCAGATCGACAAGGGCTACGAGCGGATCGACGAGCGGCTGCGCTCGGTCGGCGCGCGCATCGAGAGAGTCTCGGGTTAGCTGACGCGGACGGGTTTCAGGCGGATCGCCGACCGAAGGTCCGAGCGGCCGCGATAGACGGCACGGAGAACGTGGCGGCCTGGGCGAAGCCCGACCGACCAGCGGATGCCGCCGCCGAGACGGGTGGTCGTTCGCGCGATGCGATGCCAGCTCCCACCGCGGCGAACCTGGAGGATTACCGCCCGGTAGTCGGGGGTCACCATCGGAGCGTTCGTCCGCAGGTGGACGGCGAGGCGCACGCGTCGGAGGCCGCGGGGTGGCCGGGAGCTGACGTAGCGAGCGCGGAGCCGGCGGACGCTGAGCCACGCCGCGGCTTTGGGACGCGCGGCGATCTGGTGTCCGCTCGCAGCCGCGACTGCAGAAGCCACGTCGATCACGCCGTAGCCGAGCCTCGGGTTCCACTTGCCGCGCCCGGATGCAGTCGCCTTGAGGATCCCGGCGACTTCCTGTGCGGTCAACGACCGATTCGCCGCCCAGACGAGAGCAGCCGCACCGGCGACCTCGGGGCTCGAGAACGACGTTCCGCTCGACCAGCCGTAGAGGCCGGCGAGCGATCCGGGCAGCGCGTAGCGAGGGAAGTAGTCGCGCGGCGAGGTGGCGGCCACCGCGCCGAAGACGTTGTCGCCGGGAGCGGCGAGAGAGATCTGGGAGCCGGTGTTCGAGAAGGACGCGCGCTTGCCGGCCATCGTGCTCGCGGCCACGGAGAGCCCGAAACCGCCCTGGCCCTTCGAGCCGGGTGGCTGCAAGGCCGCGGCCGGGTACTCGATCGGGTTGCCCTCCTCGTACTCGTTCCCGGCGGCTGCGACCAGAAGAACGTTGTGACTTGCCGCGTACTGGATCGCGCGCATCTCGAGTGGGGACGAGCCTTCGCCACCGATGCTGAGATTGATGATGTTGGCACCGTGATCGACCGCGTAGACGATCGCCGCGGCTGTGTCGACTTCGCTGAAGCTCTCGCCTTCGCCGACGGCCTTGACCATCAGGAGCTTCGCGTCGCCGCCGAAGCCCGCGATGCCCTCGTTGTTGTTGACGGCCCCTGCGGCGAGTGCGGAGACGAAGGTCCCGTGGCCGTCCCTGTCGACGACGTTCGTGCGGCGACGGACGATGTCCCACGTCTCGGGCGCCTTCGCGGCGATGTCGGGATGGGTCACGTCCAGACCGGTGTCGACGACGGCGATCTTGATCGCGCTCGCCGCGCGCAGGATCTCCTCGGGCACTTCGTTCTCGCGCGTGACGACGTACTGCCACTCGTAGGGCAGGCCCGGTCGGAACATCGCAGCGAGTGCAGGCTCGACGTGCGCGGTGCGCTGGAGGGGCGCGTGTGCGAAGGAGATGCCGGGCAGACCGGAGAGCCCGGCTGCCTTGCCCGGGAGCACGACTTCGACCGTCTTCATATGAGGCACGCGACGGACGATCTGCGCGCCGGGGAAGCGCTTCAGGGCGGCAGCGAGCTGGGCGTTCGACTTGAAGCCGACGACGGCGCGCGACGTTGCCGGTGTGCTCGTCGACCCGCTCGGTGCAACGAGCGCCGCGACGGCGACCGCGGCTGCGAGCAGCGCGGGAAATCGAGGGATGTGATGAGAGGAGAGGGGCATGAGGCCGCGCGGAAGCAGGAAAGGGCTCTTCTCCGTCGTCGGCCTGGCTACGGGGGTGCGGTACCCTTGATCGAGGGATGGCATCCCCCGATCGAGTGACCGAGAGAGACCACGTTCGCGTCCGCGTTTTGCTCGACGGCGCGGGCGAGAGCAACGTGAGCAGCGGCCTGCCCGTGCTCGACCACCTGCTGGGCCTGCTCGCACGCTACGGCTCGATCGACCTCGACCTCCAGGTCGCCCCCGAGCGAGCCGAGGCGGAGATTGCTTCCGCCGGCAAAGCGCTCGGCGAGGCGCTGCGCATCCCGCTCAGCTGGGAGGGTGCGCGCGGCCACGGCTCGGCGGCCGCACCGGCGGACGAGGCGCTTGCACACGTGGTGCTCGAGGCCTCCGGCAGGCCGCTCGTGGTCTCCAACGTCGACCTGTCCGAGGCAAGGATCGGCGGCCTCAGCACCGATCTGGTGGCGAGTTTTCTCCACGAGCTCGCCGAGGGCGGTGGGCTGACCCTGCACGTGCGGCTGATCGGCGGCGACGATTCCCAGCACGTCCTCGAAGCGATCTTCAAAGCGCTTGGCGCTGCGATCGCTCAGGCCGGCCGGCCGCGGACAAGAAAGGAGTGACGATGGAGGGGAAGACCGCAGTGCGAACCGATAAGGCCCCTGCTCCGTTTCAGGGAGCGCCGTACTCGCAGGCGATCAAGGCGAACGGGCTCGTGTTCGTGTCGGGGCAGCTCGGCCTGACCCCGGGTCACTCAGAGCTCGTCGGGTCGGAGATCGAGGAGCAGACCCGGCAGGTCCTGGACAACCTTGAGGCGATCCTGATCGAGGCAGGGAGCGGGCTCGAGCGGATCGTGAAGACGACGGTGTTCCTGGCCTCGCTCGACGACTTCCAGGGAATGAACTCGGTGTACGCCGAGCGGGTGGGCGACGTGCCGCCCGCGCGCTCGACAATCGAGGTCGCCAGCCTCCCCTCAGGCGCCCTCGTCGAGATCGAAGCGATCGCCCTCGCCTGATCCGGCCACGGCCGTTTTGGCCGGGCGCCAGGTAGCCCAGCCTCCTCCCCGATGCGATCGTAACCGGGAAACACGCGCACGTCTGGGCCGCAACCGTGCCGAGATCGTGTCAATCCGGGCTGGGTGCCCAGGCAGAATGACCCGGCAATGACCACGCTCGAGCTCCCGCAGCGCCTCGCGCCCGTTCTCGGGGCAATCGGCGTCGTCAGTGGGCCGTACGAAGGCGTCTACCTCGTCGGCGGGACGGTCCGGGACATCCTGCTGGGCGAGCCGAGCTTCGACGTCGACATCGTCGTCGAAGGCGACGCGATCGCGCTCGCCGGCGCGCTGGCAGAGGAGCTCGGCGGCCGCGTCCGTGCCCACGACAAGTTCGGCACCGCGGTCGTGCTCTACGGCGAGGACGAGCGCGTCGACGTCGTAACCGCTCGCAGCGAGTCCTACGAGGCACCGGCCGCGCTCCCCACGGTCGAGCCAGGCTCGATCGACGAGGACCTGCACCGCCGCGACTTCACGATCAACGCGATGGCCGTGTCCCTCAAGGGCGACGAGCCCGGCCTTCTCGTCGACCCCTTCCAAGGTCATGGCGATCTCCAGGCCGGTCGGATCCGTGTCCTGCACGACCGTTCGTTCATCGACGACCCCACGAGGATCCTTCGCGCAATCCGCTACGAGGACCGCTACGGGTTCCGCATGGACGACGAGACGGTGGCGCTCGCGCGTGCATGCATCGCCACGGGTCACGTCGGCGATCTGTCCGGCGCGCGCTTGCGAGAGGAGCTGATCGCCCTGCTGGAGGAGGGCGACCTCAGCCATGCGATCCCGCGCCTGGCCGAGCTCGAAGCGGAGAAGGAGATTCATCCAGGCGTCGTCGCCGATGCCGAAGCCGTTCAATTGTTCGACCGATTGCGGGAGCTGAACGACCGGTACGACCTGGACGTGCCGGCGTGGCGCCTCGGGCTCGCCGCGCTCGCGCGCAAGCTGCTGGGCGACGAGATCGCCCCTTGGCTCGACGGGCTCAAGGTGCGACGCCGTGACGCAGATCAGATTGCCGCCGCGATCACCGATGGGCCGAGGATCGCCGAGCAGCTCGGCGGCGATTCCCCGACGCCGGCCGACATCGTGGCACTCGCCGAGCCGCACGCGCCTGACGCGCCGCTCTTCGCACTCGCCCTGACCGACCTGCCGCAGCTCCACGACTACTTCGATCGCCTGGCCGGGATCCGGCTCGAGATCACCGGCGCCGACGTGGCCGACCTCGGCCCCGGCGAGTCGCCGCGCGTGGGGGAGATCCTCGCGGAGCTACGCCGCCGCAAGCTGAACGGGGAGCTCGAGGGCTACGAGTCGGAGCTCGCCGCTGCCCGAGAGCTGGTGGAGAGCACTTGAGCCTGCCGGTGTTTCGCTGGGAGGCGCCGGGGCCGTACGAAGTCGTGTTCTCGACGCGCCTCGGTGGCGTGAGCGAGGGGCCCTTCGAGTCGCTAAACCTCGGCCGGAGGACCGGAGACGACGTCGAGCGCGTGGACGAGAACCGCCGGCGCCTCTGCGCGAGCATGGGCGCGGACGAGCAGCGGCTCACGCTCGGCTACCAGACGCACTCGACGATCGTAAACCGAGCCCAGGCGGGCTCCCGGGGCACCCCTGGCGACGGCCTCTGGACAGACGAGCCCGGGGTGCCCATGGTCACGCTCGGGGCGGACTGCGTGCTGATGGCCCTCGTTCGCACGAACGGCGACCCGCCTGGCCTTGCCTTGCTCCACGCCGGTTGGCGCGGCCTCGCGGACGGCGTCGTCCAGATGGCCGCGCAGGCGCTCGGCGGCCGTCGCCTGGCGGCGATCGTCGGCCCCTCGATCGGACCCTGTTGCTACGAGGTGCAAGAGGACGTGGCCGGGCGCTTTCGGGATCAGTTCGGCGCAGCGATCGTCAGCCGGGGGAAGCTCGACTTGTGGACGGCGGCCGAGCAGGCTGCGCGCGCGGCCGGCGCCACGCACGTCGAGCGCGTCGACCTCTGCACGGCCTGCCGGCCAGATCTCTTCTTCTCCGAGCGCCGAACGGGAAGGCCCCGCGGCACACAGGGCGTCGTTGGCTTTATCCGCTGAGCAGGTGCGCGAGCGGCTCGCGCGTATCCGGGACGAGGTCGGGCCCGAAGTGATGGTGGTGGCTGCCACGAAGTACGTCTCCGTCGCGGACATGGGCGTGCTGGCGGAGGCCGGAATCGAGGTCGTCGGCGAGAACCGGGCACAGGACCTCGAGGAGAAGCACGCCGCTCACGGAGACGCTTTCCGCTGGCACTTCATCGGCCACCTGCAGAGCCGGAAGGCGAAGGTCGTGAGCAGCCTCTGCGAGCTCGTCCACTCGCTCGACTCCGAGTCGGCGGCGCGCCGGCTCGAGGTGCCGGCGCTGCTCCAGGTCAACCTTGCGGCAGAGGAGAGCAAGTCGGGCATCTCGCCGGACGAGATCCAGGCCTTCCTCGACCTCTATCCGGAGGTTCGCGGGTTCTCGACGATGCCGCCGGCGACCGGCGATCCCGAGCAGTCCCGCCCGTACTTCCGAAGACTGCGTGAATTAGCCGTAGAACACGGGCTAACAGAGCTTTCGATGGGCACGAGCCAGGATTACAAAGTGGGTGCAGAGGAAGGCGCGACCATGATTCGAATTGGGTCTGTGCTGTATCAGAGTTAACATTCCGCCGCTATGGGCTTTGCAGACGTCTGGAACCGAACCCTCGTCTACTTCGGTATCGCCGAGGAGGACGAAGAGTGGGACGAGGACGGCTACGTCACGAACGAGGAGCTCGAGCGCTCGTACAGCGAGCGCCCGAACGTGCGCCGGCTCTCACCGCGCCGGAGGAAGGCCGAGTTCGAGGATTGGACCGAGCCCGAAGCAGCTCCGAGCGCGCGCACCGCGGTTCTGAGGCCGACGCGCCCGCGAGCCGTCGAGGCCGCCCCGGGACATGCGTCCGTGAGCGTCCACCTCGTCGTCCCGCGCAGCTTCAACGACGCGCAGCAGATCGCGGACAAGTTCAAGGAGGGGACGCCGGTCATCCTCAACCTCCAGGGCTCCGACCCCGACCTCTCGAAGCGGCTGATCGACTTCACGAGTGGCCTGACGTACGCGCTCGGCGGCGGCATGCAGCGCGTCGCCGACAAGGTTTTCCTGCTCACGCCGCGAAATGTTGAGGTCTCGGCCGAAGAGCGGGCCCGCCTCCTAGAGCGCGGCGGCTTCTTCAACCAGGCCTGATAGCCGGGAGGCCTCCGGCGCGCGAGCGCGCGCCATGACGACTTATCCCGGTTTTGAGGCTTTCTCGGCCCCGGACGGTGCCGCAAGGCATCGACGCTACACAGCAAAGCCCGCCTCCGCGGCGTCTATGTGCCTCGCGCTCCCTCGAAAGGAAGACATCAGATGAGGCCGAAAAGAAACGACTGTGGGCGCAGACGCCAGTTTCACGCTACCGCTTGCCGACGTTATCTCGACGATCGGGAACTTCGTCGATGTCTTCATCTCCGTCTACATCCTCCTGATCTTCGGCTACATCATCACGTCCTGGGTCAAATTGCCCTACTCGCCCTGGCTGAACCGGATCCAGCGCTTCCTCTTCGACGTCTGTGAGCCGTACCTGCGGATCTTCAGGCGGGTCCTGCCGCCGCTCGGCCCCCTCGACATCTCGCCGATCGTCGCCGTCTTCAGCCTCATCTTCCTGAACCAGATCATCAAGTCAATCCTCGACCGACTGCACTGAGAAAGGAGGTGGAGAAATGGCACTGACACCTGTCGAAATCCGCCACGTAAAGCTCGGCCGGAGCTTCTTCGGCTACCGCCGGGCGCCGACGGACTCACTCCACGAGGAGATCGTCGAGAGCTTCGAAGAGGTCTGGCGGCAACGGGCCGACCTCCAGGACAAGCTCGAACGCATGGAGGAGGACATCGCCCGCTACCGCGACCTCGAGACGCTTCTTCGCAAGACGCTCGTCTCGGCGGAGCGGAGCGCGCAGGAGCTGAAGGATCAGGCCCGCCGCGAGGCGGACATCTTCCTGACGGAGGCGCACGCAGAGGCGCGGCTGATCAAGCAGCGCGCGCTGGCCGAGCGTGAGCACCTGCGCGGAGAGGCGAGCCGGATCCGCTCGCTGCTGCGCTCGGCGCTTGCGATGGTCGACGAAGGCAGCGGAGAGGACGAGGCTGCCGAGGCCGCCTGACTCCCGATTACACTTGGGTCATGGCGGTCGACGTCGAGCGGTTCCGCACGCTCCTCGAGGAGGAGCGCCGCCGCGTGGTCGACGCGATCGAGTATCTGCACAAGGAAAACCCGGGCTCGATCGAGGACAAGACGCAGGATGACGCAAGCGAGAGCCATCTCGCCGACACGGCGACTGAGACGATCGACCGCGAGATCGACGATACGCTCGAGGAGAACTCGGAGAACGTGCTGGCCGCGATCGACTCGGCGCTCGAGCGCATCGAGCAGGGGACGTACGGCAAGTGCGTTAATTGCGGCAAGGAGGTCGGCGAGGAGCGCCTCGCAGCGCTTCCCTGGGCGACCCTGTGCATCGACTGCAGGCGCCTCGAGGAGCGCGGTTGAACGAGCCCGTCGCGCGCCGGGTTGACGTGAGGGTCGGTTCCTCGACGGACGCGCTGACACCGCTGGCAGGCGCTCACCGCTCGTTGGCGGCACGTGCCCAACAGTGGCTCGGCTTGTCGGCGATCGCCCTGGCTGCACTCGCCGGAGATCAGTTGACGAAGCAACTCGTCTCCAGCAACCTCGCGCTCGACGGAGAGCGACATGTCGCCGGTCCGCTCTCGATCCATCACGTGCAGAACTCGGGGATCGCCTTTGGCCTCTTTGCGAACGCGACGCCGATCGTGACCGTGCTGACTGCGGTCGCCGTCGGGTGGATGCTGTTCTTCTTCGCGCGCTCGGGGGCGCGGCACCCGGTGCTGCCCATCGCTCTCGGCCTCCTGATCGGCGGGAGCGCATCGAACCTCACGGACCGAATCAGGCTGGGGCACGTGACCGACTTCATCGACGTGCGCTTCTGGCCCGCGTTCAACCTGGCCGACTGCTTCATCGTCCTCGGCGTCCTCGTCCTCCTCGCCGCGTTGCTGCTTCCGCAGCGAACGCATGCGCGGCCGCGGCCGGTTCCCGACGTTCCACGCGCGGGTTCCTGACGAGGCGGCGGGCGACCGCCTCGACCGGTTTCTCGCCGAGTTGCCGGAGATCGGCTCGCGCTCGGTAGCCGAGCGGCTCGTCGAGGCCGGGTCGGTGCGCGTCGACGGGAATGCGCGCCAGAAGAGCTATCGGCTCGAAGGTGGAGAAGAGCTCGAGGTCGAGCTCCCGGCCGAGCGGCCTACGGAGCTCGTTCGCGAGGAGGTCGACTTCCGCATTGCTTACGAGGACGAGTACCTGCTCGTGGTCGACAAGCCGGCAGGAGTCGTCGTGCATCCGGGGGCCGGCCACGCGAGCGGAACCCTTGTCCACGGCCTCGTCGGGCGAGCCGGGGGCGGGGAGGAGGACCGCCCCGGGATCGTCCACCGGCTCGATCGCGACACCTCCGGCCTACTCGCCGTCGCCCGTACGGAGGAGGCTCATAAGCGGTTACAGGCGATGGTGCAGAGCCGGGAGATCGAGCGCCACTACCTCGCGCTCGTCCGCGGTCGCCCTCGCTCGTGGCGCGGGCGGATCGAAGCCCCGATCGGCCGCGACCGCGAGGAGCCGACGCGGCAGTCGCTCGACACGGACACGCCACGCGAGGCGGTGACCCATTTCGAGGTGGCCGAGCTCCTCGGCGGCAATGCGCTCCTGAACGTGCGGCTCGAGACCGGCAGGACGCACCAGATCCGTGTCCACCTGGCCGCCGTCGACCTGCCGGTGGTGGGGGACCCGGTCTACGGCGTCCCCGACCAGGCCCTCGGCCGGCAGTTCCTGCACGCGAACCGGCTCTCGTTCGACCACCCGTTCACGAAGGAGCGGGTTGAGGTCGTCTCGCCGCTCCCACCCGAGCTGGACGCGTATCTCGGCCGCTTGCGGGGCAGCGGCTAGAATCCACCGACCGTGTAACCGTCCCGGCGGGACGAAGGGTGGTGGTGCCGCTACCTTCCAGCGGTTCCACCCGGACGCCCCCGGCTGTACCGCACTCAAACCACAGGAGGTACCACCTTGTCCGTCGTCACCATGCGAGAGCTGCTGGAGGCCGGCGTCCACTTCGGTCACCAGACGCGCCGCTGGGACCCCAAGATGCGCCGCTTCATCTTCGGCGAGCGCGGGGGCATCTACATCATCGACCTCGAGCAGACGCTCCAGCTCCTGGAGGAGGCTGCCGCGTTCTCGCGCAATCTCGCCGAGCGTGGGGGCACCGTGCTCTTCGTCGGCACGAAGAAGCAGGCGCAGGACGCGGTCGAGTCGCACGCGAAGCGCGTCGGCATGCCGTACGTGAACCATCGCTGGCTCGGTGGCCTGCTCACCAACTGGCGCACGATCTCGAGCCGCATCGAGCGGCTGCACGAGCTTCGCCGTCTCAGTGAGGAGGGGCAGCTCGAACTGCTCCCGCCGAAGGAGCGGCTGTCGATGCTCGCCGAGCTCGAGCGCCTCGAGAGCCATCTCGGCGGCGTCGCGGACATGAAGCGCCAGCCCGATTCGCTGCTCGTCGTCGACCTGCGCAAGGAGGCGATCGCGGTCCGCGAGGCGAAGCGCCTCGGCCTGCCGGTCATCGCACTCGTCGACACGAACTGCGATCCGGACGAGGCCGACTACGTCGTGCCGGGGAACGACGACGCGATCAAGGCGTGCGAGCTCGTGATCCGCACGATCGCCGACTCGATCGAGGCCGGAAAGCAGAAGATCAAGGTCGAGGAGTTCGAGTCGGCGCCTGCGGAAGAGACCCAGGCGCTCGCTGAAGAGCCGGCAGAGGCAGTAGCCGAGGAGCCAACCGCCGAAGAGCCACCGGCCGAAGAGTCACCGGCCCTCGAAGCACCAGCCGAGGAGCCAGCCCCCGAAGACACTTTGCAACAGTCTGTTGCAAAGTCTGAGGAGGGGGCCGCCAAGGAGGAGGTGCCGGCCGAATGACCGAGATCTCAGCCGAGCTCGTCAAGACGCTGCGCGAGATGACGAGCGCACCGATGATGGACTGCAAGCGGGCCCTCCAGGACGCCGACGGTGACCTCGAGGCGGCGAAGCAGCTCCTGCGGGAACGCGGGATGGCGTCTGCCAGCAAGCGCGCGGGCCAGGAGACGACGGAAGGCATCGTCCTCGCTCGGGTCGACGACTCGAAGGGCACGATCGTGGCCGTGGGCTCCGAAACCGAGCCCGTCTCGAAGAACGAGGAGTTTCGTGCGTTCGCGGAGCGCGTCCTCGATGCGGTTGAGAAGGACGGCCCCGAGGCCGTGTCGTCGTTCGAGGACGACCGGGCGGAGCTCGTCGGCAAGATCGGCGAGAACATCGCCGTCCGCGGCGCGGCGCGGTTCGAGTCTTCCAACGGAGAAGCGATCGCGGCGTACATCCATCCGCCGGCGAACAAGATCGGCGTGCTCGTGAAGGCCGAGGGCTCGCCCGACGCAGCGCGGCGCCTCGCGATGCACATCGCCTTCGCCGCCCCCCGCTACGCCACGCGCGACGACGTTCCCGAGGAGGAGATCGCCAACGAGCGCTCCGTCTACGAGAAGCTTCCCGAGGTGGAGTCGAAGCCCGAGCAGTCGCGGCCCAAGATCGTCGAGGGCATGCTCGGGAAGCGCTTCTTCGCGGAAGCCGTGCTCGCCGAGCAGGCCTGGATTCACGAGCCGAAGAAAACCGTCGCGCAGGCACTCGAGGAGGAGGGGCTGAAAGTGCTCGAGTTCGAGCGCTACGCCCTCGCCGAGTGACGGTTCAGGAAGAGAGCCCCGCGAGAGTCGGCGACGGCTCGCGCGTCTTCGACCGGATCCTCCTGAAGCTCTCCGGCGAGGCCCTGATGGGCGACAGGGAGTTCGGCCTCCACCTGCCTCGGGTCGAGGAGATCGCGCAGGAGATCGTCGAGGTGCGTGAGAGCGGAGTGGAGGTCGCGATCGTGGTCGGTGGCGGGAACTTCTACCGGGGCATGGCCGCCGCCGCGGAAGGGATGGACCGCGCGACAGCCGACTACGCCGGAATGCTCGCAACGGTGCTGAACGGGCTTGCGCTGCAGGACGCGCTCGAGCGGTTCGGCGCGCACACGCGGATCCTGTCTGCGATCGGGATCGCCGAGGTGGCCGAGCCATACATCCGCCGACGCGGGATCAGGCATCTCGAGAAGGGCCGCGTCGTCATCTTCGCGGCCGGAACCGGCAACCCGTTCTTCACGACGGACACCGCGGCGGCCCTGCGGTCGCTGGAGATCGGCGCCGACGCCATCCTCATGGCAAAGCACGCGGTCGACGGCGTCTACGACGGCGATCCGAACACGGACCCCGGCGCGGAACTGCTTCCCGAGCTGACGCACCTGGAGGCGATCGAGCGCGGGCTCAAGGTAATGGACACGACCGCGCTCTCGCTCTGCATGGACAACGGGCTGCCGATCCACGTCTTCGGGCTCGAGGACAAGAACATCAAGCGCGTGATTTCCGGCGAGCGGGTCGGCACAATCATCTCCACCCCGAGCAAGGAGTAGTGCCCCGTGATCGACGATCTGATTCAGGACGCGAGCCGGCGGATGGACAAGTCCGTCGAGTCCACGCAAGTCGAGTTCAACACCGTTCGCACCGGTCGCGCCTCGGCGGCGCTGCTCGACCGGATCTCGGTCGACTACTACGGGCAGACGACTCCGCTCAAGCAGCTGGCGATCATCAACGTCCCCGAGCCTCGCATGTTGACCGTGCAGCCATTCGATCCGAGCTCGATCAAGGAGATCGAGCGGGCGATCCAGGAATCGGAGCTCGGGCTCACGCCGTCGAACGACGGCAAGGTGATCCGCCTCCCGATTCCCCAGCTCACCGAGGAGCGGCGCAAAGACCTCGTCAAGATCGTCCGTCAGATCGCGGAGGAGGGCCGAATCGCGATCCGAAACGTCCGGCGGGACGCCGATAAGCACCTGAAGGACTTGAAGACCCAGGGGAACGTAGGCGAGGACGACGAGCGGCGCGCGGAGGACCGCGTCCAGAAGCTCACGGACGAGCACACGAGCAAGATCGACGACCTGCTGAAGCGCAAGGAAGCAGAGATCACCGAGGTTTAACCCGCAAAATGCTGCGCATTTTCCGGGTGATTATGTTCTCGCCTCGCTTCGCTCGCGATACCGGACGCTCTGGGTCCACCTGCCTCACCGAGGGCTGAGAGAATCGATTTCATGAGCCTGCTCGGGCAGACCCGGCAGCTTCTTCGGTGTCGGGTCCCGGCGCAACTGGAGCCCGGTGAGATTCCGCGTTCCGTAGCGATCATCCTCGACGGAAACGGACGCTGGGCGGAGGCTCGCGGTCTCCGGGTCGAAGCGGGCCATCGGGAGGGAACCCGCGCCCTGCGACGCGCCGTCGAGGCTGCGATCGACCTCGGCATCGAGTCGCTGACGGTGTACGCGTTCTCGACCGAGAACTGGCTGCGTCCGCCGGCTGAGGTCGACTCGCTGATGGAGATCTTCGGGGAGACGATCGACCGTGAGCTGCCCGACCTCGCGAAGCAGGGCGTGCGGACTCGGTTCATCGGCCGGCGCGATCGGGCTCCCGAGGAGTTGCAGGCGAGGATGGCGGAGCTCGAGCACGAGACGGCCTCGCGCGACCGGCTTCAGCTCTGGATTGCCTTCGACTACGGCGGGCGGGCAGAGCTGGCCGAAGCCGCGCGGCGGATGATCGCCGCCGAGCTCACTCCCGAGGAGGTAGACGAGGACGTGCTCGCCATGTACCTCTACGCTCCCGACATGCCCGACCCGGACCTCGTGATCCGGACCTCCGGGGAGCTGCGGATCTCGAACTTCCTGCTCTGGCAGCTCGCCTACGCCGAGCTTGCCTTCGTCGACACGCTGTGGCCCGACTTCGGCGAGGACGACCTCAGGAAAGGCGTTGCCGAATATGCCGGCCGTCGACGGCGGTTCGGCGGGCGATGAGCTCCATCTGGTCCCGCATCCTCATCTCGGCGGCCGGCATCCCCGCTGTGCTCTGGCTGGTCTATCTCGGCGGCTGGCCGATGTTCGCGCTCGCCGCGGTGGCCGCCATCGTCGGCCTCCACGAGCTGTACTGGATGGCACGAACGCTGCGGCCGGTCGTGCTCGCGGGCTACCTGGGGTCGCTTGCGGGCCTCCTCGGGGCGACCATCGGCGGGCCGGAGTGGGCGCTCGCGGGCTTCATGAGCACGTTTGTGCTCGCGTTCGTCTTCAAGGGCGTCGCCGGGACGCGGCAGTCGACGGCGGTGTCGGTCTCGCTGACCGTGCTCGGAGCCGGCTGGATCGGCCTCGGCCTTGCCCACGCAGTGCTCTTGCGTGACATCACCGAGCACGGCGTCCTCGCCGCCTTCGCCGTGTTGCTGGCGGTCTGGGCGGGCGACTCGGCCGCGTTTCTGATCGGCATGCTCTTCGGCCGGCACAAACTGGCGCCGGCGGTCTCTCCCGGCAAGACCTGGGAGGGGCTCATCGCCGGGACCGCCGCAACGATCGGCGCTACGTTCTTTGCGTTCTACCAGGAGAGGACAGCCTTCCTGTCGATCCGGGAAATACTGGTGCTCGGCGTCGTGATCGCCGTCGTTGCTCCGCTCGGCGACCTCTTCGAGTCCGCGCTCAAGCGCGACATGGACGTAAAGGACTCGAGCCGTCTGCTGGCGGGACACGGAGGCCTCCTGGACCGGTTGGACGCCCTGCTTTTCTCCTGGGTCGCCGCGTACTACGTGATAGCCGCCTTCGGCCAAGCCTGACCCAGCCGTGCCTCCTTACAGATCCCTAACGGGGTCTGACCCCGTAAAGGTTTACAGGGTCTGACCCCGTGAAGGTTTACAGGGTCTGACCCCGTGAAGGTTTACAGGGTCTGACCCCGTGAAGGTTTACAGGGTCTGACCCTGTTAAGAGGCCCGTACACTTTCGGGGTGAAGCGGATAGCCGTCCTCGGCGCGACCGGCTCGATCGGGCGCCAGGCACTCGACATCATCGACGCCCACCCGGAGCTCGAGGCGTGCGCGCTTGCCTCCGGCTCGAACGAGCTCGGCGCCCTGGCGTCAGAGCGCGGGGTGGACCACGTACAGGTGGGCGGAGATCTCACGGCCCTCCTGGACGATTCCGGGCCGGACATCGTCTTGAATGCCGTGGTCGGTTTTGCAGGCCTACCGGCGACGATCTGGGCGCTCGAGCGGGGCGTCACGCTCGCGCTCGCGAACAAGGAGAGCCTCGTGGCCGCCGGCGAGCTCGCGCTTTCTGCGAGGGAGCGGGGAGGAGGCTTGCTGCTGCCCGTCGACAGCGAGCACTCGGCGCTCTACCAGCTGCTCGAGGGGCGCGCGTCCGAGACGATCGGCTCGGTCGTGCTGACAGCCTCGGGTGGCCCGTTCCGCGGACGGACGCAGGAGGACCTCCAGACTGTCACGCGCGCCGACGCGCTCGCGCACCCGACGTGGCGGATGGGCCCGAAGATCACCATCGACTCGGCGAGCCTCGCCAACAAAGGTCTTGAGGTGATCGAGGCGCACTTCCTGTTCGCTTTGCCCTACGACCGGATCGAGATCGTCGTCCATCCGACCTCGGTCGTCCACGCGATTGTCCGGCTGAGGGACGGTTCCGCCTTCGCACATCTCGGGTACCCCGACATGCGGGTGCCCATCTCGTTCGCTCTCAACTATCCGGAGCGCGCCGCCACGCCCGTCGACACACTCGACTTCTCCGAGGGCCTGTCCCTCGAGTTCGAGCCGCCCGACCTGGAGACGTTCCCGCTACTCGGGCTCGCGCGGCGGGCCGGAGAGGCCGGAGGCACCTTCCCGTGCGCTTACAACGCGGCGAACGAGGTCGCCGTGCAGGCGTTCCTCGCCGGCCGGATCCCGTTCCTCGGGCTCGCCGGGGTCGTCGAGGAGACACTGGCCGCAGTGGACGGGGCACCCGCCGCCGATCTGGAGGAGCTCGTGGAAGCCGACGCGGCCGCCCGTCGCCTTGCCGAGCGCGCGACCGGAGCCGTGGTCACGTGAGCATCCTCATCGGAATCCTAGGCCTGGGGCTTCTCGTCTTCGTCCACGAGGCGGGCCACTTCTTCACAGCACGCGCCGTCGGCATGAGCCCGCGAAAGTTCTACATCGGCTTCCCACCGGCGCTTTTCCGCGTTCGGCGGAAGGGCATCGAGTATGGGATCGGCACGATCCCGCTCGGCGGGTACGTGAAGATCCCGGGAATGCACCGGCCCGCGCCGTCCGATCTCGACGCGCGCTTCGGCCGGGCGCTCGAGGAGGACTCGCAGCTCCTCGCACCGATCGAGCACGTCAAGCGACGGCTCGCAGAGGGCGACATGGAGGGCGCACGCACCCTGCTGGACGAGCTCGAGGGGGCTCTGAAGCGGGCCGAGCTCAGCGAGTCGACCAGGAAGTCCGCCCGAAAGGGCATCGAGGACCTGAGGGACGGCCTCGGCGGTGACGCGTACTGGCGGCAGCGCACCTGGAAGAAGGTCGCGGTGATCTTCGCAGGGCCGGGGACGAACCTCGTTTTCGCGATCGCAATCTTCTTCCTGCTGTTCCTGCTCGTCGGTGGAAAGGCGACTCGTACGATCGAACAGGTTCAGGAGGAGACCCCTGCGCAGGCGGCGGGCCTTCGGCCCGGAGACCGGATCGTCGCCGTCAACGGCATGCCGGTAGCGCCCGACAGGATCTCCCGCGCGATCACGAGCTCCGAGGGGAGTCCGCTGACGATCACCGTGAGCCGCGGTGGTGATCGCGTCGACCTCGGTCCGGTTCGGCCAAAAGTGATCGACGGCGCTTACCGGCTCGGGTTCCGGCTGAAGGCCGAGCCCCTGGGCGTGGCCTCTTCGTTCTCGCAGTCTCTGCGACTGACCGGGACCGTCACCAAGGAGATTGGTGCGTCGCTGGGGCGGCTCGTGCAGGGAAGCAGGAAGGAGGTCTCGAGCCCCGTCGGGATCGTCGAAGGCTCGTCGCAGGCGATTGAGCAGGGCTACGAGACGTACATGTGGGTGCTCGGACTGCTCAGCCTCTCCCTCGCGCTCCTCAACCTCTTGCCGTTGCTCCCGCTCGACGGAGGGCACATCGCGTTCTCCATCATCGAAGGAGTCCGTGGCCGTGCGGTCGGCCGCGAGATCTACGAGCGGGTTTCCGCGGTTGGCATCGCGCTCGTTCTCTTACTCTTCTTCATCGGGCTTTCGAACGACGTCGGTCGGATCGGCGGGAACTAGTGAGCAGCGAACGGTCGATCAAGGTCGGCAACGTCCAGATCGGCGGCGGCGCTCCCGTCGTCATCCAGTCGATGACCCTCACGCCGACGCACGACGTGCCTGCGACGACGGCGCAGATCGCAGCGCTGGCTTCGGCCGGCTGCGAGGTTGTGCGCTGCGCCGTGCCGAAGATCGAGGACGCCGAGGCGCTGCGCAAGATCGTCCGGCTCTCGCCGATCCCGGTGATCGCGGACATCCATTTCAACGCGAGCCTCGCGCTCCGCGCAATCGACGCGGGCGTCGCGGCCGTGCGCATCAACCCAGGCAACATCGGCGGCCCCGACAAGGTCGAGCAGGTGGTGGAGGCCGCGCGCGGTGCGGGAATCCCGATGCGGATCGGCGCGAACTCCGGCTCGCTCCCAAAGCATCTGCATGACCTCGCGCAGCAAGACCAGGCCGAGGCGCTCGTCGCCGCGGCGCTGGAGGAAGTGGAGCTCCTGGAGAGCCTCGACTTCCACGATTTCAAGATCTCGGTCAAGTCGACGCACGTGCCGACGATGATCCGCGCCTACCGCCTGTTGTCCGAGCGCGTCCCGTACCCACTCCATCTCGGCGTCACCGAGGCTGGCACCCCGTTCGCAGGCTCGATCAAGAGCGCGATCGGCATCGGTGCGCTCCTCGCCGACGGGATCGGCGACACGCTGCGCGTCTCCCTGACCGCGGACCCGGTCAAGGAGATCGAAGTCGCCTGGGAGATCCTCAAGGCGCTCGGTCTGCGAGAGCGGGGGCCGATCATGATCGCCTGCCCGTCCTGCGGACGCGACAACGTGGGCGTCGAGAACCTCGCCGTCGAGGTCGAAGGCCGGCTGAAGGCGTATCCACAAGCTTTTGAGATCGCCGTCATGGGCTGCGCGGTCAACGGTCCGGGCGAGGCGGGAGACGCGGATTTCGGCATCGCCGGCGGGCGCGACGTCGGGTTCATCTACGCGCACGGCCGCGTGCTGAAGAAGGTGTCGTCGGAGGGTCTCGTCGACGAGCTCTTCCATGAGATCGACGGTTGGATCGCGGACGGCATGCAACGGCCCAAGCGGTTGAAGATGGCGAAGCCCGCGGCGCTCGCGATGGCCGAGGCTTCCGAGATTCCGCTCGATTAGTCTTGGAGGATGGTGCGGCGGGCATCCCAGCTCTTTTTTCCGACCCTGCGCGAGGACCCCGCGGACGCCGAGGCGGTCAGCCACAAGCTGCTCGTCCGGGGCGCGTTCATCCGCCAGGTGAGTGCCGGGCTCTGGACGTTCCTCCCCCTGGGGTGGCGCGTTCACGAGAAGATCGTCCAGATCATCCGAGAGGAGATGGACGCGATCGGCGCGCAGGAGATGCTGATGCCCGTGCTGACCCCCGCCGAGCTGTGGCAGGCGACGGGGCGCTACGACATTCCGGAGGTCTTCAAGCTCCGTGACCGCAACGACCGCGAGTTCGTGCTGCCGATGACTCACGAGGAGACGGTCGGGTTCCACGCCCGCGAGATTCAGTCGTACCGCGACCTTCCGCAGATGCTCTACCACTTCCAGACGAAGGACCGGGACGAGCCGCGCCCGCGCGCCGGGCTCATCCGCGTTCGCGAGTTCATCATGAAGGACTCGTACTCGTTCGACCGCGACGAGCAGGGCCTCGACAAGAGCTTCCAGCTGCACGCCGGCGCGTACGACCGGATCTTCGAGCGGTGCGAGCTCGAGGTGTTCCCGGTACAGGCCGAGTCCGGGATGATGGGCGGCAGCGAGAGCCGTGATTACCTCGCACCGTCCGAGGCGGGGGAGAATACGCTCGTGCTCTGCGAGCGCGGCGACTACGCGGCCGATCTGGAGATCGCCCGTGGCGTGCCTCGCTCGCCGGAGTTCCCGCCGTCGCTCGACGCGCCCGACGAGATCGAGACCTCTGGCGCGAAGACGATCGAGGACGTCGCGCAGCTGCTCGGAATCGACGCGGCGGCGAGCGCGAAGGCGATGCCCGTCGTGATGAACGGAAAAGTCGTTCTGGGTCTCGTTCGGGGCGACGACCGGCTGGACGAAGGCAAGTTGCTCGAGGCGCTCGGCCAGGCCTTCCGGCCTGCGACCGAGGAGGAGATCAGCGAGGCGTTCGGGGCCGATCCGGGCTCGATCGGGCCGGTCGGCGCGAAGGTCGAGGTCGTTGCCGACGAAGCTCTTCGCGACGGCCAGTTCGTCACCGGGGCGAATCGCACGGGACACCATCTACGCGGCGTCGAGCACGGGCGGGACTTCAAGGCCAGGTTTGCGAATATCCGTGAAGTGCGCGAGGGAGACACCTGCCCGAACTGCGGCGGCGCGCTGCGCCTGCAGACCGCGATCGAGGTGGGACACATCTTCAAGCTCGAGAGTCGCTACAGCGAGCCGCTCGAAGCCACGTTCCTCGACGAGGACAGCAAGGAGAAGCCTCTGATGATGGGCAGCTACGGAATCGGGCCCGCCCGGACGATGGCTGCAATCGTGGAGCAGCACCATGACGACGACGGCATCAAGTGGCCCCCCTCCGTTGCGCCGTACCACGTGCACCTCGTCGCCCTGCCCGGGCTCGAAGAACAGGCGGACGAGGTGGCAGCGAAGCTCGAGGCGGCAGGAGACGACGTCCTGCTGGACGACCGCGACCGGCGCGCGGGCGAGAAGTTTGCCGATGCCGACCTGCTCGGGCTCCCGGTGCGTGTGACGGTCGGCAAGAAGACGCTCGAGGACGGGGCAGTCGACGTGCGCTCCCGCGAGACCGGCGAGGAGAGCCGCGTGGCGATCGCCGAGCTGGGGAGCCTGCGCTGATGGCACGTCGGCGGCGCTTCAGCGAGGACCCGTTCGGCGAGACGCTCGAGCGCCTCATGACGGAGAGCGGCGTCACGTACCGCGCGCTCGCTTCGAAGACCAAGCTCTCGGCCGGATACTTGAACCACCTGGTACACGGCAACAGGCCAGTGCCCTCGAACGAGATCGTCCAGGCGCTCGCCTCAGCCCTCGACGTCGAGCCCGAGCACTTCCGCGAGTACCGCCTGCGCGTGATCACGGAGCGGCTCGAGGAGATGCCCGAGTTGATCGACCGGCTGTACAAGCGCCTGGGCGAGGGGCGGTAGAGTTCAGCCAGTCGCGGGGCGTGGCGCAGCCTGGTTAGCGCGCTTGTCTGGGGGACAAGAGGTCCCCGGTTCAAATCCGGGCGCCCCGACTCGAATGCAGGGATTCTCCGTGTCCAATAGGTGCCCAAACGCATGAGCTGGCTCGACGCACTTGAGGAAATCCTCAGCATCCGTGTTGCCGACCCTGCGAAATCTGCCGCCTATTCCAACGCTCTCTACTTCGGTATCCCGAAAGACACTCGGAGAGCTCCCCGAGTCTTCGGCTCTTCATCCGATCGACTACGAGGATGATCGAATCGCGATCCTCATTGTCGACAGCGAGTCCGATGAAGCATGTCTCGTTCAACTTGATCCGCCCTCCACTACGACAGTTGACTTCTTGGGTTCGTTGGTGGGAGGCGAGTATCGAGAGGTTGTCGTTAAGGTCGAGGGGGAGCAGACACGGGTGGAGGGGTCGTTCAACCATGATCGACTCGGTGACGCCGGACCTCTCCCCTTTGTCTTTGAGCCCCTTCCTTGGAGTGCTGAACGCACAGTCCTGTACCCAGCGGCGCAGCGGGCTGGCGAACGGAATGGGCGTCTTCGGGAATCGTTTCGGCGTTGGGCTAGCACTCAGCCTCCGAACGACGAGCCGGAGTCGCAATAAACGCATCGAGTGCAGCTCGAGTTCGATCGAGCGCGTCCGGCAACAAGTGGCCATAGGTCTTGTCGATCTGCTCAACGCTCGTTCCCATGAAGCGGGCGAGCTCGCGTTCCACGCGTGGCACCCTCGCCCCCTCCCGGGAGAAGCGGTCAACTGCTCAATCGACGAGCGCCGCATGTCGTCCGGGTAAATCGCGTCTCGGGCACCCGCTGAAAATCGTCACCCGCGTTTCGGGCTAGCGAGGCGTAAACTCCCCCCAGAAGGGGGGCTTGCATGAGAGCTCGGCTGGCCGTGCTCATCGGACTCAGCGTTGTCGTTGCCGGAGCGGCAGCGGCGCTCGTCGCAGCGCTACCAGCCGCGGCGATCGACTTCCAACCGTTCCAGAGATACCCCACCCCATCGTCGTATGAGAAGGGTGTTGCCATCGGCGACGTGACCGGCGACGGGCGCAAGGACGTTGTGCTCACGACCGCTGGGGACGATTTCAAGCTCTACCTGTTCGTGCAGTTGAGCAGCGGTTACCTCGCCGGATGGATCCCTTTCCAGCCCCCAAGCCGTCCCTACTCCCCGGTCGTCGGCGACCTCAACGACGACGGCTATAACGACGTCGCAGTCGCGACCTTCGAAGACGGCGTGAACATCTTCCCCCAGGTCGCTGGAACTCTCGGCGAGCCGCAGATCGTTCCCGGGACTCAACAGGCGCGTCAGCTCGAGATTGCCGACATGGATGGGGACGGCCGTCTCGACATGGTGATCGAGGCGGAAACCCGAGGCATCTTGCTCGCCCGAAACAACGGAGCCGGCTTCACGATCTCCACCGCCGCACCTCAGTGGCAGGACGACATCGAGCTCGGAGACGTGACCGGGGACGGCCGCATCGACATCGTCGGCTGGGTGAACCAATACGTCCGCGTCTACCCCCAGCGGGTCGACGGCACGTTCGCCGTGCCGATCGTCTACGAGATCGCCACGACCCTCTGGCCCTACGCCGCCGGAATCGATGTCGCAGACATCACCGGCGACGGATGCATGGACGCTGTCGTGTCGATACCGGGGAACCACGAGTACGCGCTGCTGAACGTCTTTCAACAGAACTCGTCAGGCACCTTCGACGCCCCGATCGTCTATTCCTCATACGAGACCCCTGACGCGATCGAGGCGCTCGACATGGATCGAGACGGACGCCAAGACGTCGTCACTTTGCACGGGGGATGGAGCCGGGCCGGTGTCTATCTCCAGACGTCGGGCGGCACGCTCGGCCCCGAAAATCTCTTCCCGATCTCCTACGCGACTCACTTCACCCCCGAAACACTCGCTCTCGGCGACTTCAGCGGCGACGGTGCGCCCGACATCGCGATCGCCGATTACAACTCCGGCCTCGTCGTCCTGCGCCAGATCCCCTCAAATCCGCCGCCCCCTCCGCCACCGCCGCAATGCCCGGAAGCTCCTCCGCCACCTCCACCACCACCACCACCGCCACGCACCATCTACGACCAATACGACAACCCTGGCTACGAGGTCACGAACTCACAAGACAGCGAGCAGAACGCCTACGACGACGAGGCCGCCGACGATTTCGTTGTCCCGGCCGGTCAGCTCTGGAGCATTGACGGGATCGATGTTCAGGGCGCCTACTACAACGGCTCCGGTCCCGCTGCCTCGGTCGACGTGCGTTTCTACAGCAACGGAGCGGACAACCTGCCCGGCACGCTCCTCGGCGAGCGTCTGAACCGCGGGGTCGTCAACGGGCCGAGCTTCGAGTTGGCGCTCGACCCACAGGTCAGCCTTGGGAGCGGTACGTATTGGGTCTCCGTTCAAGCAAATCAGCGTTTTCTGCAATTCGGCGCATGGGGTTGGAGGGATCGCATCGTCGAGTCGAACGCCGGGGCCGCCTGGCGGGAGCCCGGCGGAGGCTGGGGAGGTTGCCTTGTCTGGCAGCGCAGGGGGTTGGTTTGTGGACATGACTTGGCATCGCCGGACCAGGTTTTCCGACTCCGAGGATCGATAGGCACGCCACCACCGCCGCCCCCTCCGGCGCCACCTCCGCCCCCTCCGGTGCCACCTCCGCCACCGCCGCCACCGCCGTCACCTCCTCCGCCGCCGCCGCCCCCTCCGGTGCCACCTCCGCCACCGCCGTCACCTCCTCCACCGCCGCCAGCGCCTCCTCCACCGCTGCCGCCGCCACCACCTCCACCACCGCCTCCACCCCCGCTACGTCCGCCTCCGCCTCCGGCAGTGCGCTGCCGGGTGCCGCGGGTGATCGGCCTGCGGCTCGGCCAGGCACGCGTGCGATTTCGCAGGGCGCACTGTTCAGTGGGCCGCATCCGCCGAGCCCGCTCGAGGCGCGTCGGCAGGGTGATCGGCCAGAATCCGAGGCCCGGCGCAATCCGTCGCCGCGGCTTCCCGGTGCGTCTCGCCGTCGGGCGCCGTTAGCGGCTGCCTTGGACGACCACACCGCCAGCATTCCGAGCGCCAGTACGGCCAGCGACATGCCGACCACGGCGACTCGGGCGAGGCCTTTCGAGGAAGCAGGGCGCGATGAAAGGGCTTCGACGGCAGGGCGAAGCAGGTGAGTGTCCTCTCCCTCTGGGGGGCCGCAATGGACTAAATCGCGTACTTCCCGTTGACACGAAGGTGTCGGATGGAGGAGAGACAGCTCGAGGGGTCCCTGTCCGACGCGAGTCGTAGCGTCCTGAATATGAGCGAGCGAATGGCTCCGCCGCCGCCGTCGAGCTGGCTCAGGCGATGGCTGACCACGCACTTCAGCGACGTCGACCGCCGTGAGGCGTGGGGCTACGGGGTGTGGCTCTTCTTCGGTGCCCTCGTTCTCGTGCCCGAATTATGGGCCGCTATCTGGCCCGACAGTGCGAAGTGGCCGACGATCTCCGGCACGGTGGGAGCGCTCGAGTACGACTACCCGGCGTTAGCACTCGTCGTCGTCGGCGTGATCGTTTTCTGTGTCTACAGCGCGTTCCGGTATCCCCCGGACAGGACCGGCGTGCTCCCCGTCAAGGGCGTCCCGGAAGAGCAGGCGGGGGGCATGGAGGGCGACCCGGCGCTTCCCAACAGGACCCCTTTGGGCGGCAGATTGACCCGCTCTCCGACTCCAGTGCGCGAGATCGGAGCGGTTCTCTATTTCGGGATCGCCCTGCTCGTCATCGTCGTCTGTACCGGGATCGCCATCGCGACAACAGATATCGACGACGAGTTTCCCGTGGGCCGGACGCTCTACGGATTGACGGCTCTGTTCTGGGTGGTCATCCCGAGTGTGCTCGCATGGCCGAAGCGGCGGGCGATCGACGTGCCGTTTCCCACGTTGTTCGAGACGGTCCGAAGCCTCGAGCGGCGGCTTCGGGTCGTCGCACTTGCCGTCGCTGCCGGGCTCGTCATCCTGCTGATTCACCTCGTGCTCTACCCGTGGCCGTCCAACATTCCCGACCTGGCCCGGCTCCACCGCAACTACCAGTGCCACCCGCTCGAGCCGGCGAAGGATCCGCTTACGCCGAAGGAGCAGGCTGCCTGCCGGAAGATCGACGAGGCCGAGGCCAAGCCTTCTCCCGTCGCGCCCTAGACGAAAATTTCGCTCCGCGCTGACAAACCCGGGCCGAGACCGTTGAAACGGGGCCGGTCGTGTGTGACTGTTCGCTCGTCAGCGTGGCCCAGCCAACGGTTCGTACCTACCACGAAGGGAGTCAGCAGTGGAGGAGCACGACGTTGGTCAGCTCGAGCAGCACATCGAGCAAGTACAGGTTCGCCTGCGGGCGCTCGTGGACAAGGATCGGTTCGCAGAGCTGATCCGGATCATCCGAAACCCCGGCTGGACGACGCCGGCCGAGTTTCATCTGGTGAACACGGGCGTCGAGATCGTCGGGCGGCAGATCGACGTTCTCGAGCACCTCTCGATCGGGCTGCTGGAAGGCAGCCAGAAGGTCTCGAGGGAGCGCGCGGCCGTCTGAGCTACGCGTGAGAGCGGCGGACGCGTCGGCGATTCCGAGGAGCCCGGCGCGTCCGCTGACTTGTCCGACTCGGATTAGGGTTCCGACGTGGCACCGGCTCGCGTCGCAATCATCGGAGCCGCGCTCGACCTGGGAGCAGGTCGGCGCGGCGTCGACATGGGGCCTTCGGCAATCCGCTACGCGGGCCTTCGCGATCGGCTCGTCGGTGCGGGGATCGACGTGGAGGATCGGGGGAACGTGCAGGCTGCGCTCGCCGAGACGCGCTCGGCCGGCCCGGAGAACGCACGCTTTCTCGAGGAGATCCTCGAGACCTGCGCGCGCATCGGCCAGGAGGTCGAAGCCGCGCGCACGGACGGGCTCGTCCCGCTCGTGCTCGGTGGTGACCACTCGGTCGCGATCGGAACGCTCAGTGGGCTCTCCGCGTCGGGCACAGGAGGCGTGCTCTGGCTCGATGCTCACGGCGACCTGAACACGCCGGAGACGACGCCGAGCGGAAACGTGCACGGCATGCCGCTGGCGGTGGCCCTAGGCCGTTGCGGCGCTCAGTTCTCCGCCGACGGGCTCCGCCTGCCTGCCGTCGACCCGGCCCGAGTCGCACTCGTCGGAGTCCGCTCGCTCGATCCCGGGGAGCGGGACCTCGTCCGCGAGCTCGGTCTTGCCGTTTACACGATCAGCGACCTTGACCGGCGTGGCGTCGAGCCGGTGATCGAGGAAGCGCTCGCGCGCGTTTCGGGCGGGGCGTTCGTTCACGTTTCGGTCGACCTGGACGTCGTCGATCCGGAGTTTGCTCCCGGGGTCGGCGACCCGGTGCTCGGCGGCCTGTCGTATCGGGAGGCGCACCTCGCGCTCGAGCTCGTCGCCGAGGCGGGAGTGCTGGATTCGCTCGAGCTGACCGAGGTGAACCCCATTCGCGACCACGAGAACACGACCGCGAAGCTGGCCGTCGGCCTCGCCGCGAGTGCGCTAGGCGTGCGGATTCTCTAGACGAAGACGTCGGCCGAGCAGCCGAAGACGAGCGCGCCGAACACGTCCGACTCGTTGATCCCGGCCAGTGAGGGATGCTCGAGGTCGACCTCGACGTCGGCCCAGGCATCGAGCCCGAGGGACGCGGCGCCCTCGTCGGAGCCGAAGCAGAGGAGCGACTCCGGTGAGACGACGTTCCGCTTCAGGGTGCGCCGCCGTGCGATGCCTTCCAGCTCGCGCAGCTCCTCGAGCGGGTCGATGCGGACGTTGGAGTCTGAGCCGATGCAGACGCCGAGGCTTCGCTCGCACACCCGCTCCACTGCCAGGAAGCCGTCTCCGAGATTCGCCTCGGTCGTGAGGCAGGCGCAGATCCGGGCGCCCGCTTCCGCCAGGAGGTCGAGCTCGCGATCGGCGGCGTGCGTCGCGTGGACGACCGTTGTACGGGGGCCGAGGCAGCCTGTCTTGGCGAGGAGCTCGATCGGCCTCACGCCGTGCTCCTCGATGCATTCGTCGATCTCGCGCGGCTGCTCGTCGGCGTGCACGTGCAGGGGAAGCTCGTGCTCGTCGGCGTAGCGGCCGATCTCCTCGAGCCAGTCGGCCGGGCAGGCGCGGACGGAGTGGGGGGCGAGCGCGACCTGGATCCCCCGCTCACGAAGCCTCTCCACCTGGTTGAGATAGTCGGCAGGCGAGGGCTGGCGGAAGCGCTCGAGGCCGCCGCGTCCATAGGCCGCGTAAAGGAGGACGAATGCGATGCCCGCCGCTTCAGCGGCCTCCGCGGCCGCGAGGGCCTGCTCAAAGCCGAGGTAGTGGAACTCGCCGACCGCGGTGTAGCCGGCGGCGAGCATCTCGCGGTAGACGCGCTCGTAGTCGGTGCGCACCCGCTCCGGCGACTGCTCGTCGGCCAGGGCGAGCATGGCGTCGCGCCAGGCCCAGAAGTCGCCGCCCTCGGTGCGGCCTCGGAGCGCTCGCTGAAAGGCGTGGCTGTGCGCGTTGACGAAGCCGGGAATCGTGAGGCGGTTCGCCACGGCGCGACGGTATCAACGCCCCTCTATACCGGTACCGCCGACCTCCTCCCGATGTAAATCGTATCGAGGAAGTTCGCGCGTGTCTGTCACGAAAGTCGAGCAAATGCGGAACAACGATCCGGGGGCGCTCTATCCTTGACGGCATGTCTGCCCGCGCGGCATCCGCTCCTTACGCGCACGTGCCAAATGCGCTCACGATCCTGCGCCTGGCGCTGATCCCGGTCTTCGTCGCCGTTCTCATCACGGCGGACGGAGGCCGCAGCTGGTTCGCCGCCATCCTCTTCGGCATCGCCGGTGTCAGCGACCAGGTCGACGGGTGGCTCGCTCGCCGCTGGCGCGTGGAGTCCGCATTCGGCAAGGTCGCCGACCCGCTCGCCGATCGGTTGATGATCGACGCAGCGGTCATCCTCCTCGTCGCCGTCCATCACCGACTGCCGTGGGTGGCGCTCGCTCTCATCCTGGTGCGAGACGCTCTGCTGATCGGTGGGTACAAGCTCTTCGTGCCCCGCGGTTACGAGCTTTCGGTCAATTTCCTCGGGAAGGCCGCCACCTGGCTGCTCTACGCAGCCCTCGCGTTCGTCATGGTCACGCACGAAGGCACGGAGTGGCCGCTCTGGATCTTCTGGACCGGGCTCGCGCTCGCCCTGGGTGCAGGCGCTCTCTACCTCATGTCCGCGCTGCGGGCGGGGCAGCGATGAAAGCCGTCGTCATGGCGGGCGGCGAGGGGACGCGTCTGCGGCCGGTGACGTCGAACCAGCCGAAGCCGATGGTCCCGATCGTCGGCAAGCCGTGCATGGAGCACATCGTGGAGCTGCTGCGGACGCACGGTTTCGAGGACGTGATCGTCACGGTCGCGTTCATGCCGCAGGCGATTCGCAGCTACTTCGGCGACGGTGAGAGCCTCGGCGTGCACATCGAGTACTCGGTGGAAGAATCGCCGCTGGGGACGGCCGGCTCGGTCCGCCTGGCCGCGGGCAAGCTCGACGACACGTTTCTCGTCATCTCGGGCGACGCACTGTGCGACTTCGACCTCGGCAAGCTCGTCAAGTTCCACCGCAAGCGAGGCGCGGCCGTCACGATCGGGCTCAAGTCAGTCCCGAATCCGCTCGAGTTCGGAATCGTCGTCGTGGACGACCAGGGACGTGTCGAGCGCTTCCTCGAGAAGCCTTCGTGGGGGCAAGTGTTCTCCGACACGATCAACACGGGCGTGTACGTCCTCGAGCCCGAGGTGCTCGAGCACATTCCCTCCGACCGTCCGTTCGACTTCTCCAAGGAGCTCTTTCCTCTTCTCCTTGAGATGGGGCGGCCGATCTACGGGTTCCCGATGGAGGGTTACTGGCAGGACATCGGCAATCTGGAGCAGTACCAGCAGGCGAACTTCGACGCGCTCGACGAGCGCGTTCAGCTCACGGTTCCCGGTATCCGCCTCCGCGGCAACGTGTGGCTGGGGGAGGGGGTGGAGCTCGACGACCTCGACCAGGTCGAGGGGCCTGCGCTGATCTCGAACTACTGCCGGGTCGCGCGCGGCGCACACGTTGGCCCGTACTCGGTGCTCTCCGCGAGCGTGACCCTGCGGGAGCGTGCCCGCACCTCTCGGTCGGTCGTGGACGCGTCGACTCACATCGGCCGCGGCGCGATCGTCGAGGGGGCGATCGTCGGCCGCTCGTGCGACATCCGCGCGCACGTCCGGATCCAGGAAGGAGTGGCGATCGGCGACGAGGTGAAGGTCGGCGAGGAGAGCGTGCTCATGCCCGGCGTCCGCGTCTATCCGTACAAGGAAGTGGAGAGCGGGGCTCAGATCTACGAGAGCCTGATCTGGGAGTCAGCAGGTTCTTCGCGGCTGTTCGGGAAGGACGGCGTCTCCGGACTCGTCAACGTCGACCTCACGCCCGAAGTGGTCACGCGGCTGGCAGTCGCGTTCGGAACCGCGCTTCCCCGCGGCGCCCGGATCGTGGCGAGCAGGGAAGCACCGGCGACCTGCCGCATGATCGAGCGCTCGATGATCGCGGGGATCAACTCGACCGGCGTGGACGTCGCCGACCTGCGGACGCTTCCGAGCGCTGTCGGGCGCCACCTTCTGAAGACGCACGACTATGCGGCGGGCTTCCATGTCGGCTTTAGCTCGGCCGATCCCGAGGTTGCCCAGATCCGCTTCTTCGAGGATCCCGGGATCCAGATCACTCCTGCTCTCCAGAAGGAGATCGAGAAGCATTTCTCGCGGGGTGAGCTGCGTCGCTCGGCTGCGTCCGGGATCGGCACCGTCGACTATCCGGTGCGCGCGCGGGAGAGCTACGCGGAGGACCTCCTGGCGACACTCGACCTCGACGCGATCCGCTCTCGCGGGTTCCGCATCGTCGTCGACTACGGCTACTCGTCTGCATCGCTCGTGCTGCCGCTCGTGCTGGGGCAGCTCGGCGTCGAAGCGGTCTCGGCCCATGCCTTCGCAGCCAACGAGCCGGATGATCACGGTGGGGACCTACGAGGGCTCATCGGACAGGCGAAGAAGCTCGTGAGCGCGGTCGGCGCCGACTTCGGCGCCGTTTTCGACCGCGCCGCGGAGCGTCTCTACTTGATCGACGAGAGTGGCCACGAGATCCCCGTCGAGCAAGCGCTGCTGCTGTTCCTGCGCTTGATCGGGTCGAACGGCCGCCGCGGCAAGCTTGCGTTCCCGGTGACGGTGACGAGCCAGGTCGACCACCTCGTCAAGGGCAGTGGCCTGCAGGTCGTGCGCACGCCGGCTTCGCTCAGCGAGCTGACCAGGGTCGCATCGGAGGATGGCGTCATCTTCGCGGGTGCCGTCGGTGGCGGCTACGTCTTCCCGGACTTCCTACCCGCCTACGACGGGATGGCGAGCCTGTGCAAGCTCCTCGAGTTGCTGGCGCCTGTTCGGCAGCCGCTCTCCACGCTCGTCGGTGAGCTGCCCACCTCGACCCTCGTCCATCGGCAACTGCCCTGCCCCTGGGCGCAGAAGGGGCTCGTCATGCGGGTGCTCAGCGAGCGGCTCAAGGGTCGCGACCTCGATCTTCTCGAAGGCATCAAGGTGAGCGACCGTCGCGGGTGGGTGAGGGTCTTGCCCGATCCCGACGAGCCTCTCGTCCACATCTACGCCGAGGGCCGCGACGAGCAGGCGTCGAACGCACTCGAGAGCGAGTTCCGCGCGCTCGTCGAGGAAGTGCTCCAGGAAGAGGCCGGAATCTCAAGCTGAGGTTGAACCTTTAGGGTGCTACTGCTTTACTTGCCAGCGCCGTCGTCCTCCGAACGAAAGGCTGAAACGCGTGGAACCGCTCCCCGATCTGTCCTCGACATCTGATGCCGACCTGAAGAAGCTGATCGACGACCTGACGGAGGAGGAGCAGGAGATCTCCTACCGCCGCCGGCTGCTGCACGGCAAGATCGACATCCTGCGTGCCGAGCTCGTCGCGCGGCTCCAAAAGTCTGAGGGACGCAGCGTGCTCGAGCAGGTAGACGTCGAAGGTCTCGCGCGCATCCTCGCGGGGAAGGCCTCGCCGCCCCCAAAGGACGACGCTTGAGCCACGTGTACTGCCCGGAGTGCGGCTTCCAGAACCCGGAGGCGGCGCACTACTGCGCCAAATGCGGCGCGCTGCTCGTTCGCGACGAATCGGGGTCGGACACGACGATGAGCTTTACGCCTGAAGACGGCGAGGACGACTCGGCTGCGATCCTCGACGAGATCAAGACCGAGGGGCCCGCGCTCGTCGTCCGCTCGGGAGGAGGGCGCGCAGGCGAGCACTTCCTGCTCGAGAACGAGAGCACGACGGTCGGCCGCTCGCCCGACTGCGACGTCTTCCTCGACGACGTGACGGTGTCGCGCCGGCACGCGCAGGTTCTCCGACGCAACGGCGACTTCTTCATCGAGGACAAGGGAAGCCTCAACGGAACCTTCCTCAACCGGCGCAGGATCGAGTCCGGCCAGCTGGAGGACGGCGACGAGGTCCAGATCGGCAAGTACAAGCTGACGTTTCTCACCCAGTGAGCGCAGCGGCCCAGGCACCGTCCAGCAACGGCCTGCTCCACATCGGGGCCGTTTGTCAGCACCTGAGGGACGAGTTCCCGGACGTCTCGATCTCGAAGATCCGCTATCTCGAAGACCAGGGTCTGATCACGACGAAGCGCACGCAAGGCGGCTACCGCCTCTTCGACGAGGACGCGGTCGAGCGCCTGCGGACGATCCTGCGCCTGCAGCGGGACGAGTTCCTGCCGCTGCGGGTGATTCGGCAGGAGCTGTCTTCGCCGGCAGCGAGCAAGTCGCGGCGGCGACGGCGCGCGGCAGGGCTTGCCGGGCCTGAGGAGGAGCTGGACGCGCGAGAGCTCGTCGAGCGCTCCGGCGCGACTCCTCAGCTCGTGCGCGAGCTCGAGGAGTACGGCCTGCTCGAAGCGCGTGGAGATGGGGGCGAGAAGCGGTACTCCGCGGGAGATGCGGAGATCGCAGCGGTCTGCGCTCAGCTCTCGTCGTTCGGAGTCGGGCCGCGCAATCTGCGCCCCTTCCGCACCGCGGCCGACCGCGAGGGAGCGCTCCTGGAGCAGCTCGTCGGGCCGACCCTCCGCACGCGCAACCCCGAGCGTCGCGAGGCGGCTCTCGGCGACTTGAGGACGCTCGCAGAGCTCGCACAGGAGCTCTCGCAGCTGCTCTTCTGGCGCGCCCTCCGACACCTCGCCTCCGCCTGATGGCCGTCGCCGGCGTGGAGGAGCTGAAGGCCAAGATCCGCGACGTCCCGGACTGGCCGGAGAAGGGGATCGTCTTCAAGGACATCATGCCGCTGCTCGCCGACCGCGATGCCCTGAAGCAAACGATCGACCTGCTTGCCGACTGGGCCGAGGAGCGTAAGCCGGACGTCGTGATCGGCGGCGAGGCGCGCGGCTTCTTCATCGGCTCGGCGATTGCCTACAAGCTCGGTTGTGGCTTCGTTCCGGCCCGGCGGCCGGGCAAGCTGCCGCTGGAGACGATCAGCGCCGAGTACGCGCTCGAGTACGGCCGGAACTCGCTCGAGCTCCAGGCGGATGCGTTCGAAGGCGGGACGCGCGCGCTCATCCACGACGACGTCCTGGCAACCGGGGGAACGTCGAAGGCGATGGCCGGCCTCGTCGAGCAGCTGGGTGGACATGTCGTCGGAATGGCCTTTCTCATCGAGCTCGACTTCCTGAAGGGCGCCGAGAAACTCTCCGGCTACGACGTTTTCTCGCTGATTCACTACTAAGGGTCACGCTTCCGTCCGGGAAGTCGACTAAAACGTCTATAGAGAGGCATGTACGACGCGCTCACAACGCGGTACTCGTTTGCCTGCCCCCGCCACGGGGAGACCCGTGTTCGGCTGTCGGCCTTCCGCATCCTGGACCGGCTGCCCGGCGCCGAGCACCCGGCCGTCTTCCACGTGGTGTTCGACTGCCCGTGTGGTGAGGAACATCCGGGGCTCGTCTCGGACGCGGAGCTCGACTGGGCTCCGCTCGGCCTGAGCGAGGAGCGCTTCCTCAACCTCATGACCGCGCGCTTCGAGGAGACCGCCGCCGAGCTCTCCGACCTCGCCGTGCGCCGCATCCAGGCCGGCGACTGGCCGTGGAGCTTCTACTGCTATCCGGAAGACCGGTCGCGACCCGTCTTCCCGTCCTCGTTCTTCCTGCTCTCCCCCGGCGACGACTCGCTCGGGGTGGCCGTTCGCTGCCCGGTGTGCGACCGGATCTCGGTCAACCTCGTCTCGCACGAGCACGTCGACCTCCCGTTCCACAACGACCGCGAGATCGGCGTCGTCCCGCATGTGTTCGCCGGCGACGCAGACCGCTTGCTGGAGGAGTTCAGGGACGATCTCGACTCGGGTCGCTTCGACTCGCGCCTGCTCGACTAAAACGAACGCGAAACGGGCATGGACCGGGGTGGAGGTGGTGTCATGTACGGCCTGACGAGAGGAGCGCTGACCCTGATCGGCGCCGCAGCTGCCGGAGTCCTGCTCTGGCTCGCCGCGAGCTTGATCCCAGACGAGGAATCGCTCTCCATGGGAGACCATTGGGCCATAGCGGGGCTGGTCGCCGCCGCCGGGCTGACGATGGCGCTCTCGCAGCTGCTGGGCGGCTGGACGAAGTGGGGGTGGCCACGAGTGTCGGGAAACGTGTTCCTGATGGCGTTCCTGCCTGTCCTGCTCGCCGGCGGCTGGGTGATTGCGGCCAGCGAACCGGGCGACCACTGGTTGGGCGGCCATGCACGCAACTGGTCGGACGATCTCGGGATCGGAGCCGTCGTGGGAGACCTGAGGTTCATGTACCCGGCGATTGCGTTCGGGGTCGGGCTCGTCTTCGGCTTCACCTTCGATACGACCGGGCCGCGGGTTCGGAAGCAGACGCCGGTGGCGACACCGGCGGTAACGGATCCTCACGGGCCGGCGGTGGCAGCAGGCCCCCAGGGGCAGGAAGCGGTCACGGACGAGGGGTTGTCGGACGATCGCCGCGTCCACATCCGCGAAGGAGGCGGCTCCGGTGCGCCACAACCCGAGGCAGAGCCGAAGCCCACGACGAACGAGCCGCCCAAGACGGAGTAGCGCTCACTCCCGGGAGGGATCGAAGGGCGGGAGGTAGGCGCCGATACTCGGACAGAATGGACGCCGCCACGCCACAGCCCAGCCGTGGTCTTGCTCTCATCCTCGAGCACTGCGCCCGCCTGAACAGCATTCAGCACGTCGGACCGACGGGCGTCTACCGCCTTCAGCAGGCGATCGGCGACGAGCTCGCGCGCCTGCTCCTGAGCGCTCTGGTCGGCGACCACCGCGCCCGGGCCAGCGCGGTCTAGCTACCCGCGCGGGCGGAGTCAGCCAACAAGAGGCGCCCGAGGGCGCGCGTGGCGCGACAAAGCCGCAAGAACGACCGTGGCACGGGCGGGTCGGTCGAGGTGTCGTGTTTCGGGAGGCGTGCTTTTGGTCGCGGAAAGTGCGAAGCACTTTGCGCGAGTCCCGGGCCCGTGGCCCGGGACCTAGCTACCTGGCGCGGGTCGTCCGCTCCTCGCCGTAGATCCGGACGTACAGGAAGATGGCTGCACCTGCGATGGCGGAGAGGATGAAGGCCGCCCCTTTGCCGATCCCGATGGCGATCATTCCGAGCCAGAGGTAGAGGAAGAAGCCGAACGACCAGAGGAAGGCGACGACGCCTTTGTCGATGCTCGGGGGACGCAGGTGGAACGTCATTGCGGCTGCGATTCTACTGGCGGGCCGGGACTCGCTCCGCGTCGGACCAAAAAAATTCGCCGAGCCGGTTTCGCTTTCGTCCGCCCAATCGACCAACTTTCGGCTTCCGCCTACGGCCGCCCGGCTGGGCCTCGACCTACTCGCGTTCCGTGCTCGGCGCAATCGGGACAGTAGAGATGTCAACTCGTCCTTTCAAGACCTGTCAGAACGCCGACGCCGCAAATTGCAAAGTATTCAGTTTTCAACATTTTCCACATCCTCGTCGCCGTTCTGTGGACAACCCTGGGGAAGAGAGAGCCGTGCCGCTCCCTTTGCTCCAACTTGACATAACACTGATTACCGTGCATTGACTTCGCAGGCTGGTCTCGTGCAGCACCGGCAGCTATGGTGTTTGATCTGAGCATCGCCCTGGTACTAAGAGAACGAGTTAATGGCCGTTGAACTAGAGAACGTCCTCGGCGCCGAGGACGTTCGTCAGGTCATCGAGTCCGCCGAGCAGGCTGGCAACGTCCGTGCGTCCGAGCTGGCGGAGCTCGTCGACGCGCACGAGCTCAGCGACCTCGAGGTCGAGGCGCTCCGCCGCGAGCTCGACCAGCGCGGAATCGAGATCCTCGAGGACGAGAAGGAGCAGGCGCCGCCCCAGCCGGTCGTCTACGAGACGACAACGGACGCGCTCCAGTTGTTCCTGCGCGAGGCCGGCCGCCATGCGCTCCTCACCGCTGCCCAGGAGGTCGAGCTCTCGAAGCGGATCGAGCGCGGCGACCCGCAGGCGAAGCAGCACATGATTCAGTCGAACCTGCGCCTCGTCGTCTCGATCGCGAAGAACTACCGCAACCAGGGTCTCCCGTTCCTCGACCTGATCCAGGAGGGAACTCTCGGGCTCATCCGCGCCGTGGAGAAGTTCGACTGGCGGCGGGGCTACAAGTTCTCGACGTACGCGACGTGGTGGATCCGCCAGGCGGTCGCGCGCGCGCTCGCGGACAAGGCACGGACGATCCGCATGCCCGTTCACATCGTCGAACGCCTTCAGAAGATGAACAAGGCCGAGCGCCTGCTCTGGACGCAGCTCGGCCGGGAGCCCACGCTCGCCGAGATCGCCGAGGAGGCGAGTCTCCCGGTTGAGCAGGCACGCGAGGTGAAAGCCGCGGCGCGGGCATCGACGAGCCTGGACCAGCCCGTCGGCGAGACGGAGGATGCGGTCTTCGGCGACTTCGTTGCCGGCGACGGCCCCTCCCCCGAGGACGCGGTCGAGATCACGCTGCGCAGTCAGGCACTCGGTCGCGGGCTGGCCGCCCTCTCCGACCGCGAGCGCAAGGTGATTGCTCTTCGCTACGGGCTCGTCGACTCGGAGCCGAAGACGCTCGAGGAGATCGGCCGCACGCTCGGCCTGACACGCGAGCGAGTGCGGCAGATCGAGGTGCACGCCCTGAGGCGGCTCTCGAAGCTGCGCGAGATGGAATCGATCGCCGGCTAGTAGTCGAGGAAAGTCCGGCGCGCTGCGCGCGCCATGACGACTTTCCTGAGTCCCAGCTCGAATGGAACCCCGAAAACGACTTTGCAACAGCCTGTTGCTAAGTCGGAAAGGATCTGTTGCGCGAGCGGCTGGCTATTCGCTGAGGTAGAGCTGCAGGCCCGGTGCAACCTGTCGTAGCTCTCTTAGTGCGCGCGCTTCGAGCTGGCGCACCCGCTCACGGGTGATGCCGAGGCCGATGCCGACCTGCTCGAGTGTCTGTGGGCTCTCGCCGTCGAGGCCGAACCGCAGCGTCAGCACGCGGCGCATGCGCGGGGTCAGGCGGCGGAGCGCACCGGCGAGCTCGCGCGAGCGAAGCATCTTCGCCGTCGCGGCGTCCGGCTGGTCCGACTTCGTGTCCTCGATCAGGTCTCCGAAGATGCTCTCCCCGTCCCCCACCGGCGTCTCGAGGCTGACGGGATCCTCGATCAGCTCGAGCAACTCCTGCACACGTTCGGGCGGGAAGCCCGCCTCCTTGGCGATCTCGGGCACCAATGGATCGCGATTCAGCTTCTGGGCGAGGACGCGGCGGGCACGGAGCACCTTTCTCGTCTGCTCCGCGACGTGGACCGGCAGCCGGATCGTGCGGCCCTGATCTGCGAGGGCGCGCGTCACGGCCTGGCGGATCCACCAGGTGGCGTAGGTCGAAAGCTTGTAACCGAGCTTGTAGTCGAACTTCTCGACCGCGCGAATCAGGCCGAGGTTGCCCTCCTGGATCAGGTCGAGCAGTGGCACACCGGCCTTCGTGTAGTTACGCGTGATCGACATCACGAGCCGGAGATTGCACTCGATCAGCCGGCGTTTAGCGGCCTCGTCCCCGTCGTCCTTGCGGCGGGCGAGCTCGCGCTCTTCCTGCGGGGTGAGGAGCCGCCCGTCGCCGATCTGGCGGACGTAGAGCTTCAGCGGGTCCTGCGTGACCGCGGGCGTGACGTCGTAGGGGTCTTTCTCCTCGACCTCCGCCGGCTCGTCCAGGCGAGCCGGGTCGGCAACGACCTCGAGCTTCAGCTCGGGTGTGGGGTCGGATTCGGGCGGTTGCTGGGGGAGCGGCCGGGCCATTCGAGCCGTGTTATCGGTCGCCAAGCGGGGTGGCTTAGTCGAGTACCCTCGATCGAGGGACTGACGCTCCCTTAACGAATACCGAACCAGCTTGTAGCTAACCCGAGTCGGTCTCGGTCGTCGTATGTGTCAGGGGTCTCCCGGCGCCGCTACGAGCGAGCCGAGGTCGTCTGGCGAGGCTCCTACGATCAGACCCATGTGTGGAATCGCCGGATACAGCCTCCATCGCGCGAGCCGAATCAACCGGACGCTCGCGGCCCAGGCCCTGCTCGCCGGAATCGCCGAGCGCGGCGCTGATGCGGTCGGGTACGCCTATCGCAGCGACGGCGGCTCACTCTCCGTGCACAAGCAACGCTCGGGTGCGAGCGCCCTTCTCGAGCGGATCTCGATTCACAGCAAGGCAACCGAGGCGCTGATCCACGTACGCGACTACACGAAGGGTCACCCCACGATTGCCGCCAACAACCATCCCGTCGGCCACGGCGCCGTCAGGGGCGTCCACAACGGGATCATCCTCAATGACGAGGAGATCTTCGCCGGCCACGGCTTTCGGCGGCAGGAGCCCGACATGACGGTCGACTCAGAGGCGATCTTCGCGCTCATCGACGCGGAGGGCCCGCGGGCGAAGGTGCTCGAGGAGCTCCGCGGCTCGATGGCCACCGCCTGGCTCGACGAGCGAATGCGCGACACCGTTTTCGTCGCACGCGGGGTTGGGCGACCGCTCTGGCTCGGCGAGGGTAAGAAGGAAGCCTTCTTCGCGTCCACGAAGGACGCGCTCGAGGTCGTCGATCGCTACCTGGGCCTGCGGCTGAGGAAGCGCGAGCTGCCCGAGGGCATCTTGCTCTCGCTGGCCGAGGGCCGGCGGATCGGATCGGAGCGCTTCACGCCCGACCGCGCTTTCGAGGAGGCTCCGCTCCCGGCCGTGCGCGCGCCGGACGAGGGTGCGTCCTGCCTGCGGCGCCTCGCGGCGATCGCGGCCGCCCTGTAAGCCGCCCTTCGGGCGACACCTTCACCCCACTCGCGAGTAGCCGCTCGCGGACGAGGTACTGGAACGTTGCCCAGGCGCCGACCTGGCGGCGCCGCCCAGAAGAGGCCATGCCGGCTCTGCCGGCGCGGCCGGCTAACGCCCCACCTCCGGGCTCGAGCATGCGGTAGACCTGCCACTCGCTCATCAGCTCGGCATCCTTCTTGCGGGCCACAGCCCAGTCCGCGAACTTCGGGAGATGCCCGAGCGTCGCGGCAAGAGCAACCCCCTGTTCGATCGCGCGTTCGAGCCTCTCCTCCCCCACCGGCACGTCGAACCCGGCCTGACGGAGCGCGTTCTTGAGCGAGCCGAACATGTGCCAGTAGAGCGACTTCGACGGCATCGAGGCGCGGTGCTCGTCGAGATCCTTCGCGGTCGGTGGCCGCCCGAGCTCTTCGCCGAGCTCGCGGAGGAGCTTGATCAGGTCGGCAGGCTTCGCGAAACGGCGAGGAACCAGGCCGGCCTCGCGCTTCGCCGCGTTCCAGGTTCCGAAGTGCTGGATGACGGTCTGCGGGTGAACGGTGGTCTCGGAGTCCTCTTCGAACTCCCGCATGGTCGGCGAGCGCCCGAGTCGCTCTGCGCAGGCACGCAGCTGCTCGATGATCTGCTCGTTCGAGTAGCGCTTGCGGATCCCGGCCTGGAACTCGGCCAGGGCTGCAGGATCGATGCGTGACACAGCCCGGCTAACCGGGCGTTTCTGGGGCATGGCAAGAAGAATAGATCAGGATGGAGCAATTGCAAAGGGATGCTAAGACGTTGGCTCCTCGGGAGACCCCACCCCCACCAAGCACAACACCCTAAGACTTAGCAACAGACTGTTGCTAAGTCAGAGAGGTTTGGTGGGCCTGGTCTATTCGTTCTCGAGATAGCGGTTACGAGGCGGCCAGTAGCTCTTGCCGGGCAGCCTCGTCGGTGAGGATCTCCGGCGGCAGGATCTGCTCGAGCGCTCCCACGCAGCGCGGGCAGAACTGCGTGCCCGCCGCGCGCTTCAGCTCCTCCATCGCCTCCATCGCAGGCCTTGCCGCACGATAGATGCGGGTGGTGAGCATCGAGTCGAGCGCGTCGGCGACGTGGATGATGCGGGCGCCGAGTGGGATCTCGTCGCCCTTCAGGCCGTCCGGATAACCGGTGCCGTCGAAGCGCTCGTGATGGTGGCGGATGGCCGGCACCGCGTCGTTCAGGAAGCCGAGCCGGTCGATGATCCGGGCGCCCTCGTCCGAGTGGCGCTGCATGAGCGTCCACTCGTCGTCTGTGAGGACTGCGGGCTTCAAGAGGATTGCGTCGGGAACGGCGAGCTTTCCGATGTCGTGGAAGAGCGCAGCATGGCCGAGCAGGTCGAGCTCGGCCTGCGAGAGGCCCATCTCGCGGCCGATGGCGAGTGCGAGCTGCTGTACGCGGCGGGAATGCCCCGCCGTGTAGGCGTCGCGGGCGTCGACCGTCGCCGAGAGGCTCTCCATGGCCGCGGTCGAGCGCTCCTTGAGCAGCTTGTTCGCCTGCTCGAGCGACACGTTCTGGGTCTGGATCGTCTCGGCGGCTGCACGGAGCTTCTGGGCGCTGCGCTGGGTGTGCCGGAGGTACGCCTCCTGCGTCTTGCGCATGAGGAGCAGCGGCACCGCGAACACAGCGAGGGCGTAGAGGCCCGCCGCGTGGTACGCGATTGCCATCACGCCGCCGACGAAGCCGTACACGATCCAGTGCGGCGCGAGCCAGGCGAAACGCTCCTGCCACACGCGCCACACGCGCTCGTGCCCCTCCATCGCGATCGCGACGCTCAGGAGGCCGGTGTTGACAGCGAAGTACGCGAGGCCTGCCGCGAGGCCCGCAGCAGCAGTGAAGAACTCGCCCATGGTGCCTTCGAATCCGGCCATGAAGATTCCTGCGGCTGCAAGCGACGAGAGCGAGAGTGCGCCGACGTTGAAGAGGACGCGATGAAGCTCTGAGCGCCGTGCGCTCCACTCGACGATCGCCGTAGTCGCAGCGAGCACGAGCGCGGCCCTGGGTCCAAAGAGCGCTGCGCCTGCGAGTGAGCCCACGGCGCTGACGGAGATCGAACCGCCGTCGTCCACCTCGATCGCGAGCGCCTGGCCGAAGCCCACGAGCACCACGAGCGCGATCAGCGCGAAGACGTCGTGACTGGAACCGAACAGGATCCCGAGCACGCCGGCCCCCGTGCCGACGAACGCGACCAGGCCGACCATCACCGCGAGGCGCCGCGAGAGCGAGAGGAAGCGCGGGCCGTGCATGGCATGCGTCCGCGGATGGCGCCGTTCGTCCGGTGGGATCGCCTCGACCGCGGGCGGGAGTGGCTCGAGATGGTCACCCGTCTCGGGAACGGCCACGAGCCTCGGCTTGCGATCGGCCGGTACCGCCAGAGGCTCGGAGGTCGCGTCGAGGACGCGGTTCCGGCCCTGGAGCTTCGCCCGGTACACCGCGAGGTCGGCCTGGTGGATCAGCTCATTTCCGTCCTGACCGTCACGCGGGAAGCAGGCGACGCCGATCGAGACCGTGGCCCGGATGGGCTGGCTCGACGTCTCGACGTCGATGGCCCGCGCCGCGACTTCCCGCCTGATCCGCTCTGCAATCTCCATCGCCTCTTCGGCGTCCGTCTCGGGGAGCAGGATGCTGAACTCCTCGCCACCGAACCGCGCAGGCACGTCGTAGTGGCGCAGCTGCGTCCGGAAGACCTCGGCGATGCCCTTGAGCACGGCGTCGCCGGCAAGGTGGCCGTACGAGTTGTTGATGTCCCGCAGAAGGTCGAGGTCGGCCATGATCAGCGAAAGCGGCCGGTCGAAGCGCTGGGCGCGAACGATCTCCTCGCTCAGCGCGAGGCCGAAATGACGTGCGTTGAAAAGTCCGGTCTTCGGGTCGACACGGGCCTCTGCCTCGAGCTTGGGTACCGACAGGGAGCGGTGGATAAGTAGGATCGGCGAGAGCGCAAAGGGGATCAGCCACGGGTTCACGTGCCAGAACGTGGCGAGCACGACTCCGAGCGCAGCCAGCACGAGCTCCGTGGAGAGGCCGTGGAACGAGAAGAGCCCGGACTCGCGGATCGAGTGCCCGTGCCCGAGCATGAGCATCGGGGCGAGCATCGCGTGGTTCAGCCCGACGAGTACGATCGAGCACGCCAGTCCAGCGACCGCGAACCGGAGATTTCCGTCCGGGATCAGGCCATCGGCTTGGAGGATCAGCTTCACAGTCCCCCACGCCGCGAGCGTGGCGATCACGTAGTTGCAGATGTTGAAGCACTCCCGGTACCAGGCTGTGCGGTTCTTCAGCCAGGCGGGAATGTGCTGGACGATCGCCACGACCACCACGAGCTCGGGCGGTAGGAGCAGGATCGCCGGGATCAAGAAGACGTTCGTTGCGTGGTACGACTGGTTCGGCGGATGCTTGACCAGGAGCACCTGAGCCACCGCCGCGCCCGTTGCGAGGATGGCGAAGACCGCCCAGACGCTGAAGCTCCGCTCGTGTTGGAGGCGGGGAACGAAGGGCAATGCGGCGAAGGTTGCGCCGGCCGCGATCGCCACCAGGTAGACCATCGCCGACCGTGACAGCTTGCGGCGGCCGTCCCCTGGGTTCGGGTCCGACTGTCCTCCGAAGGAGAACTCGGTGGGCACCGCGCTCATGGCTGACTCACGATCAATCGCTCGTACCGCATGTCCAAGTCTCCTAGTCCCTTTCAGGAGCCGCAGAGGAAGGGAGGGTGGCTCCGTGTCTCAAAGTAGGTGCGGTGGGCACGCTCGGCATCCCCCGTCCGAGTGAGGCCGGGGCCGGGCTTTGCAGCCCGGCCCCAGTAACGGCCTCGAATCAGGGAAGTGGTAGTGGTGCCGGCGGTTCAGACCCGGGAGGAGGCGGTAGTACCTCCGCCTCCAAGTCCGCAAGCAGTGGAGCAACGTCGAGGTCCGGGTCGGCTGCCGCGGCCGCCGCTTCCTCAGGCGTCATCACGTAGTCGACGATCGGGACGGGGTCACCCTCCGCCGCGTCCTCCCAGGTGACGTCCTCGAAGGCGAGCACGTCGCTCCAGGTGACGTCTGACCAGCTGACGTCGCTCCAGGAGACATCCGACCAGGAGACATCCGACCAGGAGGCATCGCTCCAGGTGACATCCGACCAGGAGACTGCGTCCCAGGCCACTCCTGCCTTGGCCGCGTCACTCCAGCTGACCGAGTCGAAGACGGGCGTGCTGCCTCCGGTTGGGTCGGGAATGACGAACCGGTTGAGCGCCAGGTTCGGGTTCGGCGCCTTGATCACGTCAGCTGCACGCTTGGCATTCAACTCGCCGACGCCGGCCGAGCCCGGAGGTGCCTCCGGGATGAAGCGTGCCCTCAGCATGAGCGCACCCTTCACCTGATCCGGCGTCCAGGAAGGATGCCGGGCGAGAATCTGGGCAGCGGTGCCCGCCACGATGGGAGCGGCGAACGACGTGCCCGAGAGCCGCATGTACCCAGGCGAGACGACATGCTCGGCTCGCTCGAGCGGCAAGGTCGCCGCTGCGGGCACAGGCCCGATCATGTAGCGCCCGGCCGCCGCAATTTCGGGCTTCCGGAAGCCGTCGTTGGTATAGCCGTAGGCCGACCAGGAGGCGACGTCGTGCTTCCTGACGTTCGTCGAGCCCTCGAGGTCGACAGCGCCGACCGTGATCACGAACGGATCGTTGCCGGGCGCGAATGGCACGCCGCTTGGCCCGTCGGGCTTGCCGTAGTTCCCCGATGCGACGACGACTACGACGCCGGCGAACCAGAGCTTCTCGACGGCCTTGTCGAGCGGGTCCTTCGTGAAGTTGCTCGGCGTCGTCGAGTGCAACGACATGTTCACGACCCGAATGTTGTACTCCACACGGTTCTTGTAGATCCACTCGGCCCCTGCGATCACGTCGCTTGTGCGCGCCATGCCGTGGTCGTTCATGACGTCGACCGAGATGAGCTTGGCCGCCGGAGCAGCACCGGCCTGGCCCGGAGCGCTGCCCGCAGCGATGCCCGCTACGAACGTTCCGTGGCCACGACCGTCACCAGGTGAGTTGGGCAGGAGCTTCGTGATCACCTGTTCGTGGATGACACGTGTGCCGCCGTCGAAGTCGGCCCGGTTCTTGTCGATGCCGGAGTCGACGATTGCGATCGTCGGCGTGGTCGCCCTGTACGTCTCGTTGTCGGAGTAGAAGGGACGCACGTTCTCGGCCGTCGGCCAGACGTGCTTCGAGTTCGGCAGCGCGGCCAGCTTGATCTTCGCGTCACTGGTGATCGTGAGCCCAGGGATCTTGGCCAGCACGAGCACCTTTCTCGCCTTCAGCGAAACTGCGACCGCGTCGACGAACTTGAACCGATCCTTGACGCGCTCACGGTCGGGCTCATGGTCACCTGCCGAAGCGGAACGGAACGCCTCATCCGCGGCGTTGGTGCCTTCAGCGCTCTGGATGATCATCTTCGTGAGCGCGTTTGGCGCCATCTGCGCCTTCGCCATGAGCACCGGGTCGACGTACGCAGCCAGAGCCGGAGCCGGCTGCTGCGGCTTTGACTTGCCGGCGCCCGCAAGCGGGATGGCCGTGACGAACAGAACGGTCAGAATCGCACCGAGACCTCGCCCGCCCTTGCCCCACAGAGCATTTGCGCGCGAATCGCCTCCGCGGTTCCCCGTCCCCCAAAGTGCACTTGAGCGTGTGGTGTTCTGAGTGCCGCCGTTATCTAGTGACATTCCCTCTCCCTTTCCGCGCGCAGTGAGCGCGAAGCCGCAGTTGTCCAATAGAAACCTGGTTGCACCGTAGGTTTCGCTCGGAACCGACTCATCACCCTTTGGGGTAAGGAATCCGAAGATCACTCGCATGAGGGATTCGGCTTGCCTCTCCGAGAGGGGGGTACGCTGGGCGGGTGAAATTGCACCTGCCTTTGCCTGCGGGAATGGCGGTCGCGCGGGCTGCTGCGCGGCTTTCGCGGCTCGCCGGCACGGGCGGCGGAACGACGATGCCGGGCAAGGTGCTCTCCGCACTCGATCCCGACGCGCTGGACCGGCTTGCCGAGCGGCTTCCGCTCGGATCGGCGCTCATTTCCGCCACGAACGGCAAGACGACGACTGCGGCGATGGTGGCGCAAATCCTCTCGCCCCGGATCCGGCTCGCTCACAACGCCTCCGGTGCAAATCTCGTGTCCGGCGTCACCTCCACCCTCCTCTCCGCCAGGGATGCGGAGTTGGGGCTGTTCGAGGTCGACGAGGCAGCTCTGCCCGAGGTGGCTCGCCGTGTCAGCCCCCGAGTGGTCTGTCTCGGAAACCTCTTTCGTGACCAGCTCGACCGCTACGGAGAGCTCGAGCACGTCGCCGAGCGCTGGCGGGCGGCGGTTCGCGACCTCCCGGCCGAGGCGCTGCTCGTGGTCAACGGGGACGACCCCCAGGTCGGCGAGTTGTCGCGGGAGCGCTCCGGAGGGCTCGTCTTCGGGCTCGACGACCCGCGTCACGCAAGGCCTGAGCTCCAGCACGCCGCGGACTCGAAGTGGTGCCTTTCGTGCGGTCGTCCTTACGAGTACGCAGCCGCGTACGTGGGCCACCTCGGGGACTACCGCTGCCCTGCCTGCGGGCACGGGCGGCCGCCGCTCGACGTCGTAGCCAGAGACGTGGAGCTACGAGGGCTCGAAGGCGTTGATTTCACGCTCGCCTCGCCTGCCGGCGAACGTCGAGTCCGATTGGCCGTGCCCGGCCTCTACAACGTCTACAACGCGCTGGCAGCCGCTTCTGCCGCCCTCGCCCTTGGCGCGGAGCTGGATGACGTGCAGGCGGGCCTGGAGCGGTTCGGCGCCGCCTTCGGGCGGTTCGAGCGCATCACGGTCGGCGAACGCAGGCTGCTCGTGTTGCTCGTGAAGAACCCTGCGGGGGCAAACGAAGCCGTGCGCACGCTCGTCACCGGTGGGGCGCCGACCCTCGCCGTGCTGGCGTTGAACGACGCGATCGCCGACGGGCGGGATGTCTCCTGGATCTGGGACGTCGACTGGGAGCCGCTCCTCGTCGGCCTCGATCGGGTCGTCGTCACCGGGGAGCGGGCAGCCGAGATGGCTCTGCGTTGCAAGTACGGGGGTTTCCCGCCGGAGGCGATCGAAGTCGTGCCGGAGCTCGAGGGCGCGCTCGACCGCGGTCTGGAGCTCACGCCCGATGGCGGCGAGCTCGTGGTCCTCCCCACCTATACCGCGATGCTCGCGCTGCGGAAGATCGTCTCCGAGCGGGGGTTCGTCCGTCCCTACTGGGAGGCCGCGAAGCGGCCTGTCCGCGCAGCGGACCGGAGGAGGGGGTTTGGGGGGAACCGGGAGGTTCCCCCGGGCGGATCGAACGGTCGGGCTTCATGAACATCGTCGTCGCGCACCTGTATCCCGAGTACCTGAACATCTACGCGGACCGGGGCAACATCGCCGTTTTCGCAAACCGGGCCCGTTGGCGCGGGATCGAGCTCGTCGTCGAGCCCGTCAGTGTCGGCGATGAGCTCCGGCCGGGCGCGCACGACCTTCTCTATGTGGGGGGCGGGCAGGATCGCGAGCAGGCGCTGATCGCGCCCGATCTAGCTGCGAAGGGCGATGCCATCCGTGAGGCGGTAGACGGCGGTGCCGCCGTGCTGGCCGTGTGCGGTGGGTATCAGCTGCTGGGGCGCTTCTACCGCGACCGTGACGGTGCCGAGCTGCCGGGCACAGGATTGTTCCCTCTCCACACCGTTGCGGGTGAGAGGCGGCTGGTCGGAGACTGTCTGCTCGAGTGCGAGCTCGAGCCCGGCGACAAGCGAACGCTGGCCGGTTTCGAGAACCACGCGGGGCTCACGCAACTCGAAGCCGGGGCAGAGCCCCTGGGTCGCGTGATCGCGGGCTTCGGCAACGACGGCGAGAGCGGCTTCGAGGGCTGCCGGGTTGGAACCGCGATCGGCACGTACCTCCACGGGCCGCTACTCCCGCGGAATCCGTGGCTTGCCGACTGGCTGCTCGCTCGAGCGCTCGAGCACCGGCTGGGAGACGCTCCGGAGCTGGCCGCGCTCCCCGATGGTCTCGAGCAAGAGGCACATCTCGTGTCGGCCGCGCGGGCTCGGTCCCGCGGCGGCCGCTCCTAGAACGCGCCGGCGTCGCGTTTCCTCCCTCGCTTCTGTTTCCTCCCTCGCCTCTAGTACACGCGCGAGGGGGCCATCCGCGACCCACCGCCCGATTTTCATCGTATCGGGGAGATTTGCGCGTGTCTGTGCCGGAGCCGTGCCGAAATGCCGTACGAGGCCCTGGGAGGCTCTATGGCGCCCAGAGAGCGCCGAGGTAGACCACGGGGTCACCCGGGCGCCAGCGGGCCAGGAAACGCTGGATGGGCGGATGGAGCACGATCTCGCCGAGCTCCCCGACTTCGAACAGCCGATGGCCCCGGACGGCTGCGTCCTTCGACGTCACCGCCTCGAGCGAGCGGCCCTCCAGGTCGCCCGAGAAGATGATGTGGACGACGTGCTTCGCGGCGAAGCTCCGAACGGGGGCGATCGAGTCCACGATCGCGACCGGGCCCTCGACGGGGATCTCGTCAGCCACCCCGACTTCTTCCGCGAGCTCGCGATGGAGGGCGCGGACGAGGCTCTCGCCCGAATTGACCCCGCCCCCCGGCAACAGCCAGTACTCCCGCTCGTCCTTCTCATGCCTGCAGAGGAGGATGCGTCCCCCCCATCTCAGGATCGCCGAGACCCGAATTCGCGGCTCGGTCGCCATCAGAGCGTCGAGGAGCCGAAGCCGCGCACTCCTCGCTCGCTCCGGGGAAGCTCTTCGACCTCGGTCGGCTCGACCTCGGCGATCGGGACGACGACGAGCTGAGCGATACGCATCCCGGGCTCGACGAGGAACGGCAGCTCGAGATCCGTGTTGTGAAGCACGATGCGCAACTCGCCGCGGTAACCGGAGTCGACAAGTCCCGGAGTGTTGACGATCGTGATCCCGTGCTTTGCTGCCAGGCCTGACCGCGGCTGAACGAAACCGGCGAAGCCCTCCGGGATGGCGACTGCGAGACCGGTGCCGACCACGGCGCGTTCGCCGGGTCCGAGCTCGACGTGCTCGCATGCGGCCAGGTCGAGCCCCGCGTCTCCGCGATACGCCTGGGTCGGGACGACTGCGTCGTCGCGCAGCCGCTGGATGGGGAGCTCGGTCATCGTCGCGTGCCCTGCGAGGCTTCATCTTCCTCTGCGACGAGGAACGATGCGAATCGACGCAGGTCGGCGTGCCCGAGCCGAGCGCGCACGAAAACCCCTTCGGGCTTGTCGATCCGCTCGTCGATGGGCGCCCCGAGCTCGTAGAGCTCCGCAAGCTTGCCGCCGTCCTCGTAGGGCAAGAGCAGCCGCACGGCCTCGAACCGCTCGGCGAAATGACCGGCGATTGCCGCCTGGAGCTCCTCGAGGCCTTCACCCGTGTGCGCCGACACCTGCGGCGCTCCGGGGAAGCGGTTCCCGAGCCGCCGGCGCGCGAGGGGGTCGACGAGGTCGATCTTGGTGAGGACGACCATCACCGGCAGCTCGTCTGCTCCGATCTCTGTGAGCACCGACTCGACGGCCTTGGTCATCGCCTCCAGCTGATCCTCCGACACCGATGCGTCGACGACGTGGAGCACGAGGTCGGCCCTGAGCGTCTCCTCGAGCGTGGCGGCGAAGCCTTCGACGAGGTCGTGTGGAAGACGCCGGATGAACCCGACGGTGTCGGTGACCAGGTAGCGGCGGCCGTCGTACTCGAAGCCTCGCGTCGTCGGATCGAGCGTCTCGAAGAGCCGATCGTTCACCGACACGCCGGCATCTGTGAGGCGGTTCAGAAGCGTGGACTTGCCGACGTTCGTATAGCCGGCAAGCGCGACGGTGGGGACCTCCGAGCGCTCGCGCTGCTTGCGCCGTGTGGCGCGATGTTGGCTCACTTCCTTCAGCCGCCTGCGAAGAAGGGTGATCCGACGTCCGGCCAGACGCCGGTCGGTCTCGAGCTGCGACTCGCCTGGCCCTCGCGTTCCGACTCCGCCGCCGACCGCACCCAGGCCACCGCCGAGGCGCTCGAGGTGCTGCCAGAGGCCCCGCATGCGCGGGAGGTTGTACTCGAGCTGCGCGAGCTCGACCTGGAGCTTGCCCTCCGCGCTGCGGGCATGCTGGGCGAAGATGTCGAGGATCAGCTGCGTGCGATCGACGACGCGTGCCGAAAGGGCATCCTCGAGCTGGCGCTGCTGACCGGGGTTGAGCTCGTCGTCGACGAGCAGAGACTCGGCGCGAGTCGCGCCGAACTGGGCCTGCAGCTCCCTCAGCTTCCCCTTCCCGACGTAGGTGCGCTCGTCGGGTCGCGCCCGGCGCTGGACGAGCTCGCCCACCGGCTCGACCCCGGCGGCACGCGAAAGCTCACGAAGCTCGTCGAGCTCGTCTTCCTCGTCGACCCCGGGAGCCAGCACGGCGACGATGAATCCCCGCTCAGGCTCCAGGCCCGGAGGGGGATCCGGCTGGCGCTGTCTCACGATTGAATTATGACCAGAGCCTCTGTGATCCGGCCAACCGCCTCCTCGAGGCGCGCGTCGGGCACGGTCAGGGAGAGGCGGACGAACCCCTCCCCGCTCGGGCCGTAGGCGTCTCCCGGCGAGACCAGGACCGAGGCCTGATCGAGTACGAGCTCCGTGAACGAAGCCGAGGTGTGGCCCTCGGGCACGCGCACCCAGAAATACGGCGTTGCCTGCGGCGGCTTGAACTCGAGCCCGATTGCCAGCAATCCGGCCGCGAGGAGGTCGCGGCGGCGGGCATAGACCTCGGAGATCTCACGTGGGAACTCGCGCGAGTCGGTCAGTGCGACAGCGGCGGCGTGCTGGACGGCCTCGGACATCCCGGAGTCGAGGTTCGTCTTCAGCCGGCGATAGGCGTCGACGAGCTCCGCGTTCCCTGCCACGAGCCCCGCGCGCCAGCCGGTCATGTTCCAGCCCTTCGAGAGCGAGAAGATCTCGACGCCGACGTCCTTTGCGCCCGGCGTCTCGAGGAAGCTCGGAGGCTGGTAGCCGTCGAAGGCAACCTCGGAGTACGCGTTGTCGTGCACGACGATGAGGTTGCGCTCCTTGGCGAACGCGACGACGCGCTCGAAGAAGTCGAGCTCGGCGGTCGCTCCCGTGGGGTTGTTTGGGTAGTTGAGGTAGAGGAGCCTCCCTTCCGGTGCGCTATCGAGCTCGGGCAGGAACCCGTTCTCCTCGCGCAGCGGCAGGTAGTGCACGGTCGCGCCTGCGAAGACAGGGCCGGAGGTGTAGGGCGGATACCCCGGGTCGGGCGCCAGGCAGACATCGCCTGGATCAAGGCAGGCGAGCGCGATGTGCCCGACGCCCTCCTTGCCGCCGAGCACTGGGATCACCTCACTGTCGGGGTCTAGCTCGACGCCGAAGCGGTCCCGGTAGAAGCCCGTCGCAGCCGCCCTGAACTCGTCCGTTCCGTGATTCGTCGGGTACTGGTGAGTGCGCGGATCGCGGGCGGCTTCGGCGAGCGCCTCGATCACTCTCGGCGGAGTCGGAAGGTCCGGGTCGCCGATGCCGAGGCTGATCACATCGATCCCCGCGCGCTCGGCCTCGGTCACCTTCCGCTCGAGCTCGGCGAACAGATACGGGGGAATGGCGTCGAGCCGCTTCGCGAACTTCACAGTTCCAGCTCCTCGGAAAGCTCGACGAAGCAGATCTCTTCCGCCGGGCCGACCAGGCGCGCGTTCATTGCCTCGTCGACGGTGACGACAAGGTCTCCGCCTGCGAGATGGACTGTGACGGGGCTCTCGCACCAGCCGTGGCGTACCGCGGCGCCCGCGACGGCGACCGCGCTCGTTCCCGAGGAGAGGGTCTCCCCCGCTCCCCGCTCCCAGACCCCGACTGAGACGTCATGCGCGCCTTCGACCCGCAGGAGTTGCACGTTCGTCCGCTCGGGAAACCGCTCATGGCGCTCGACGAGCGGGCCGAGGCGCAGCAGCTCTTCGCGATCGGGCTTGCGCCGAATAACCGCGTGCGGATTCCCGACCGACACGGGAACGAACTCGATGAGCTCGCCGCCCACGTCGATCGTCTCCGGCTCCCCCACCTCGACCTCGCCCATGTCCATCTCGACCTGCTTGCCGTCGCGCATCTCCGCGACGACCTCCCGCGGGCCGACGGAGATCCGGACGGTCCCGGCGCCGCTCCGCCGAGCGAGCCACCGGGCCGCGATCCTCGTGCCGTTGCCGGAGAGCTCGGCGGTGGAGCCGTCGGGGTTCCAGATCACCACCTCGGCCGCGTCACCGTTCGCGGAGGTGACCTCGACGATCCCGTCGGAGCCGACGCCGAAGTGGTAGTCGCAGATCTTCTGCACGCGCTCGGGTGTCAGCGGGAAGGCAAGCTCAGCCCGCTCGACCAGCAGGTAGTCGTTGCCGAGCCCGTGCCACTTCGAGAATTGCATCGGCGATGTCGCCCGGAGGGCGATCCGCAGGCAGGCTAACAAGGCCCGGAATCCGCCGCATCCATTTGCGCTGGTACGCGGCGTAGCGCTTCCCGCGGTCGACGATGGCCTCGATCGCAGCCTCGTCGTCAGGATGCTCGGCGACGTCTGCGATGCCGTGTGCGTACCTCGCGGTCGGAGAGATGCCGTCCGCGAGCGCGCGCTCCACTTCCTGTCGCACGCCGGCGGTGAACATCGCCCTGGCGCGCTTCGCGATTCGGCTCTCCAGCTCCTCTTTCGGGACGTCGAGCCCGAAGACGAGTGTCGGGTGACGGGTCTCCTCCGTCCAGAGACGGTCGCGCTCCCGGTCGAGGCCGCCGAGCTCGAGCGAGCGCACGACGCGTCGACGGTCGTTTGGATGGACAGCCGCGGCCGCCTCGGGGTCAATCTCGGAGAGGAGTGCATGAGCCCCCTCGGCGCCCTCGCGGTCGTAGAGCTCCTCCCAGCGCTCGCGGGATCCGGGCTCCGGTGCCGGAGGCAATCGTAGGTCGGCAAGGGCGGCACGCAGATACAGGCCGGTGCCGCCGACCACCAACGGAGTCCGGCCGGCTGCGAGGACCTCGTCGATCGCGGCGTGCGCAAGCTCCTTGTACTCGCCGACCGATCCTGCATGCCCGAGCGGCCAGATCGCTACGAGGCGGCCGGGTGACTGATTCGTGAGGATGGGCAGCCCACGGTAGACCTGCATCGAGTCGGCGGAGACGACCTCTGCGGGAATCCGGTCGGCCAGGGCCTCCGCGACGGCGCTTTTGCCCGACCCCGTAGGCCCGAAGATCGCGAGGACCGAGTCAGCCACGGAGCCGCGCGCGTGCGCGGGCGAGGTCGTCGTCGCTCACGCCCGCCTCGCGGAGAAAGCCCTCCACGCTTCCGTATCGGCGTTCGAGCTCCCGGAAGACGCCGACGATCGATTCCGCGGGAGTTTGCGCGATGCGTTGCAGGCGTTTGAGCTCCGCCTCCGTCTCGGCCTCCGCGAACCAGGCCTCGTGTCGCGGGCGGAGGCGTTCCTCGCTGAGGGCGTAGTCGGCTGCTATCTGCTCGGTGTCGACACCGGCCACGTGCAAGAGGAACGCAGTGAGCAGCCCGGTTCGGTCCTTGCCCCCTACGCAGTGCACGACGACCCCGCCTTCGGGCGCTCGAGCCACGGTTCGGATGCCGGCGGCGACGTTCGCTTTGAAGTGCTCCAGGAAGATCAGGTAGACGTCGCGGGTCGCCGTAGCGACATCAGGTGCCGCATTCGCCGCTTCCTCGACCTCCCCCTCGATCTCCTCCCAGCCGTGCTCGTCGCTCTCCATGAACGGCACGTGCACGACCTCGACGGGAAGCTCGGCGGGCGGGTCTTCTGCTCGCTCGTGATCTCCGCGGAGGTCGACGACGGTGCCTACGCCGTAGTGGACGAGAGCCTTCCAGCCCTCGTCGGTGAGCTGGCGGACGCTGTCGGCGCGCACGACGGCGCCGAATCGCGTCTGGCCCCCGTCCTTCGTTCGATGACCTCCGAGGTCGCGGACGTTGAGACAACCGTCCCAGACGAGCTCGCGACTACGCTGCAACGGCCGCCAGCTCGGTGCCGCGGAGGGTGGTCGACGTTGCACCCTCGATCCTCACGTCGACGAGCTCTCCCGGCTCCGCCGATCCGGCGAAGTTCACCGTGACGTTGCGGCGGGTTCGCCCACGGAGTACACGGGGGTCGGTGCGGCTCGGTCCCTCGACGAGCACCTCCTCCACCCGGCCCACTCGTCCCTGGTTGCGCTCCTGGGCGATGCGCTGGACGACCTCGACGAGCCGCTCGATCCGCTCCCGCTTGAGCTCGTCCGAGACCTGATCGGGCATCGTCGCGGCTTCAGTGCCCTGCCGCGGCGAATAGACGAACGTGAAGGCGCCGTCGTAGCGCACCTCCTCCACGACCTCCAGCGTCTCTTCGAAGTCGCGCTCGGTCTCGCCCGGGAAGCCGACGATGATGTCGGTGGTGAGCGCGAGGTCCGGAATCCCGGCGCGGAGCTCGTCCACGAGCCGGAGATAGCGCTCGCGGCCGTAGGTTCGCCGCATCGCCTTCAGAATCCGGGTCGAGCCCGACTGGAGCGGCAGATGCGCGTGCTCGCAGACCGCCCGGCACTCGGCCATGGCCGCGATCACCTCTTGGCGAAAGTCCTTCGGATGCGGGCTCGTGAAGCGGATGCGCTCGATCCCGGCGACCGAGTCGCAGGCGCGGAGAAGCTCTCCGAACCCGGTCTTCACGTCGGGGAGAAGATCGCGGCCCCAGGAGTTGACGTTCTGACCGAGGAGCGTGATCTCCCGTACGCCCTCCTGGGCGAGGCGCGTCACCTCAGCGACGATCTCTCCGGGCCGCCGGCTCACCTCGCGCCCGCGCACGGCGGGCACGATGCAGTACGAGCAGACGGAGTTGCAGCCCATCGAAACCTGCACCCAGGCCTGGAAGCGGCGCTCGCGGTGCATCGGCAGCGTGCCGGCGAACTCGCGCTCCTCGCCGGTGCCGAACCGCCCGCGGGGAGCCTCGCCTCCTGCGCCAAGCCAATCAGCGAGGTGCGGAATCGTGCCGGGGCCGAAGGCGACGTCGACGAACGGATAGAGGTCGAAGAGCCGCTCGCGCTGCGCCTCGGCGTAGCAGCCGCCGACGGCGATCACCTTGTCCGGGTCGGCGACCTTCAGCATCCGAGCGTTGCCGAGATGAGAAGCGAAACGCTGATCCGGCTTCTCTCGGATCGTGCACGTGTTGAAAACGAGGACGTCGGCCTCGTCCTGAGAGGGCGCCTCCCCCAGTCCCAGTTCCTCGAGCATGCCCTTGATCCGCTCGGAGTCGTGAGCGTTCATCTGGCACCCGAAGGTGGTGACGTGGTACCGCTTCACGGCCGCATCGTAGCCCGGCTCAGGCTCGGCGCTGACAGGCGAAGACGACCTGGCTCGTCGGCTCTTCGTAGTCGGGTTCGACAGCGTTGACGTCGAACCCGGCAGCGTCGAGACCGCGCAACCAGGTCTCCCTGGGGAACAGCCCGCAGAGATGGCGATCGTGCTCGACGCGAACCGTCTCGCCCTCGCGAAGGAGGTAGGCGAAGTCGACCACGTGCCTTGTCGGGTCCGAAGCATCGGCGCGGACCCACTCGAGGTAGCGAAGGCCTCGCGCGCCGTCCTCCGAGTCGTGGCCTCCGTGACTCGTGCGTACCGCGAACGTCTCCGTCAAATAGTCCGGAACGAAGACCGCGCTGCCGCCCGGCCGGCAGTGGACGGACGCCGTGTCGAAGACAGCCCGCAGATCGGGCTCGGTCAGGATGACGCCAGCGCGTCGTGCACGAAGACTGCCTCGAACATGCGGCCGAGTCGGACCGTCCTCATATCTCCCTCGACGTGCTCGCACTCGGGGTTCAGCCCGCGGCTCAGCTCGAGCATCCCGGGTGAGCGGTCGACGAGCGTGAGCGTGAAGTGCCGCTTGAGGTGCGACGCGTTGTTGCCTCCCCCACTCCCGAGCTCGAGCACCGACTCGACGGGATCCTGGGCCGTTTCGATCAGTAGGCGCCGGTAGAGCTCAGCCTCCTCCTCGTAATCCTCCGGAGCCGTAAGCAGGTGAAACCAGGAGGCAAGGTCGCCGTAGAGCCGCGGCGAGTCGGTCACGGCCGCAGCCGCGCTACTTCGCGAACTCGACGTTTCGTGATTCACGAATCACGGTCACCTTGATCTGGCCCGGGTACTCGAGGTCGTTCTCGATGTCGCGGGCGATCTCGTGGGAGAGCAGGGCCGCCTGGTCGTCGTCGATCTCCGTCGGCTTGACGATCACGCGGATCTCGCGGCCGGCCTGGAGCGCATAGACCTTTTCGACCCCGGGCTTCTTCGCCGCCAGTTCCTCGAGCGCCGCAAGGCGCTTGATGTAGTTCTCGAGGCTGTCGCCCCTTGCGCCGGGCCGCGCGCCGGAGATCGCATCTGCGGCGATCAGGAGCACGGACTCGATCGTCTGCGGCTGGACCTCGTAGTGATGGGCCTCGACGGCGTGAATGACCCCGGGTGACTCGCCGTAGCGCTTCGCGTACTGGGTCGAGATTGCGGCGTGTGAGCCCTCGACCTCGTGCGTCAGCGCCTTCCCGACGTCGTGGAGCATCGCGGCTCGCTTGGCGGTCTTCACGTGCGCTTCCAGCTCGGTCGCCATCAGCCCGGCGAGGTGGACGACCTCGAGCGTGTGCTTGAGCACGTTCTGCCCGTAGCTCGTCCGGTAGTTCAAGCGGCCGAGGAGCTTGACGATCTCCTCGTGGAAGTCGCCGCAGTTGGCCTCGAACACCGCCTGCTCGCCCGCCTGCTGGATGTGCTCGTCGATCTCGGTCTTCGACTGGTAGTACATCTCCTCGATCCGGGCCGGCTGGATACGGCCGTCCTCGACGAGCTTCAGGAGCGTCATCTTCGCGATCTCCCGCCGGATCGGGTCGAACGACGAGAGAACGACTGCCTGCGGCGTGTCGTCGACGATCACGTCCACGCCGGTCAAGTGCTCGAGCGCGCGGATGTTGCGGCCCTCACGGCCGATGATGCGTCCTTTCATGTCGTCTGACGGGAGCTCGATCAGGGACGAGGTCGTCTCCGCAGCGTGGCTCGCAGCGACCCGCTGGAGCGCATCGGCGACGAGGTTCCGCGCGCGCCGCTTCGCCTCGCTTTGCGCCTCCTCGTCGAGCTGGCGCACCCGGCGGGCGAGGTCGTGTCGGACCAGTTCTTCCGACTGGGCGAGCAGCCGCGCCTTCGCCTCCCCGACGGTCATGCCGCCGATTCGTTCGAGCTCCTCGAGCTCACGCTGCTTCGCTTCCTTGAGGTCTTCCTGGAGCTCCTTGACGTGCACCTCGCGGTCCGCCAGGCCCTGGTCGCGACGCTCGATCTCCTTCTGCCGACGCTCGACCTCGTCCTCCCGGGCGAGCGCCCGTTCCTCGATCTTCGTGATCCGCTTGCGTTGCTCGGCGATCTCACGCTCGACCTCCGCCCTCAGGCGGACGGCCTCCTCCCGGGCTTCGATCTTCGCTTCCCGGCGGATGGTCTCCGCCTCCCGGCGCGCCTCGGCCACGCTCGATCCACCGAGCATGCGCAACGCGAGAAGAACGAGGGCGCCGGTGACGAAGACGCTGATCAGAACTGCCGCAATCACGAGCATTGGCGCTCCTCGGGTACGTGCCCGCACGGCTCAAGGTTCCGAATCCAGGCGGCCCAGGGGACCGCAACGAACGAGGCTAGACCGTGCCGGTCAAGCCTCTTTCAACAGCTTCTCGAGTAGTCGTCAAGGTGCTTGTGCTCGTTTGTCTGGGTGGTGGAACGATTCGGAAACTACGCTTGTGCAGGCAAATATGTCGGATAATGCCCCCTCATCCTACAGCGGGAGGGGCCTCCTCCACAATGGGCACTTCGCAGGCACCCTCGATCGAGTCCTCTAAGAAGCCCTTGCCCGCGAGGTGACGCGCGGTCCGGACGCTCGGTCCTCCTCGTCGCTCGACGATCCTCGTCGCTCGAACAGTCTCCGGCTCGAGCGCGTCGACGGCTGCCTCCACGAGCTCCTTCGCGATGCCTCGCCCCGCCAGATCGTGCTGGATCAAACCGTCGCCGGCCCCCCGTTCAGCGAGCAGCTCGGCCCGCGCTCTCGCGAAACGCCCGTCGTCGACCGCGCCGGATCGAACCAGTTGCCCCATGGCCTCGCTGCGTATTGCCGGGGCGATCTGAGCCCGAGAGAGCCGCTCGGCAAGCTCCTTCTCGGTCAGGTCGCGCCGGGCGAGCGAGCGCGCAGCCTTTACCATCGCCTCGTGCCGCACGAGCTCGCGACGCACCCGCCGCGCTCGCGGGCGGTCGAGCTCGACGCCCACATCCAGTCCGGCCGCCAGCACGGCCTCGGCCGGCATGGTGCGCCAGTACTCCCCGTCCAGGACGACCTCGACGCGCCCGCGCGGCCGCGAGAGCAGGGCGCTAACCCGTGGCGGCGACCTCTTCGCGGACAGCTTCCGCCTCCTTGGCCTTCTCGGCACGCTCGGCGTCGTCGGCGGATGCAACCGGCAGCAGCCGCGCGGAGGCGATGCCGTCCTCACCGAGCTCGGCCTGGATCCCCATCACGATCTTCTCGGTGACGTCGGGGTGCTCTCGCAGGAAGGCGGCGGCGTTGTGCCGGCCCTGCCCGAGCCGTTCCTCGTCGAAGCTGAAGTAGGAGCCCGACTTCTGCACGACCTTCCGCTCGATGCCGGCTTCGAGCACCGTGCCCTCCCAGGAGATCCCGGAGCCGTAGATGATGTCGAACTCCGCCTGCTTGAACGGCGGCGCCACCTTGTTCTTCACGACCTTGACGCGGACGCGATTGCCGATCGCCTCGACGCCTTCCTTCAGCGTCTCGATGCGCCGGATGTCGAGCCGGACCGACGAGTAGAACTTCAGCGCTCGCCCACCTGGAGTGACCTCGGGCGAGCCGAACATGACTCCGATCTTCTCGCGCAGCTGGTTGGTGAAGAGCGCGATCGTGTCGGTGCGGTTGAGCGTCCCCGCGAGCTTGCGCAGCGCCTGGCTCATCAGGCGAGCCTGGAGACCGACGTGGCTGTCTCCCATCTCGCCCTCGATCTCGGCCTTCGGCGTCAGTGCGGCGACCGAGTCGACCGCGACGACGTCGAGGGCTCCGGAGCGGATGAGCAGCTCGGAGATCTCGAGCGCCTGCTCGCCGTTGTCGGGCTGCGAGACGAGCAGATCGTCGATGTTGACGCCGATTCGGCGCGCGTACTGCGGGTCCATCGCGTGCTCGGCGTCGATGAAGGCGCAGATGCCTCCACGTCGCTGGGCCTCGGCGATCACGTGGTAGACGAGTGTCGTCTTGCCCGACGACTCGGGGCCGAAGACCTCGACGACGCGGCCGCGCGGAAGCCCCCCCACTCCGAGGGCGATGTCGAGCGACAGCGATCCAGTCGAGATCGAGCCCGTCGTGACGTGCGCGTGGTCGTTCATGCGCATGACCGAGCCCTTGCCGAACTGGCGCTCGATCTGGCCGAGGGCAGTGTCGAGTGCTTGCTCGCGATCCAACCTCATCCACCTCCTAGCGGAACCGACTCCAAGACTTCGTACTGCGCGCCTGTCGGCCGCAGCCGGGATATGTAAACAGCAGCGTCGGACATCGTCACCGGCCCGAGATCGGGGACCGGGGGCTGAAGCCGCGGTCGCTCGCGAAAGCGGACGACGGTGAGGTGCGCAAGCCACGGGCGCCGCTCGGGCTCGAAGACCCCGAGCCGGGCCAAGCGTCCGTGAACGTCTTCCGCGATCCGTGTCGCATGTCCGTCCTGGTCGTCGAAGACGAGCATGCCGACCGAGCGCGTCTCTCGGTACCCGGAAGGGACGAGCACGGGCCCAGCATCTCGAGCGGCCTCGCGCAGGGCTCCGGCGATCGAGTCGACCTCACCGGCCGGCCGCGAGCCGAGGAATGCGATCGTGACGTGCAGGTTCTCGACCGGGACGAGACGAGCCCGCTCGGGAGCACCGAGCTCCTCCTGCTGCCAGCTGAGGACCCTGCGCGCGGTCGCGTCGGGCAGGCGAAAGCCGAGAAAGAGCCGTAGGCGGTCATCGCCGACGACGCTACCCGAGGAGGTCATGCGGGGTTGTGACGGCTTCGTGCCAGAAGCTCGCGCACGAGGTGGAGCGCAGCCGCTGTCGCACGGCGTCGAATCGTCTCCCGGTCGCCTGAGAGTCGCAGCTCTCGGCCCAGCTCGGCCCCGGGAGCGCTCGCGTGCAGGTAGACGAGGCCGACCGGCTTGTCCGGTGTGCCTCCGTCCGGCCCGGCGATACCGGTCACCGCCACGGCCACGTCCGCACCGAGCGACGCGCGGGCGCCGGCTGCCATTGCCGAAGCGCTCTCTGCCGAGACAGCGCCATGCTCGGCCAGGACCTGGTCAGGGACGCCGAGCTGGCCCAGCTTGACGGCGTTCTCGTAGGCGACCACACCGCCACGGAACACGTCGCTCGCGCCGGCAACCGAGGTGAGGCGGGCCGCAACGAGGCCGCCGGTGCAGGACTCCGCCGTCACGAGAGAAAGCTCCTGCTCGCGAGCCGCCTCGAGGACGTGCTCCTCGACCGGGCGGGCGTCCTCTGCGAAGACGGCGGGGTCGAGCCCCTCGCGCATCGCCCGGGCCAAGGCGTCACCGTCGCCGAAGAGCTCGATCCAGATCTCCCCGTCGTGGGCGCAGATCGTCGCCTGGACGCCCTCCGGCTCGCCCCCGGCCTCCGAGAGCGCCCTCGCCACGGCGGATTCGCTCACTCCGTAAACCCGCAGGACGCGGTACTCGGGCACTTCCGCGCGTGCCAGCACCCGCCGCACGGCCTCGTCCTCCAGCGCGGCTAGCCAGAGACGCTGGAGCTCGGGCGGAGGCCCGGGCAGGACCACCACGACGACGTCGTCCGTCTCGACGACGAGGCCGGGCGCCGTCCCTGCAATGCCGATCACGCGGCCGCCTTCGGGAACCGTCGCCTGCTTTTGGACCCCTTCCTCGAACTCCGCATAGGGCCGACCCAGGCGCGCGGCGATCCGCCGAGAGACGCCTTCGATCTGCTGCTCGAGCGCAGGGTCGACCGACCTGCCGAGGCCGGCGGCCCGTGCGAGGAGCTCGACGGTCCGGTCGTCGTGTGTAGGCCCGAGCCCTCCGGAGACGACGAGCAGATCGGCGGAGAGGCCCTCGCCGAGCGCCGCCTCGAGCTCCTGCGGCTCGTCACCGACGAGCGTGATGCGCGCCGGCTCGAGCCCGAGTGCGGTCAGCTCCGCAGCCAGGAACGGGCCGTTGGCGTCGCGGCGCCCTCCTCGGAGGAGCTCGCTGCCCGTGACGACGACCGCTGCCCGCGGTCTCAAGAAACCGGCGGCGCGAGCGAGACGCGCCTCGGCGTCACCTCGAGCCACCGGCGTGCGCCGGTGCCGCGCCCCGGTACCGCCGTCGGCCGCCCGTTCAGCTCCAGCCGCAGGTTGGCGGGCGCGAAGACATAGAGCCAGAGATGCGTACCGACGAAGATGCGCGGGCTGCCCTGCTCGAGCGTCCCTTGGTAGATCGGCGTCGTCGTTCGCGTGCCGCGGTAGACCTGCACATAGGCACCGCCGGCGACGCCGGAGACTTCGAGACGGGCCACCGGCTTCTTCGTAGGTTGCGCCGGCGGCGGATTGCTCACCGGGATGCCCGGACCGTCGTCGCGCGCAGACTTCGCCGCCGCGAAGACGAAGACCGTTAGGCCTGCGATGGCGGCGACGGTCAGCATCACGGCCTTGCCCTGCAGCCCGCCGAAGCGCCCGGGCGCGTCGCCGCCGCGCGGACGAAACGGCTGCTCCTCCTCTTCCTCGAGCTCCCCGCGCACGTAACGCGAGTTGAACTCGTCAACGTAGAGCTGGCCGTCGAGCCCCAGGTAGTCAGCGTACGAGTGCAGGAAGCCCTTGACGTAGGTCTGCGCGGGCAGCACTTCGAACTGCTCCTCTTCGAGGGCACGCAGATATTTGCCACGAATCTTCGTCGCCTGCTCGATCTCCGGAAAATCGAGCCCCTGCCGCAGACGAGCCTCGCGGAGGCTGTTGCCGATCTCGAACACGGGGAGACTGGAGTCTATGCCAAGAGGTAGAAATTGACCGCATAGACGGCCAGGGAGATGGAGGCGATCAGCGCCACGTAGAGCGCGAGCCAGCCGAGGACCCGCCCCACCTGTGCGGTTCGCTCCCCCCCGGCCCGGCCGAGGGTGCGCTCGTGCCGCAGGCGCGCCCGACGCGCGAGGCGGATCGCGGCGATGGCGAAAAGGGCGGCGACCGGAACTGCGACACCGGCGTGCACGAGGCGGAGGTCGGCTCGCGATTCGGTGACCGCCGCGCCAACGGGAATCGCAGCCAGGGCCAGCAGCGCGAGGACGAGCGACCAGCCGGCCGCTCGGTTCCGCGGCCGCGACCCGTTACTGCTTGACGTAGGGGCGGCCAATAGCGGCGGGCGGGATCGAGCGGCCGATAACACCGGCCACCGCGACCAGGGTCAAGAGGTACGGCAGGATCGAGATCAGGTTCGACGAGATGTCCGCCTCGCGCTGGAGCGGGATCGCGAGCGCAAACCCGAAGCCGAAGAGCAGCGTCGCCACGAACGCCCAACCCGGTCGCCACTTGCCGAAGATGACCGCTGCCAGCGCGATGTAACCGCGGCCGCCGGTCATGTTCTCTGTGAACCTGCCCGTGAACCCGATCGACAAGAACGCCCCTCCGAGCGCTGCCAGGGCCCCCGACGTGACCACGGCTGCGTAACGCACGCGGTACACAGAGATGCCGACGGTGTCCGCGGCGCGCGGATGCTCGCCCACCGAGCGGATTCGCAGACCGATCGGGGTCTTGAACAGGACGATGTAGGAGAGCAGCACGGTCAGGAACATGAGCCAGACGAGGAGGCTCAGGTCCGCGCCCGGCACCCAGTCGAGAAATCCGAGCAATCCCTCGAGACTGGGAACGCGTTTGATCTGGCCCTTCACGGTTCCGTCCGGATAGATAGAGCTGTACAGGTACCCCGTGAGGCCGAGCGCCAGGAGGTTCACGGCGAAGCCGCTCACGATCTGGTCGGCTCGGAGATGAATCGAGAAGAAGCCGTGGATCAGCGCGAGGAGCCCCCCGGAAAGCATCGCCATCAGGAGGCCGACGACCCAGCTGCCGCTCCAGATCGACCCCCAGACGGCGAAGAAGGCGCCGACGAGCATCATTCCCTCGAGCCCGATGTTCACGATGCCGGACCGCTCGGAGAAGATGCCCCCCATCGCTGCGAAGGCGAGCGGCGTTGCGAAGCGGAGCGTCGAAGCCAGTAGCCCTCCCGTGAGCACGGCCTCGAGAGTGGTCTGGTCTACTCCCTGCGCCCACAGGCCGCCGAGGGTGCCGAGGAACCCAAACGCGATCGCAAATCCTCCGAGCCGCCGCTCCCCCTGGCTCAGTGCGGCGAGGCCGAGCGCGAGCCCGGCCAGACCGAAGACGATCGGAACCACGATCGCGCGGATCGTGAACGGCGGCAGTGCCAGCACGAAGGCGGTGACGCCGAGCCCGATGCCGACGGCCGCGACCGTTCGAACGTTGGTGTACCGATCGATCACAGCGGGACAGGCTCCTCGGCCGCGGGCCGCCCTCGCCCGAGAAAGCGTCGGCTGCGCCAGATGTAGACGATCAGGAGCTCCGCGCCGACGAAGAAGATGACGAGCGCCTGGATCATCGTCGACAGGTCCGTCGCGAGCGCCGGTTCGAAGATCTGGGGGTCGAGGTTGCGTGACGAGGTTCCAGTGCTCAGCGCGGCGAACAGGAGGCCGGCGAAGAAGATCCCGACCGCCTTGTTGCGGCCGAGGAGCGCGACGGCGATCGCCGTGAACGCTATGAAGTTCGTATCGAAATCACTCTGGTCCACCGCGTGCTTGACCCCGAGCAGGTCAACCGTGCCGGCCAGTCCGGCGAACGCGCCAGAGATGGCGAGCGCGAGGAAGTAGCTCCTCCGCACGCCGATGCCGCTGTACCGCGCCGCCTCAGCGTTGAAGCCGACCGCGCGCACCTCGTAGCCGAGCGTCGTGCGGTTGAGGATGACGTAGTAGACGACGAGCGCGACGAGGGCGATCAAGAACCCGGCGTGCAGGTACGGCGACCAGATGATCCAGAGCGTCGAGGAGTCGAAGATGATCGCGGAACGGGGCAGCGAGGGCGCCGCGCCCTGCAGCGGGCCGTCGAGCTCGAATAACCACTTGCCTCCGTAGATCGCGATCCAGTTGAGCATGATCGTCGTGATCACCTCGTGGGCGCCGACCGTGGCGCGAAGGAAGCCGGCGATGCCGCCCCAGAGCGCTCCCCCGACGATGCCCGCCACGATGCAAAGCACGACGTGCAGGGGGCGGCTCAGGCCCTCCAGATGCGTTCCGACGAGCAGGGCGAAGATGAACCCAACCCAGTACTGGCCTTGCCCGCCGATGTTGAACAGGCCGCACCGGAACGCGAACGCGACGGCGAGAGCGGCGAGGATCAGCGGCGTCGCGGCGCGGAGGGTTTGTTGGAGGTCGCGCGCCGACTCTCGCGTCTCCTGTCCGGTCAACCATTGGTAGGGCCAGTTGAAGCCGGCTCCCTCGAATATCGCCTGATACGCCGTGACCGGGTTGTGGCCGGTGAGCAGGACGACGAGACCCCCGATCAGGAAGGCCAGGACCGTGGCCGCGAGCGGGACGAGGAAGCCCCCGGCGCGTTCTTGGAGACCCGCTCGGAGGGAGTAGGCCTCCTTCGCCTCGGGCGCCGGCGCAGGTGGCGTAACGCTCATGCCACCGCCTCTCGCCGACCGCCCGTCATCGCGACGCCGAGCTCCTCCTCCGTGACGTCCGGGCCGTACTCGCCGACGATCCGGCCGCCGAACATGACGAGGATGCGGTCAGAGAGCGACATGATCTCTTCGAGCTCGAGAGAGACGAGGAGGACGGCGCGCCCCTCGTCCCGCTCGTCGACGAGGCGGTTGTGGACGAACTCGATGGCGCCGACGTCGAGCCCCCTCGTCGGCTGTCCGGCCACGAGCACGCGCGGGTCGCGCTCCACCTCGCGGGCGATGACGATCTTCTGCTGGTTGCCACCCGACAGGGACGAGGCGAGCGTCGTCGGCGTCCCGCCGCGCACGTCGAACTCCTTCAGGAGCCTGCGGGCAAGCGAGATCAGACGGCTCGGGCGCAGCCAGCCAAAACGGGAGTTGGGCTCGTTCCGGTATTCGTGGAGCCCGATGTTCTCGGCCAGCGTGAAGTCCAGGACGAGCCCACGGCGCTGGCGGTCTTCCGGGATATGGCCAATTCCATGGTCGAAGCGCTCGCGCGTCGAGTCGCGCGTGATGTCCTCGCCGGCGATCCGGATGACGCCGCTCTGAGCCTTCGTCAATCCGGTGAGCGCGTCGATCAGCTCCGTCTGACCGTTCCCGTCGACGCCTGCGATGCCCACGATCTCACCTGCGCGCACCTCGAGGGAGACGCCCTGAACCGCAGGTAGGCCGCGCTGGTCGAGGACATGGAGGTCCTCGACTTGCAGTAGCCGTTCGCCGGGCTCGGCCGGCTTCTTCTCTACGTGGAGGAACACTTCGCGCCCGACCATCAGCTTGGCGAGTTGCTCCTGGGTTGCCCCCTCCCGCGGCAGCGTCTCGATCTTCTTTCCGCGCCGGAGAACGGTGACCCGGTCGGCGATCTCGAGCACCTCGTGCAGCTTGTGGCTGATGAAGATGACGGACATGCCCTCCTGGGTGAGCGAGCGCAGGATCCCGAAAAGCTCCAGCGCCTCTTGTGGTGTGAGGACTGCCGTCGGCTCGTCGAGGATCAGGATCTCGGCGCCTCGGTAGAGCGCCTTCAGGATCTCGACTCGTTGCTGCTGGCCGACGCTGATGTTCTCGATGCGAGCGTGCGGGTCGATCGCGAACTTGAACGTCTGGGCGATCTGCTTGACGCGTTCCTCGGCTGCGTCCTCGTCGAGCAGGATCTTCTCGCGGGTGGGCTCGACCCCGAGCACGATGTTCTCGGCGACCGTCATCACCGGGATCAGCATGAAGTGCTGGTGGACCATGCCGATCCCCAGGTCGATCGCCTCGCGCGGCGAGTTCATCGCGACCTGCTTTCCGCTGATTCGGATCTCGCCCTCGTCCGGCTGATAGAGACCGTAGAGGACGTTCATCAGCGTCGACTTGCCGGCGCCGTTCTCGCCGAGTAGGGCGTGCACCTCACCGCGCTGTAGGTCGAAGTCCACGGCGTCGTTTGCAACCACGCCGGGAAAGCGCTTCGTGATGCCTTTCAGCTCGAGAAGAGGCGCGTCAGTCATTCGCGGAGATCGTACGGGGGCGGAAACCTTGCCCGCCCCCGTACGTACAACCCCCTACTTGACCTATCCGAGCGTTGACGGCGGGTCGATCGAGCCGTCCTTGAGGCCAGCCTCGGCCATATCCACAGCGTCCTGGACCTCCTGCGACACGTCCGTCGTGAAGTCCGTCAGGAGCTGAGCGTCCGGAAGCTGCTCGACGCCGTAGAACGCGTTCGTACCACCCTGGTACTCGCCGTCGACGAACGTCTGGATCACGCCGAAGACGGATTCCTCGAGTGGCTTCAGCGCACTCGTCAGAACGCAATCGCCCTGGGCCGACTGGTCGGCGTCGACGCCGATCGCCCTCACGCTCTTCTCGCAAGCGGCGTCGATCGCGCCGAGGCCGCAGTCGCCCGCGACCTGGAAGACGACGTCTGAGCCCTGCGCGATCTGGTCGAGCGCGATCTCCTTGCACTTCGCCGCGTCGTTGAAGTCGTTCGAGTACGCGTTCAGGAGCTTGACGCTCGGCTTCGTCGCCTTTACCGCTGCCTGGTAGCCGGCGATCCAGTTGTCGACCGGTGGGATCTTGATTCCGCCGACCGTGGACACGGTGCCGGTCTGCGTCGTCAGCGCGGCGACGACACCCGCGAGGTAGCCCGACTCCTCAGACGGATACTGCATGCCGAGGGCGTTCTCGACGGCACAGGTCTTTGACTCTTCGCATGACGCGTCGCCCGCCTCGCCATAGAAGTGGTCGACGCCCGTGAACGACACGTCGGGGTTCGCTGTCGCAACCTTGATCGTCGACGGCGCGAGCAGGAAGCCGACGGCGATCACGAGCTCGTACCCGTCGTCGACTGCGGCCGTCAGGTTCGGCTCGTAGTCGTCCGCCGAGTTCGACACGTAAACCCGCTTCTCGATGTCGAGATCCGCCTCGGCCTTGTCGAGACCTTTGATCGAGAACTCGTTGAAGCCACGGTCGTCGACGCCACCAGTGTCCGTTACGAGCGCGATCTTCATCTTGTCGCCGCCGCTGCCGCCGTCGTCGCCGCCGCACGCCGCAGCGCCGAGGACGAGGAGCAGCATCGTGGCTGCAATGACCAGCCACGTCCATCTCGTTCGTATCACAGCATCCTCCTCCGACCCATTCGTGTGTTCAGGAGAGCGATGCTAAACGAGTCGCGCGGTTCTTAGCTCAGAACGCGGTCGATCTGCGCCTCGTCCACGAGTACCCGACGCGGCTTGGAGCCCTCGTAGCCCGAGATGATTCCGCGCCGCTCCATCATGTCGATCAGCCGTCCCGCGCGCGTGTAGCCCACCCGTAGGCGTCGTTGGAGGAGCGAAGTGGAGGCGGTCTGCGCCTGGACGACGACCTCGATCGCCCGGTCGAGGAGCGGAT